>JBEKZY010000099.1:0-15257 GCA_049509395.1 Thermoguttaceae bacterium | reverse complement strand
CTTATAGCTTTCTGCTGTTGTCACATCAAACCAAACCGTTTTTTCGGAGCTCTGAAAAACGACCATATCTTGACCGTGGAACGTGCACCTGCCAAATTGGTAGATTATAAGTAGATTTACTGTCCTGAAAAGTTAACATTTCATGAGACTCCACGGCAAGTATTTGCTGACCCCGATGTTTGCTCGTGTAGATGTATACTACAAGATAGGTAATAGTTCACGAAGATCATGCGTCAAGTAGCAGGCGCACGCCGTGTGCCATCCGCCTGAAGTGCATCGGTACGAAAAATATCACAAACGGCACACGGCGTGTGCCTACTGCGTTGCAAGTCTTGAACAGTTACAAAAAACTGTTGGGGCGGCAGTTAAACTGCCGCCCCAACGACGTTTATGCAAACATGTTTACTACCTTCTGCGTCGCCAGTAAACGCCCAGTCCTATGGCGGCCAGCAAGAGCATTGCCCAGGTAGCCGGTTCGGGGACCGGTGATATCGAGCCCATGCCCGCGAGCGGTCCGCCCGGAATGGCGGCAATGGTCATCGTTGCCCCGGCGCCTATGGTCAGGGTGCCTTGTGTTATTGACGTGGCGGTCAGATTAGCACCTGCATCAAGCGTGGTATTGCCGGCGCCGGTGACGTTGCCGGCGGTATGGTTGCCGTCCAACAATTCAAACGTGGTGGCGTTTGCAACGTCGCCGATGGAGCCGGAGCCGGAAAGTTGAAGCGTACCTGTGCTGATGGTGGTTGTGCCGGAGTAATTCTGGGTCCCAGCCAAGGTTAATATGGCGCCATTCGTCTTAGTGATGCCGCCGACGCCGGTAATGTTGCCGGTCAGCGTAGTGTTGACGGCGGCTTGGACGGTCACTATGCCATCGAGCGTGGTGTCGCCGGCCCAGAAGTTGCCGACGGTGCCTCCGCCGCTGTAAATAGTGGAGCCGTCTTTAAGGTCCAACTTCTTGTTGATAACCTGGTATTGACCGGTATCCCACAGGCCAATTCTGGCGCCGTTGGCGACGGTAATGGTTTTTGATGCGTCGCCTGCGCCGATGATTTGTTGGAATCCCAACGTGCCGCCGTTAATATAGATGTCTCCAACACCGATATCGCCAAGTTGTTTCAGCCAGATCTCGCCCGCGCCGATCTTAGTCAGGGTAAAGCCGTTGCCCTTCAAATAGGCGGCCGTAGAATCGCCGGGCGAAAGATTTTCCATATCCCAGCGGCCAGCAGCGCCGGAGCTGATAGTGGCGTCGGCCGTCAATTCCAGTTTGCTGACGATGGAGTAGTCCCAATTGGGTTGGACAGAGGCATAAATGGCGCCTTGTCCGTTGTAGCCCGCTCCGGCGATTTTTATTGGAACGGGAATCGCCGTGGGACCGGACGGACCAAAATTTTGTATATCCAAAGATGCGCCGTTATCGACCACGATGTTGTTGGTCAAGCTGGTGTAGGCTGCCGCAGCGGAGAACTGGAGCACGCCGTTTTTAACCTCGGTTTGGCCGGAGTAATCGTTGGACGTGCTAACGCTCAACATGCCGGTGCCATCCTTGATGAGCCCTGTGATGCCGCTGATCTTGCCCGAGCCCGTTAAGGTGTAATTGGCCGAGCTGTTGAACGTTACCGAGGCTGGCAGCACCGTGACATTGAGATTGACCGTAGTATTGGATGCCGTGTTATCGAAGGTCACGTCATCGGCATTATAGTACATATCGGCGGGATTGACGCCGTTCTTCCATACCGCGGCCGAGGAATTTTTTACATCCCAAATATCGCCTGGGGTGCTGGAATTCCAAATCAACGAGGCGTTGGAGCCCATCACTCCCAAAGTAATTGTTTTAGCCGCGGTGTTTACACTCGGAGTGAATGTGTAACGCGTGGTGTTGCTGGCGGGATCAACCGTTATGGCCGTTCCAGTTAAGGTTTTAAGTGGATTTGTAACGGCGGCAACCGTGTATGTGGAAGCCGTCGGTTTGGCAAGAATCGAAATTGCCAGAAGTGTTTCAGAGCCGGTTGAACCGCCGAGGGTCAAATTACCATTGACATTCAATAAGTCGCCGTTGGCTCCGCTGATGTCATAGTTCAGGGTGTCGCCGGTGCCGGCAAAAGTGAGGTCGCCGTTGACAGTCATTGTTCCCACGGAATGAATGCCGCCCGGAGCAACCGCGGAAATTGGAACGACGGGAGTGGAGGTTATCAAACCGGGCGTGGTGGTCACGGATCCGACAATGGTACCGCTGCCGGAGAGCGTCTGGGTTTGAGTCGAGACGCCGATTCCGAGCACTAAGCCGCCGCCGCTGTTGATGCCCGAGACGTCCAACGTCGCGCCGGCCTTAACGTCGAGGAGCATACTAGTCGCGACGGAGGCACTGGAGGAATCGTTCGATAATACCAAAGTGCCGGCCTTGACAGTGGTACTGCCGTTGTAGGAATTGTAGCTCTTGATGGTCCATGTCCCAGTGCCGTCTTTAATGACGCTCAAAGAGCCGGTCCCGCTGTAATTATAAAATATACCGCCAGTGTCGGCAACTTCTCCGTCTCCGCCTCCCGTCAAGACCAGATAACGATCTGTACCTAGGTTGTCGGACACAGTATTGCTGAGCGTGAGTTTGTTGCCTGAGCCGGGGTTGGACTGGACAACGTAGTAATTTCCACCCGTGGCAAACGAGACGGCTCCCGAAAGGGTGTTGGCGCCGCTCACGTTAATAATGTGAGCAGGGGTGGAAGTCTGACTGGCTCGTCCGGCAAGGACCATCGGTTGAGGAATGGTCATGTTATTAACGAGTTCGAGTTGGCCGGCGCTGGTTCCGCCGGCAATATTAACTATATTTGCAGAAGAACCCAGCGCGGCTGAGTTTGTCAACTGTAATGCTCCGTTGCCATTAACATTTATAGTGGCGGAGAAATCATTTGTACCGCCGCTCAGGGTTGTGGTGCCGGAGCCGCTCTGAGTCAACACTCCGCCCGTTCCAGTAATATAGTTCGGAACGGAGAGATTGCTGGCGGAGTTGAGGACAAGAGTACTTGTAGTACCGGTAAGAGTAATGGTGCCGGTACCTGGCAGACTGCCGTTTGCGCCGCCGTCGCCGATTTGCAGGGTGCCGGCGTTGATTGTGGTTCCGCCGCCCCAGTTATTATTCGTGTTGGTCAAGACTGCGGTGCTGGTGCCGTTTTTAGTCAATAATCCATTGCCGCTGATCTGACCGGAGAAGGTGACAGTACCGGAGGTAGAGGAGTTTGTCAGATATCCGCCGGAGCTGGTTAGCGAGATGGCTCCGGAGAAGGTGGCCGAACCGGCATCGGTGGCCACGGTACCCACGGTGCCGCTATTTAGCGTTATGGGGTTGCCAATCGGGTTCGAGACGCCCCAAGCCCCCAATGTTCCGCCGGAGTTCACGGTAATGGGCGCCAAGGTGGACGAACTGCCCGCGATGGTCGTCCCTTGGAGGCATAAGTCTCCATTGTTGATGGTTACTGCTCCCAGGTTGGTATAACTCAGGTCGACGAGAAAGATGTAGTTGATCCCGGTCTTGGTCAGGGTGTAGCCGTTGCCGGTCAGGTATGCGCCCGTGCCCTGGATGTCCCACCGTGACGAGCCGCCGAAAGTGGTGTTGCCGTTGAGTACTACACCATGGAACGAGGAGTAAATATCGGACGAACCGTTGCTGACCAGCGCGCCGTTGCCGTCGTAGCCTGTGCCTGTGATATTTAAAACTCGGGAATTGATGCCGGCATTTGTGCTATTGATGTCCAAGGTGCCGCCGTTGTTTATCGTAACGGCGCTAGTGCTGGATGCCGGGCCGAGCGCATAGGCGTTGCCCAAGATGATCTTTCCGCCATTGATGGTCGAAGCGCCGGTGTAGGCGTTGCTGGAAGATAAAGTGAGTACGGCCGCACCCATTTTGGTGAGTGTGCCGGAGCCGCCGATGACGTTAGCCATGGTCACGTCGGCGGCAGGGTAGATGATTAGCGCGCCGTTGTTGGTTATACTGTTTGCGGAAGCGAGGGTGCTATTGTTAGTGCCATCGCCGATCTGCAGCGTGCCGGAGTTGATGGTAATTCCGCCGCCGAAATTATTGCCGCCCGTGTTGATCAGAAACAGCGTGCCCGCGCCGCTTTTGTTCAGCGTCATGGCGCTGCCGCCGGAGATGCTGCCAGTTCCGGAAAAGGTGTAATTGTTCGATGAATTCACGGTTACGGAACCGGGCGTCCAAGCTCCCGAAACGTTGACGTTCGGTTGCGCGGCGCCGTTGGAGTCAAAGGTTACCGTATCAAGGTCGAAGTAGCTGTCGGCAGTGCCGCCGTTTAACCAATTCTTAGCGCCTGAGGCGCCCCGATCCCAGACGTTGCTGAGGTTGCCTTTCCAAACGAGGCTTGCCGGCGAGCCTGAAACGGTGAGGTCGATTTCGTTGCCGGTGCGCGATAACGAGAAGCTTTGTCGGGTGGTTGCCGCGCCTGCGCCTACGCCGGAGAGGCCGATGTTGTTTATGCTGCCGCCGGCCCAAGTTCCATAATTGACTAGTTTGTAAGCGCCCGTGGCCAACGAGCCGCTAAGCATGTTGATGTTGAACGTAGTGGACGCGGGACTGGAAGATCCAAGAGCGGATAAATTCCCGGTGACGTTGAGCAAATCGTTGCCCGAGGACGTGCTGCTTGACAAGTCGAAATTGACAATGCCGCCCGAGACCGAACCCAAAGTAAGATTTTGGATATTAAGTGTGCCTGCCGTGCTCGTTCCAGCCGGTGAAATAAAGCCGTATGCGCCGTTTATAATAGCGCCCTGGACCGTTCCCGCGCCTTGCAACGTTTGTGTAGTTGAGCCCGATCCCAGGGTAAAGCCGGCTGATAGCCCGGAAACGTCGAAATAAGCGCCGGTATTAACGGTAATGGCCGGACTTTTGGCAATCGAGCCGGAGGCGCCCAATGACAAAGTGCCGGCGTTGATCGTGGTTGAGCCGGCATAAGTGTTGACGCCCGAGAGAGTCCAAGTACCGGAGCCGCTTTTCGTTAGATTGATGGGGCCCGTGCCGGTGCCTGAAGCAATAGCGCCGGTTACTTCACCGTTGCCATTGCCCTGGAAGTATACATATCGAGCAGTCGTAGTTGCAGTATTATCAGTGATGGAAGCGATGGAGAGTTTGTCGGCGTCGGACTGGATGACGTATTGATCTCCTCCCGTAATAAGCAAAATTCCTCCGCCGATCGTATTATTGCCGCTTACATTGAGTATATGAGGACCAAGAGTCGGACTCGACTGACGCCCGCCCAAGGTAATGACATTCGCCGGACTTACTCCTCCGCTGAGCTGTAATTGACCAGTATAGGCGCCGCCCGCGACAGTGACGGCGGAAGTACCAAGTGCATTGGTATTCGCTACCCGCAATGCTCCGCCGTTTATAGTCGTGTTGTGCGAGTAATCACTGCTTCCGGTAAACGTGATGGTGCCGGTATTTGTAGAAGCTAATGTAACATCGCCTCCGCCGGTAATATAATTATTTAACGTAAGGTTGCTGCTTGTATTGAAGTTTAGTAAAGCGTAATCGGTGCCGCCCGAGGTCCCCTGCGTATGGGCGGCGCTGGGAATGGTAATTGTTCCGGAAGAACCTATCGAACCACCGGCGCCCCCGTTGCCGATATTTAGCACGGAACCTCCATAACCGTTGCAGGACAGGGTGGTTCCGCCGGACCAGCTATTTGACGCCCCTGTCAAGGTTACCGTCCCATTGCTGGTTAGCAATAATGCACCGGTCCCTAAGTTGACGTTTCCGGAGATGACGGTGCCTCCTCCGCCATCCTGAATAACTGTAAAGTTATTGTTATTACCTGTAACGTTGCCTGCAATATTAAGCGATGAGCCGCCAATTGTATGAATAGTGGCAGCCGATCCGAGTGTAACGGGTCCGTTCAAATTCATTGTGCCGCTTTGCTCTTGAATCGCTCCATTGCCATCTCCGGTCCCGTTTATGGTGATAGCATTATTAAGAGTCCTGGTTTTGCCGTCCCAACTCCAGATGGTGCCTCCGCTGTAAACAACGACCGAAGAAGTGCCGAAGGCGTTATCGTTTTGTGGGTCGACGGGACCCTGTTCAATGTCGGTTTCGCCGGAATATATGTTCGTTCCCCAGATGTCCATGAAGCCTGTGCCGGTTTTAACCAAACCAGATGTACCGGCAATGACCGAATAAAGGGCGAAACCGGGACCGTCTGAACTCGCACTGACGTTAATCGTGGGTGAACTGCCGACCAACGTAACTGTGCCGCCTCCTGATGTGCTGCCGAGGGTATATTGGTTGCGCACTTGACAGTTAACAGTTATGTTGTGGACGCTGATGCCCCCGCTATCAACAGTAACGGTATAGGCGTTGTTGCTGGCGGTTCCGTCTAAGACCGCGTCGTCTCCATTGGCGTTGTTCCAGACGATGGTGGGTGCACTTGAGGCGTCGACCGACCACATAGTGCTCGTGGTATTCCACGTGCCTGAGCCGCCGGAGGGAGAGTTCCAATAGTATTGAGTCCCTTGGGTGCTGGATGCACAGAATAGCAAACTCAATATTGCCAACGATACGCTGAAAACACGAAACAGATTTGAACCAAGTAATCGAGACCACATAAACAGATCCTTTCATAGAAGAAGAGTTGCAGCCGTTCAAACCCCAACATACCCTGGAGAATCAAGTCAAACGGTAAAAAAGCGATTATAGCTCTCTTTGCGCAAAAGTAAATCATTACCCCCTCTAGAAATCCTGGAATTGTTGAAAAAAGCCTAGAAACTTAACTCCCAGGCAAGGTCTGGAAAACGTTTTCCTCCATCGAGTAGAGGGTATGGTTAGAGAATTGAGCCGCCGAAATGATCGACATTGATAAAAAAGGCGAAATTGCCGGGCTATTCCAGTCCTAAGTTTTAAGTTCTCGGTTTTCAGTTCAAAGTGGGCGGTGTACGATATGTTTATCCGCGACCGGGCGCCATTGGGCGCCAATGCGCAGCATTGGTCGGCATGGTCGGCGAGCGGGCGGGCAGTGGTTTCTGTCAACATTAAAAGACACCCCCTTCCCATGAAGGCAGGAGGTGTCTTATTTTCTTCGACAGTCTGAATCGCTATTTGCCTCGGTATCGACGAATTAACATTCCACAGGCTAGGGCCATCAGTCCAAGCACCCAGGTGGCGGGCTCGGGAACGGCAATGACTGCAATGGCCGCCAAATTGGCGCGATGCCAATAACCATCATAGTAAGCGGGATTTGGACTAACATCCCAGTCAAGATGCGAAAGAGTTGCGGTAATCGTGTCGGCGGTCAAGGGAACGGAATCAGAACGATCACGCGTCCCTCCTATACCGGTATCGATGTACCCCGCTGAACTGTCGTATCCTCCGTCGTGAGTGGCGGAAGGAGGCATCGCGGCCACGGTATACAAGATTGGCAGGCTGGTCAGCCCGGTCGCAATCGCGGGGAGAACGGGAGCTCCTTCGCGAATGTCGATGGGGGCGAAGCCGGTATCGGCATTCCCCATTGGTCCGGCCGACCAATCATTCGATTCATAGAAGCGGAGCTCGTACGCCGACGCTCCAACAGAAGAAAGCCAACTGCTCAGCCCGGTCAAGGTCACCGAGACGCCGATGCCGTCGCCGCTGTAATAAGAGGTGCCATAATCACTGTCATCAAGATACTGGTAATAAAGTGTCTGGTTGGGGTTACCGGATTGACCGGCGTGCCAACCGCCGGAGGCATAATATGTGGCGGTTACAAGACCACCGCCAAGCCCGGCGACTGTCCCTGAAGACGTATTTGAGGAATCAACCCAGTCGCTCATGCCATCCACGGTATTGCCGGCGACTGTGCCGCCACCGTATTGAAAGTTCAAGGCAATGTCAGCCGCCCGGACAGAGGACATTCCAAATAACACAACTAATGCAAGACTAAATTTTAAGCAATTTCGCATGTAATTACCTCCTAAAAACAGTGTTGATACCGTTTTTCCTTACAACAAACACGTTCCAATGTGTACACAACTAGAGCCGTCCGCAGCGCGTTGACAAGCACCAAGACCTTATCTGAATAGCCGCGGGCTTGGGAAAAACTTGACAACAGCGATGCGAACTAAGTCAAAAAGATAGTTGAATACTCCGGCAAGTATCCTCTTGCCGAACATTCAATCTATTAAGCGCTGCCTCAATTCTTCAGAAACGATTAAAAAACCCAAAGGATTCTAAAATCTAAAAGAGAAAAAACCTCATATACACTTACTCTATAAAGCACTAGAAAATGAGTATACTAGTAAAAATTAAGTTTGCAATACCCCCCGGTCAAAAATTTTGAGTGTTTTTATTATGTATTCTGTAAACGAGATTGATAAAAAACATTGCAACTTCTTTATTATCAATAAGTTATGTGTTATCAAAAACGGCGCACATTAATTTCGTAAACTGCGCGAATAGATCAAATTTGCCGCGCTTTTTTAGCTGATTCCTGAATTCCTTTTACATTTTGAGTATTTAGTAGCCGTTTAAACCCCTACACACTTTGGAGAATCAAGTCAAACGGCAGAAAAACGATCCCTTTTTCAGCACGCCTCAACGATCCCGTCAAATGGTGCCCGTGCGAATTCAAGGATGGAAACGGCCTCGTCTGGTGGAAATGCGCGCATGATTAAGACTTTCCATATTAATGCCATAGCGATTCGCAACCAGTTTAATCTGTTCAGATGCTACCGGAGCATGGATCATAACTTCATGAACGTTTTTGCCATGGGCATATACTGGCACTGGGGCGCCGTGATTGTTTTCGAACCGCCTCAAGACTAACTGGATTAGCTCTTGGGTCGATGGAACACAATTACATAAATAAGTCATCCATCGGATCCTCGTATTTGCCGACGCTGAATGGATCGCGCTGATTTTTGGATTAACTTTTCTAAAGGGCTATGTCCTTCAACTGGGTTATATATCTTTAGCCTCCCAGGCTATTATTTATGAGTTGCGGTGGTTCATCGAGAAAAAATGTGTGCGAAACGTTGAGGGAATTATTTCCATTTTGCTTAAAACATGAAAAAAATGTTGCAATTACGCATGTTTTTGATTAACATAGTTAGGTTATCCACGAAGGACAAGCTACGACATTACACAACTTAAAAGTGGTAATCTGACGTTCGATCCTTTGCTTTAGCGCACTAGACCCAGGAAGGAAATCATGTTTCGTTATTTCAGAAAACATCAAGGGCCGAAACCAGAGACTTCCTACCGGAGGAGACGGAAATCCTCTCTTTCTTCTCACAGTCGCGACGGGCACCATGCGCAGCATGGTCGGCTGCAGTTCGAAACGCTCGAACCCCGCTGGTTGCTCGACGGCACCATGCTGCAGATCAGCGAGTTCATGGCCGATAATACCAAGACCCTTGCCGACGGCAACGGAAAGTACCCGGATTGGATCGAGATTTACAATCCCAATGCAAACGCGGTCAATCTCGACGGGTGGCATTTGACCGACAATGCCAGCAAGCCCACAAAATGGCCCTTTCCGGCAATAACACTTTCCGCGGGCGGATATTTGGTGGTGTTTGCCTCGGGCGAAAGCACGGTGAACTACGTCGACCCGGATGGCTACTACCACACCAATTTCAAGATCGACAAAGACGGCGAATACTTGGGACTTTACCGCCCCGACGGCACGGTGGCATGCGAGTATGCTCCTCAGTTCCCTCAACAGGTCAGCGATATCTCTTACGGCATTGGCACTCAAACCACGGTGACATCGCTGGTCGCGGCCGGCGCCAGTGCCAAGGTTCTCGTACCGACCGTAGCCAACGGCGGCAGCGCGCTTGGACCGTCATGGCAAGGGGCCGCCGCCAACGAGCCTTTTAACGACGCCTCTTGGACCAGCGGCACAACCGGAGTCGGATACTCCGGCACGACAACGCCGGTGGATGCGGCGAATCTCATACTCCGGCTCAACGCCGACTCTTCATCGGCCATCGTGACCGACACTTCCGGCGCGGGCAATAACGGCACGAACGTCAACAGCAGCGTGTCCTGGGTCGATTCGTCCGCCGACACCTCGGCCGAGCCTCTTTTGCGCCGCGGCGCGATGCAATTCAACGCCTCCGAAAACGACCAGATCACCGTGGGCCCCAACTCGGCTTTTTATAACACTACTTCAGGCGCGGTATCGTTTTGGATGAAATCGTCGGGAACGGTCACCACCAGCGGCACCGAAGGCGCAGTGCTTTTCGACATGCGATCGTCCCGCGGCCTGTCGATACTTCAGACCGACGACGGGCACGTTCGCGTCTACGCCTATTCCCAGAATAATTCCACGGCGGTTAACACTATCACCAGCAACGCAACTGTAAGCGACAACCAGTGGCATCTGATCACGGTTGACTTCACACAAGGCTCCGGCAGCGCTTGCTCGCTATATATCGACGGCGTTCTCGACAATCAAGGCAACAACACCGCGGCTTGGAACTGGACTCAGACTCAACCAATAGCGCTGGGACAGTCCATGAGCGCCTATACCAAGAATTGGCGGAAGTACAACGGCCTGTTGGACGATGTCCGCTTCTATAATGCTACTTTGACCGCCGCTCAAATCACTAGCATTTACAAAGGCGCGGACGAGGCCGTCGTCTCGTCGGACGTGAACCTGAACGTCCAGAGCCAGATGTACAATGTCAACGCCTCGACCTTCATCCGCGTTCCCTTCAACGTCACCGATCCCAACGCCTTCACGAGTCTACTATTGACCGTGCGGAACAACGACGGATTCGTGGCCTGGATCAATGGCGTGCAGGTGGCCTCCGAAAACGCCCCCACGTCGCTGGCTTGGAATTCGGCGGCCACGGACGTACATTCTCCGGGCAGGAGCCGGATCGTCACGATTACGGTCACATCCGGCATGCTCCGCGCGGGCACGAATATCCTCGCCATCCAGGGATTGAACAATTCCGTATCCGATCCCAATTTTCTCATCATCCCGCAACTCGACGGTATCAACGTGGGCGCCACTACGCAAATGTATTTCGCCACGCCCACTCCCGGGGCGGCGAACAGCGCGGGCAAGACCGACCTCGGCCCCTTCATAACCGACGTGACCAACAGCGTCTGGCGCCCGGCGGGCGGCTCTTCCAGTCAGCCGCTGACGATTACCGCACATGTCTCGCAAAGTCTGCGCCCGGTCGCTTCCGTCCAGCTAGCCTGGCGGATTATGTTCAATTCTGAAACGCTTGTGACAATGTACGACGACGGCCCCTCGGGCGGGCACGGCGACGCGGTGGCCGGAGATCTGACTTACACCGCGCTGATTCCGACAACGTCTCTCACCGCCGGCCAAATGCTGCGCTGGCGGGTAATCGCCACCGATACGTCGAGCATCCAAAGCACGGGCCCGGCTTATCTCGATCCCACCGACTCCGATCAATATTACGGCACCGTTGCCCTGGACAACGTTTCCACCCAACTGCCGATATATTATTTCTTTGTCAACGGATACCAGATGCCCACCAGCACCAGCAATGAAACCACCGTGGACACCGACGCGGGCGCACGGGGCGATTTTTTCTACAACAACGAACTCTACGACAACGTATTGATCACCATCAAAGGTTATACCACGCGATATCTTTTCAAGCGTTCGCACCGCGTCGATTTCAACGATGATCACCAGTTCCTCCTGGAAGAAGGCGATCAGCGACGCGGCAGCATAGCCTTTGACGCCGAATACGTGGATCCCAGCTACATAAGGCAATACCTGTCGATGTGGCTGTTCAACGCCTCAGGAACGCCCGCCCCCGTGGATTTTCCCGTCCGCCTGCAGATGAACGGCGATTTCTGGCAACTCGCCTTCTGCACCGAACCTCTGGGCACCTCGCTGCTTAAACGGCTGGGCATCGATCCAAACGACACGATGTACAGCATGGTAGGCCAGTTTACGAGTCCGCCCGACTCAAGGATGGAACAAGAAGCCCCCAAATTGTCTGTTTCCACGGCCGACTATAACGCCGTGGCCGCCGCCATCTCCAGTTCGAACACTGTCACCCAACTCAGCCAGGCGCTGTTCGACTATTTTGACATTCCCGAGGTCATCAACTACATTGCCATGGCGCGAATCACGCAGCAGAACGACGACGTTTGGGCCAACATGGCGATTTACTGCAACACCGACGGCGACGGCCTGTGGAGAGTAATGCCTTACGACCTGAACCTCTCCTTCGGCCAGCTTTATTACGGCGACCATACTTCCACCAACGGCTCCATAGTCGCCACTGACGATTACAACAAGAGTCATCCGCTTTACGGCAGCAGTGCTTGCTTAAGCTACGGCACGGGGAATTTCAACAGGCTTTACAATGCAATCATTGAAGTTCCCCAAACCCGCGAAATGCTGCTTCGTCGCGAGCGAACGCTGATGGACCAATTCCTGCAAGCGCCCGGTACTCCGTACGGTTCGCGCGTGATCGAGGCAAAGATCGACCAGGTAGTGGCTTTGATCCAGCAAGAAGCCAACATGGACCGCGCCAAGTGGGGCTGGCCGCCCATCGGCGGACCCTATGGTCTGGGAAATGTACCGTTTAGCCAAGGAATCAGCGATATAAAAACGCTCTTTCTGGATCCGGCGCGCACGCATCTTTATGTTACGCACAGCATCGACAACACCTCGGTGCCCGTCGGCATCACCAACAGCAGCAATGCCGGCATACCCGATGCCCAAAACATCGCCTCATTGATTAACATCACAGAAGTGGACGCCGTGCCCATTTCGGGAGACCAAGATGAAGAATATATCAAGCTCACCAATCCCAACGCCACGTCCGTGGATATTTCCGGCTGGACGCTTTCCGGCGGGATAGATTTCACATTCCAGCAGGGTACGGTCATCCCTGCCGGTGGATCGCTGTACGGGTCGCCCAACACAAAGGCCTTCCGCTCCAGGGCAACCGGTCCCACGGGCGGCGAAAGCCTTTTTGTCGTCGGTCCATACGACGGACACCTCTCGGCCCTGGGCGAAACCATCCAACTGAAGAACTCAGCCGGCACTGTGGTTTCTTCTCACGTCGTTCCCAATTCCGCCAGCACAGCCCAGAGCTACCTGCGCATAACCGAGATCAACTATCATCCCCTGGATCCGCCTACAGGGAGTTCGTATACTCAGGACGATTTCGAGTTTATCGAACTCTATAACACCAGCAGCACCGTGACAGTGGATCTTACGGGAGTCTATTTTAGTATGGACCTTACCCAGGGCACTGGCATCGACTACGATTTCAGCAACAGCGGCATTACCAGCCTTGCCCCTGGACAATACATAGTCCTTGCCAAAAATCCCACCGCCTTGGCCACCCGTTACAATCTCACGGGAGTGACGGTCGTCGGTCCATACACTGGAGTCTTGAGCAACAGCGCCGACACTATTTACTTGTACGACGCGGTGAACGAAACAATCAACGAAATCTCTTACGAAGACTCCGATCCTTGGCCCGGCCGGGCCGACGGCAAAGGCTTTACCCTGGAAATCATTAATCCCTTGGGTAACGATAACGATCCTTCCAATTGGCGGTCGAGCACCGAATACCAGGGTACGCCTGGCCATGCGGGCATTGGGCCGATCAACGGCGTGGTCGTAAACGAAGTTCTAACTCACGACGATTACCCGCTCTACGATTCCATCGAACTGTACAACACCACCAATGCGGCCATAAATATTAGCGGCTGGTACTTGAGCGACTCCAGCAAAGATTACAAAAAGTATCGCATTCCCGACGGCACTGTGCTGGCACCGTACGAGTACCGGGTCTTTACCGAGGAGCAGTTCGGCATCTCGGTATTTTCAGGGGATACCCAACCCGGCGACGGCGACGCCCAGACCCAGGACTCTGGTGCGACATTGTACCTAACCGGCAGCACCTGGCGGAAAATCGCCTTGCCTTACACGGTAACGGCCAACACGGTGCTGGAATTCGATTACATGAGCACCAAGCAGGGGAATATTCAAGGGATTGGCCTGGATGAGGACGACTCCGCCAGTTCCAACCGTCTCTTTGAACTTTATGGCACGACTAGTTGGGGCATTTCCAACTATGACAATTACTCCGGCTCGACTTGGAAACACTATGTTATTCCCGTGGGCAGTTTTTACACGGGAAGCATGGCCTATCTGGTCTTCGCCAACGGCGATACGGCGAACCTGGCAACGAGCTATTTCAGAAACGTAAAGATATATGAGTCAACGGCCGGCGCAGCGATAGACTTCGACAAGTACTTCGGCCTCAGTTCCACAGGCGACGACGTTTGGCTCATGCAGGCCGACGCGTCGGGAAATCTCACCTACTTCGCCGATCACGTGAGTTTCGGCGCGGCCATAAACGGCGAATCCTTCGGACGCTGGCCGAACGGAACGGGCGACTTGTATCCCATGCAAAACCGCACTCTCGGCCAGGCGAACGACACCGGCGGCAATGGGCCACGGGTCGGGCCGCTGCTGATCTCCGAAGTCATGTACCATCCCAGCGTCAGCGGGGGTCAGAATCCGGACGACTACGAATACATCGAAATCTTCAATCCAACCGCCGCGACTGTGGACCTGTCGAATTGGCAAATCAGCAGCGGAGTGGATTTTGAGTTCGCCTCGGGCACGACTATCGGGGCCCACCAGGCCTTGCTGGTCCTGCCATTCGATCCTTCCGACCCGCTGAACGACATCATGCTTGCAAACTTCAAAAGTGAATACAACGTCGGTTCTTCGGTAATACTCGTGGGCGGGTTCAAAGGTCACTTGGCCAACGAGGGCGAAACGGTACAGTTGCTGAGGGCCGACGGCGTGCTGGAAGACGAAATAAATTACGACAATGCATCTCCTTGGCCCACGGCGGCCGACGGCGGAGGCGATTCCTTGCAGCGACTCACGGCCGACTCCTGGGGCGATGACGCCGCGAGTTGGACCGCCGCAGCGCCCGCGCTTGGCTCGGCCATGATGATTGCCGCGGCCGGCGACTGGACAGCGGCGGGCCTGACTTTGAAAATAGACGCTATCGACGGCCTTCTGCACCTCTATCAAACCGGAACGACGACTAACGTCGAGCCGCCGCAAGTTCTTGCGAAAATTACAAGCGTCAACATTACCGGCCGCGATAACATCGACGATGTTCTGACCGTCGATTTCAGCGGCGGCAATCCCATCCCGGTCGGCGGTTTGAGCTTCAACGGCGGCAGTATCGGCGGCGGCAGCGGAAATTCTCTCTCAATCATCGGATCGTCAGGCGATGACAATGCCGTG
>JBEKZY010000098.1:0-15321 GCA_049509395.1 Thermoguttaceae bacterium | reverse complement strand
GTGGCCCCGTCAAAATCGATGTTCCCCGAATTGTTGAAGGTCGCTCCGGAAAGGTCGTGCGTTCCGCCGCTAAAACCCAAGGTTGTGCCTAAAATGAAGAATGTCCCATTGCTAGTTCCTCCGCCTGAAAGACTCATTACTGTGCCCGTGCCGCTTATTTGCAATGTTCCGGTATTGTTCATGGCAAACTCGACGTCGATTGGGCAGCCTGTTTGGGGTTGCACGTTGATCGTGCCGTAATTGTTTATCGTCGGTGCGGTTCCGTCGTCGTTGATGAAATAGGTCGGCCCTTGCAGGGTCACAGTCGCTCCCATTTGGTTGTTAAAGATTGCGCCGTTTCTGCCGTACAGGTGCGTAATAGTGGAAAAGCTAGACGAGAAGTAGGGTGAAAACGTCGTCGGACCCGTGTTGGTCAGTGTACGGCCGTCGAGCGTGAGATCGTTGTATAAATAATTGGCGCTTCCCTGTATTGCGGTCGCGGCGTTGCCGCTCATCGTGCCGCCGGTCCAGTTAAAAGATCCGGTTAAAGTCACCGTGCTAGTACCACTTAAAGTCCCCAGGCTGAAATTGATGGTTCCCGAGTTGCCGAAGATTGCTCCGACCAGGTTGTACGTCCCGCCGGTGAAGCCCAAGGTAGAGCCGGAGGCAATGGTAAATGCGCCGCCTTTTGCTCCTCCGCTTGTTCCTCCGCCGGCAAGGTTTAATTCGCCTGTACCTGCGACGGAAACCGTATTAGGGCCCAAATTGAGGGGCCGGGTGATCGTTTGAGTGTTTGAAGAGTCTGCTGTACGGACAAGTCCGGCTGAACCAATGGTAAGGGCGCCTGAAGTGCCGCCGATTGTGAAGTTGGTGTCTGTGTCGAAGAGCAGGCCGCCTACGCTGCGATCGCCGCCGAGATCGATGATGTTGCCGGAGGATAGGCCGAGGTCGGTAAACTGCGCGGTCATGGTAGCGTCGGGCATGCCGCTGGGATTCCAATTATCCGAAGCGCCCCATTGCAAAGTGCCTGTTCCGTTGTTCCAGGCTTCAATACTGGCCGCCGGAACTGTGGGAGTCGTGGAACAATACAACAGTACCATCAAAATGACGGAAAATGAAAACTTTGGCCGAAGGTTACGGCGAGAACTGGATGATTTGACAGAATGAGACATAGCGCACCCCCCTTTATGTAAGAATATAAAAACGTAATTAGATGGGTTCTTTATATCAAAACCATAAAATCATGTCAATAAAATTGTAATTATTGATGGCCGATATCTTGGCCTAATCATATTTTGAGATTAATGTTTAATCGCTTGGAATTTGTTCTGCATGCCAAAATCAAGGAGTTCGGTCTATGTTTCGTCTTCATGGCAGTTTAAGGAGCTCTAACAAAACCTTATATCCATTTGAAAATGCCCTCACCCCTAGCCCCTCTCCCGACCAACCTTCGGTCGGTGCCCGGAGAGGGGAGGTTTTATTAAAGCCCCTAATAACAATTATTGGCCTTTTTACTTGTGTATTCAGTTCGGCGGCATGGGCGGGGGAGAATCGGATTGTTTATCCGGAGACTCGGCGGGTCGAGCAGGTCGATATCTTACACGGGGTCAAGGTGGCCGATCCTTATCGCTGGCTGGAAGAGGACGTGCGGAACTCGAAGGATGTGGCCGACTGGGTGGCGGCGGAAAACAAGATCACGTTCGGCTATCTGGAAGCGATTCCAGAGCGGGATAAGATCCGCAAGAGGCTGACCGAGCTTTGGAACTTTGCCGTGTATTCCGGGGCCGTGAAAGAAGGGGGGAGATACTATTTTCTCAAAAACGACGGTCTGCAAAACCAGGCGGTGCTTTATCGCTTGGACAAGCTCGACGGCGAGCCGAAGGTGCTTTTGGATCCGAATAAATGGTCCAAGGACGGCACGATCGCCTTGCAGGGAGTGAGTTTCAGCGACGACGGCAAATACGCGGCATACGGCCGGGCCGAGGCGGGCTCGGATTGGGCCACGTGGCGGGTGATGGAAATCGAGTCGGGCAAAATACTGCCCGAGGAACTCAAGTGGACCAAGTTCACCCATGCCGCCTGGACCAAGGACGGGCGGGGCTTTTTTTACAGCCGCTTCGAGGAGCCGCAGCCCGGGGCCATGTATCAGGCCCTTAATTTCAACAACAAACTTTATTATCACAAGGCCGGCACGCCGCAATCGGACGATGTGCTGGTTTATTTTCGGCCGGAACATCCCGATTGGCTATATAGCGGCGAAGTTTCGGACGACGGGCGATACCTGGTGATTACCATCGAACTGGGCAGCTCCGATCGCTACCGCATAGCCGTGAAGGACCTGGCCGAGATGTACGCGATGCCAGTGGAGATAATCGACAACTTCGAGAACGAATATACATACGTGGGCAACGACGGCCCGGTGTTGTTTTTTAAAACCGATCTTGAGGCACCGCGCCGCCGGCTGATTGCCATTGATTTGAACAAACCCAAGCGGGCGGATTGGCGGGAAATCGTTCCCCAGGCCGAAGGCACGTTGACGCAGGCGAGTTTTGTGGCCGACCGGTTTATCGCCTCGTATCTGAAGGATGTTTTGCCGCAGGTGAAAGTTTTCGCCATCGACGGACGCTTTGTCCGCGACGTGGAGTTTCCCGGCATCGGCGCGGTTGTGGGTTTTACGGGCAAGCGGACCGACATCGAGACGTTTTACATGTTCTCCAGTTTCGCCACTCCGCCGAGCATCTATCACTACAACGTGATTACCGGCATAAGCCGCCTTTTCCGCCGGGCGGAGGCGAAAATAAATCCGGAGGATTACGAAGTCAAACAGGTTTTTTACAAGAGCAAAGACGGCACGCGGGTGCCGATGTTCATCGCCAGTAAAAAAGGCGTCAAGCTGGACGGCACTAATCCGACGCTGCTTTACGGTTACGGCGGGTTCAATATCTCATTGCCGCCGGCGTTTGCCATCAGCCGCGTGGCTTGGATGGAGATGGGCGGGGTCTATGCGCAGGCCAATCTGCGCGGGGGCGGCGAATATGGCGAGGCCTGGCACCTGGCGGGCACGAAACTGAATAAGCAAAACGTTTTCGACGATTTTATTGCCGCGGCCGAGTGGCTAATCAGTAATAAATACACGCGGACCGACAAACTGGCCATCCAGGGAGGCAGCAACGGCGGACTGCTGGTAGGCGCGGTTATGACGCAGCGCCCGGAACTTTTTGGCGCATGCCTGCCGGCCGTGGGCGTGATGGACATGCTGCGTTTCCAGTTGTTCACCGAAGGCCGGACATGGACTGAGGATTTTGGCTCCGCGGATAATCCGGAGCAATTCAAGGCATTGTTTGCCTATTCACCGTATCACAATATTAAGCCCGGGACGTGCTATCCGCCCACGCTTGCGACAACGGCCGATACCGACGACCGTGTGATCCCCGGCCACAGTTTCAAATTTATCGCCGAAATGCAACGCGCCCAATCGTGCGACAACCCGGTGCTGATCCGCATCGAAACCCGCGCCGGCCACGGAGGGGGAATGCCTGTGAGCAAAAGAATCGAAGAAACCGCCGATCTGTGGGCGTTTTTGGTGAAAAACCTGGGCATGAAGCTGTCCGAGTAAATTTAAAGGGGACAGGCGCATATATTGGGAAATCTGCGTTGTCTGTTGTCAAGGCAAACACCCCATATTCCCTATTATATGCGCCTGTCCCCTTTAGCTTCCTCGCGCAACTTATTATATCATTTTTTGCCTTTTGCGGCAAAGCCGTCCAGGTTCGAGAACCTGGGCTACCCAGTGCAATAATCAGCCGGTGAATACGGGATGGGAGACTTTGATGCCGCGGACTAGCATTTCGAATTCTTCGGGATTGGGCGAGGCGGCGTGGCCGATTTCGCGGTCGATGAGTTTGCTTTTGTACAGCGCGTAAAGACTTGCGGCGAAGCTTTGCATGCCGTCCTCGCAGGTGCGGACGACGTCGGCCAGCTTGTTGTCGTGGCTTTCGCCGATGAGTTTGCGGACGATGGGCGTGGAGATGAGGACTTCGACGGCAGGCACGCGGCGGATGCTGTGGGCGGTCGATTTTAGGAGTTTCTGGCAAATGATTGCGCGGAGATTATAGACCAGCGACTGGCGGACAATGGGGCGTTCGTCCTCGGGAAAGAGGTTCAGCACGCGTTCGATGGTTTGCGGGGCGATGGAGGCGTGGACGGTGCAGAAGACCAGGTGCCCGGTGTCGGCCGCTTGCATGGCCGCCCGGAATGTTTCGGCGTCGCGCATTTCGCCGACCATAATAATATCGGGGTCTTCGCGGACGAAGGCCCTTAGCGCGGTGGCGAAATCCTTGACGTTGGCGCCGACCTCGCGCTGGTTGATCAGGCATTTCTTGTCGGTATGGAGAAATTCTATGGGATCTTCGATGGTGATTATGTGCGCCTGGCGGGTGCAATTGATGTGTTCCAGCATGGAGGCGATGGTGGTGCTCTTGCCGGAGCCGGTGGTTCCGGAGACCAAGACCAGGCCGTCGTTGTAATCGGCGATTTTGGCAACGATCGAGGGCAGATGCAACTCCTGGAATGAAGGAATGCGGCGGGGCACGATCCGCGCGGACACCGAGATGCCCGACTCCTGGCGGTAGACATTGACGCGGAAGCGTTGCCCGCCGTCCAGTTCGTAGGCGAAATCGACCGACCCGTTTGTGATAATTTTACGGCGTTCCTCGGGATTGAGGAAATTAAAGAGCCGGGTCTCGAAGTCTTCGGCCGGCATCGCCTGGCGCTCGACGATGCGAAGAGTGCCGCCGATCCGCATTCGCGTGCGCTGGCCGGATTTTACGTGAATATCCGATGCCCCCAGCCTGACAGCGGCGTGGAGAAAGGCATCCACCTCGGGCGATCCCCGATGGGGACGAATAATATCAAATGTAGTCGCGGGTTGCTCGGGGGCGACATTGCTGAGATCGACCGGTTGATTCTTAACGGTATCATTATCCATGACTCTGTTCCTTGATTTAATGCACGTTTTTCCGCCCTCAATTGTACAACGATAATTGCCGTCTGTCTAATGGATTACAGTGCAGGGGAGGGAATGAAGGCCGAGGGAAATGGGCAACCATAGCGCGACCGACGGTCGCGGCTTTACATGGGAGATGGATTAACGGCGCGAGCAGTTGGAGTATTTTCCATTTTTAACCCCCCGTGTATTCACGGGGGGCTAAATATTAATCGGGGCACACTTGATCTATTAATACCGCCCGCGGTAGCTTCTGGTATTTTGATCGGCCGTATGCGGGACTTGCTGAGGATCGGGCAGTTGGCCTTTACATTCGACGAGGACCAACAGATCGGCCCGGGCGGGAGTCGTGCCGATAAGCGGGACGCCGGGCACCAGCGGCCTGCCGTCGACCGGCACCGGCAATGCCACCATGCCCATGCCGATCAAGAGCACGTGTTCGACCGGCCAGCGAAAGCGTTCGTGGAAGCGGTAATGGGTAATCTGCGGCTCTTCGATTTGGATCCGTTGCCGGGACGCGGCCTGGGCCGGCACGTCGAGCATGATGGGGATCATCTTTTCCACCTGGTCGATATCGCACTTGACCGTGGCGTCGATCATCCGGCGGTCGGTCGATAGGAGCGGGCTGAAATCGATGGTGAACCCTTCCTCGACCTGGCCGGGCTGCAACTCGGCGCCTGTGGGCAGGTCGGCGCGGAGAACCACATCGCGGGAATATTGCCGGGCGCGCATGGCCGAGACCACAGTCGATTGGCCGTTGTTGACCATCAAATACGGCGAGCTGTGTTCGCGATAGTCGCTGCGGCGTCGCAATTCGGCCAACATAATGGCGGCGTCTTCCTTGGCCAATAGCCAGGCGCATACGCCTGGGGTTTGCACTGGCACGGGCCGCAACAAGGGTTCGGCTTTGGCCCGCCAGTTGGGGCTATCCATGGTTATAACGCGGAGGGCAAAGGTTTGCGTGGCCGCGGCGGTGCTGGTAAAACGGTCCACAAGATCGGCCACGACGGCCTGCATCTCCGGAGTGTGATACACCCGCAACGAGCGATTGTTCGCGCTAAGGACTCCCAAGGGGTCGGAGTGCCATGCCTCGTAGCCCGTATCGCGGAGTATCCAATCGATAATGGCCTGCTCGGGCTTTTTTGTGCTTGTTACCCGGGATGTGTATGTGCTGATGTCGTATTCCTTCCAAACCTGACCGCCATCGTTGGGCAATGATGCGGGGGCGGCGGTAAATTTCGTGGCGGGCCTGGATGCGACTCTATTCGCGGCAGGCGAGGCGTCTTTGTTCGCCGCGGATGAAGTATCTGGACGAGCGGCGTCCGAACGAGCATCGCCTTGAGCGGTTCCGTATCGACCATAACGATCGGCCTGCGGGCCGGGCGATTGCATGGGCATTTCTCCGGTTTGTTGCCGGGAGGAATTTGCCCGAGTGTCGTTGTCGCCGACCGGATACTGCCCTTTGGCCTGACAGACAATAGCCGCGATCAAAATTGCTGGGAATATATAGTATTTCGCCATGCTTCAGCCTCCTTGCCGAAGTCCGATAGATCGGGAATATAGGGAAACCGGGCTGGCAGTATAGGTTTGCTTAAGTTTTGGAGCAAGAGCGATCTGGTGAGAAATTAGGGATTAGGGGCTAGGGATTGGGGATTAGGGAACAGGGCTTTTTTAATGCAAATTGAAAATTGCAAATTTCAAATTGTAAATTGAACAAAGATAAGAACTTGCAGCAAGCGGCGACCTTTAATTGCCGGACAAGCCCTCACCCCCGGCCCCTCACCCGAAGGGAGAGGGGAGTGGGATAGCGTAGTCGTTACTTCACGCGTTCCAATACTGCGTAGCCGTCGTCCATGTGGTCTTTGGTGAAGAAGAGTTTTTCGGCATCGGGCGAGGCAAGGAAACGGACGAGGTTTTCGGTGGTGTCGGTAAAGCGACGGTTATTATCTTTGCTTTCGCCTTTGATTTTACCGGCCTTGATGAGGGCTTCTTTTTGGTCGGGGTCCATGCCGGCAATGGTCAATTTGTCGCCTGTGATTTCGTACTTATATATGAAATATCCGTCGGCCAGTGAGGGTTCCCATTTGGAATCGCCCATGCTCTTAATTTTCTCGGCATCGAGGATGGTGATGTTTACATAGTGGTTTTTGCCCAGAACAGTGGTAAATACCAGGGTATCGCCGTTATCGGGGCGGGCCAATTCGCCGTTTTTATCGTGCGTGATGGTTTTTTCCCGCAACATGCCGGCGGGAAATTTGTCGCCCGCCTTGCCCACGTGATAATAAACCACGTCGCCGCCTTTCTCACGTTCGCGCCATACGCCCACCAACTCGGGATCGACAGTGGCTTGTTTCGGATCGGAGAGCGGATTGTCCGAATCGACGCACGAGGTGAAAACAAGGCAAAGCAAACCCAAGATCAATACCAGCGATTTTGGAAACCGTTCCATGGTAACAACTCCTTTTTAAAAAAGTGCCAAAGTTATTCCAAAAGAATACACCGATAGCATTACCAGCTTTGCTGACAGCGCAGGGGTATTCTTTTTGAGCTCCTCAAACTATAGGCGGATTTTGATGGGGAGTATAACGCAATTATTGAGATGAATACTACTTTCTCAGCATTTTTTTCACTTGCGGCCAGGTGTGGGTGTTGGCCACGTCGTGTTTTGTCAGGCCGCCGCGGCGGGCTTGCATGATGCCGTAGCGCATGGCGTCGAGGCCTTCGGGGCGATGGGCGTCGGTGGAGATTACAATGGGCACGCCCAGGTTTTTCGAGGCGGCGCAGGCCACATCGTCCAGATCGAGACGCAAGGGATGGGCGTTTAGCTCCATGAATTTGCGGTTGTCGCGGGCGGCGCGGAGAACGGCGTCCAGATCGACTTCGTATGGTTTGCGTTTTAACAGCATGCGCCCGGTGGGATGGGCGATTGCGCAGACGTAAGGATTTTCCAAGGCCTCGATCATGCGGCGGGTGATTTGTTCCTTGGGTTGATTGTGCCCGTAGTGCACGCTGGCCACGACCCAATCGGCCTGGGCAAGAATATTATCAGGCAGATCGAGTCCGCCGCGTTCGAGGATGTCGACCTCGATGCCCTTTAGCACGGTTATGCCTTTCAGGCGTTTCTTGAGCTTGTCGATCTCGGCCCATTGTTCCAGAACTCGGTCGGCGTTTAATCCGTTGACCATGGTCACACGTTTGGAATGGTCGGTGATGGCGATGTATTTTTCACCACGATCTTTGGCAGCCTGGGCCATTTCCTCGATCGTGGCCAGCCCGTCGGTCCAGGTGCTATGGGAGTGCAAATCACCGCGTATGTCGGTCAGTTCGACCAGTTCGGGGAGTTTTCCGGCATCGGCCCATTCGAATTCACGCCGCGCCTCGCGCAATTCCGGGGGGATGCAGGGCAGGCCCAGGGCGGCGTAAACGTCTTCTTCGGTGTGCCCGGCGATCATCCGCTCGCCGCGAAAAACGCCGTATTCGTTGATTTTAAGCCCCTGGTCTTTTGCCCGGCCGCGGAGCACGATGTTGTGCTGCTTCGACCCGGTGAAGTATTGCAGGGCGGCGCCGAACGATATTGCCGGGACCACGCGGAGATCGACTTGCACGCCGCCGGTCAGGCGGATGGACATTTTCGTGTCACCCCGGGCCAGGACTTGGGCCAGCCCGCCGTAGTGAGTCAGATGATCCATAACGGCGTTTGTATTTTGGGCCACGACCAGGAAATCCAGATCGCCCACGGTTTCCTGGCAACGGCGATAGGAGCCGGCCGCTTCGATTTTTTCGATGGCCCGGCAACTGTCCATGTGGCTAAGAATGGATTGGACATGCTGATCGGCATCGGCCCAGAGCATGCGGCGGTCGGCTTGGGCGGCGATATCCAGGCCTTGCAAAATGGCCTCCTCGCTTTTTGCCCCGAAACCTTTTAATTCCCGGACAAGATGTTTTTGGCAGGCCTCGCGGAGTTGGTCGATGTTGGTGACATTAAGTTCGTGAAAGAGGATTGCCGCCCGCTTGGGGCCCAAACCGGGCACGCGAAGAATGGCCAGCACGCTTTCGGGAATTTCCGCGAGAAGCTCTTCGAGCATTGGCAGGGAGCCGGTTTGCACTAAAGTGCCGATTTTTTCGGCCAGATCCTTGCCTATGCCCTCGATATCGGTAAGCGAGCGATTAGGATCGGCCACGATGTCGGCCGCCGATTCGGTCAGATCGTGAATCGTACGTGCGGCGTTGCGATAGGCCCTGACACGAAATGGGTTCGCGCCCTGGAACTCCAGCAGATCGGCGATATGCTCGAAAACGGCGGCTATTTCCACGTTGGTCATGACATGTGCAACTCCACCACGTCTTTATCGTGTAAAATGTAATCGCCTTTTACCTGGGTGCCGTCGTGCACGGCCGAGCCCCAGACGCGGGCAAATTTCAGTTTTTCCAGAAAATCCTTGTGCACCATGCCGGCCATTTCAAGCAGGCTGCTGCCGCGGCGGAGGGTGAAGGGCCGGTCGCGGTCGGGCTCCTTGGCCGAGGGCAATTTCGAGTATACCCGCACCACGTCCATCGATTTGTAGATTGCTTCGCGCAGGACCTCCAAGCCGGCGCCATGTTCGGCGGAGATCACGTACTGGGTAAAGTCCAAGGGCAATAGTTCGTGGAACAGTTCCAGGCGCAGGGGTGCGCCGGGGGCATCGATTTTGTTGGGCGTTAAAAACGTCTGCGTGTAGGAGAGCCCCACGTCTTGCTCGTCTAAATATGACCTTGCGGCAAGACGAGTCTTTGTGCGCGAAAGGCGATCGAACACGTCCTGGCACTGCTCGATGCAGCCGTCGTTGGCCAGGTCGACCATTAGCAGGGCTAAATCGGCCGGACGAATCAAACCGTGCAGGCTGGGATCCATGAAATCGGCAGTGATGGGCGGTGTATCGATAAGCTGGACGGTTACGTCTTCCCAAGCCATCATCGCCGGGGCCGGCGTGGTGGTTGTAAAGGGATATGGGGCGACTTCGGGCGTGGCGTTGGTAAGCCGGGCCACCAATTGGCTCTTGCCCACATTCGGCCCGCCAAGGATAACGACCGTGCCCGCTCCTTGGCGAGGGATTCTTAGCCCGCGTGTTTTTTTTCCGCCGCTTTTTTCCGTGGCCATCTCCTTTTTGGCCTTGCTGATTTTGGCCTTCAGCTCGGCCTGGAGATGGTCGGTTCCCTTGTGCTTGGGAATTTCCTGGAGCATGCGCTGCAGGCATTGCAGTTCTTCCTCGATAGAGGTTGCGCGGCGGAATTCCTCCTCGATTTTGCGATACTGGGGGGTGAGATTTGCGGGCATTTTAGTATCGAACTGCTTTATTGAGTATCAGATTAATAATCTCACTAGCCGGCGGTCAACGACCGCCGGAAAACTCGCGAAATCCTGCCGGCGGCTGTTAGCCGCCGGCTATTAAACGGGACATTTATTACCTGAGACTCAATAGCCAATTTTTGGAAAAATATAATCCGGTGGCAATAATCCTTTAGAATTTAACGAATTATTCGCGTTTCGGCTAGCGGCGGTCAACGGCTTAAATATCCCAAGAAATCGAGCGGCCCGTTTTAAAGCGCTTAAAACGGGCCGGACGCGGTGTATTATAATTGGTGGCAGGTTTAATCCCGCGATTCCCGCCAGCCGGTGTTTGCCTGTGCCGGAGCGGGCTCGGCAGACAGGGCCGGCCGTTTTACCAGATATATCGCCTGGCGCACCGGCGATGACGTGGTGCGATTATCAGGACTGCTTAACTGGGGTCCGGGAGAAGAATTTAGACGCGTCTCCGGGTGCGGGGGCGAATCGGGGCTTGGGTCAATAGCGGGCTTGTTTTCCGGAGTGGAGTTGTTGTTATCCGGCACCGATGGTTTAGTATCGCCGGCCGGACGCTGGTCTTGGAATGTTTTTGGCTGTCCCTGTCCATATTCCGAGGAAGGGGCCGGATTGGCGGTCGGCGCCGAAGGCGCCGGAACAGACGGAGGCACGTAAGTACCGCTTATTTCAGGTTGGGCCGTGGCACAAGAGGGATTTTGATATGTTGTTGCGCCTTCATAACTGACGGCGCCGCAGGAACTGCAAGATCCGCAAGACGATGCACAAGGCGCTACGCATGAAGAGACGCAAGGCGAGGCACAAGTCGAGCAAGCCGGAGCGTAACCGACATAAGTCAGCGGCATGTACGGCATTCGATAGGTTGTATACGGGATCAAGCGAACTTCTTGCGTAAATAATCCCACGGGCCGATACGCTGTTACGGGTGCAGCACATGTATTACACGCCGGCGCAGGATAATAGGACGTTATCGGCGCCGCGCATGAGCTGCATGCCGGAGCGGGATAATAAGCTGTCACCGGCGCGGCGCATGAACTACATGCCGGAGCGGGATAATAAGCCGCAGTCGGCGTGTAATATGTAGTTACCGGCCTGATGATTGTGGGTCGATAACTAACATAAGGCGCATACTGAACCACTTGCGGAGCGCAGCTTGAGCAACCGCAGGCGGGGGCCGCATATGCCGGTGCAGGATATGCCGCGGCATAATAAGGCGGCGTATAAGTTGTTTGAGCGGTCGCGCATGACGATCCGCCGCCGAAGAGATTGCACAGACCACAGGAGCCGCACAGCCCTGCCTGGCACGTTGCCGGCATTGCCAGCATTGACACAAGGCTACAGGCAATCAGCACACACCGTATTTGACGAGCCAACATGACTTGTTACTCCATGAAAAGTATTGGAAGGTTGAAAAAACATTTCGAGGTCAACGATAGTCCCCGCAATGTTGCCTATATTGAATCAAACCGCGCTGGGGAACACTTGTCAAGCACACACCTGGCCCCTGTATAAGCGGCGTAGTTATTTCACCTAACAATTATACGCATTAGGCAAGCTGGGCGGTTCATGCCGAATATTCCGGCTATATATCACACCGCACAGTTTACGCACTTTATACAAGTGTAGGTTATTTTTGCCCGGTAAGAAGTCTTTTTAGGAGTCATAAAAAAATAAATTAATCAATCAGGAGGCTAGACATTTTTGACCGGCCCGGAAAAAGATGGGCAAGAAAAGAACAAACAAGAAAAAGACAAGCAAGAATGCCTGTCCTCCTATTTAAAATTCGCAAGCGGTTAGTTTTCATCCGCAATACTTTATCATTCCATCTTGTTTTGTTGCTGTTCATAGAAATCGTAAAGATCGAACAACAATTCCCGGATGTTGGCGCCATGTCGGGTGAGCGAATCGGCGATGACACTGGCGGGGATAGTAATATGCTCCTTTTGCATTAATTGTTGCACGATTTGCAATGTTCTTTCGAGTGAAGCGGAGGTGCGGAAAATTTCCGGCAATCCCGTGGGCGCATGCGAGGTCACTAAAAGTCCCAAATGCCGGCGGCGACAGTAACTTTTCAAGGAGAACCGACTCCAGAGGCTCAGTTGTTCATAGCCGTCGACCACGACTATCGCCGGCTGAGATAGTGCGGCCGTCATTGTTTTACGGCGCCAATCGCGGGGCAGGCTGCGCTGGCCGTCGTGGAGTTCGAAGCATACCGATTGCCGCCCGGCTTGTTCGACGGCATTCAGTAGGCTTGCCAAAAGCGTGGACTTGCCTGAGCCGTGCGGGCCGACGATCTCGCCGCGCCACTGATTGCGTCGCAAGCGATCGAGGAGATTTTCGACGTCCACTCCGCTGGGAAAGCAAAACGGCACGGCTCCCGGGCGGATGCGGCGCGTGCAAAAGGGATTTTCGGCGGCAGGATTTTGTTCAATCATTTTAAAGCCGCGACCATTGGTCAAGGTTGTGGGAAAAACTAACGCCATTGTATTTTTTTTGCTACCGACCAACCGACCATGCCGACCAACGCAACCATGCTCCGCATGGCGCCCCATCGGCGCCCGATAGCGCCCGTCGCGGCTTTACACAGGAGGGGGTTTTTGCGGAGGGTTCTTAATGGGGGGAATATCGCCGAGGCGAAATACTTTCTGTCCGAAGACTTCCTTGCCGCCGCGATGCAGAAACGCCCGCACGCGGACGCACCAGCGGACCTTGACGATCAGGCCGTCGTAAGAAAGGGGGCAATTGGGAAGGACGGTTTCAAAGCGGGCCGGCAATTGCGGTTGGACGGCTTTGCCGTTTTCCAAATCAGTTCGCCAGAATTTATGCACGGCCATGTCTTCGTCGCCCTTGCCTTCGGTATACCAAAGGATGGAAACTTCCAAAGCCTTGATCTGGTCGGGGGATAATTCCTCGAAGGCGTATTCGCCGGACAGGCTTTCGCCGGGCCGATAGATGCGTCCGTTGCCTTCGAGGCGAATGATGACCGCGGGCTCGTTTTTCATGAGGCGGTCCTCCCGTTGACCGGATAAATGACAACCGAGAAGGCCCGTTTGAAATCGGGCCAATTGGCGACGTCGCCCTCGACGAGCAGGGTCCAATCGATTGCATTATGGCCGGCCTTGAAAGAGTGCATAGCGCCCTTCGGCACATTAAGCGGGAAATTTGTTTCAAAGGGCAAGCCCGGCGGAATCTGGAAATTATCGCGGCGAAATAAATCCTGACTATATACGGGGCGGAGCTCGGTACGGGTATTGGTGCCTTGCCGGTAGGTGGCTTTTTCCTGGCAGACCAGGGATATGGATAGACTATTGATCGTCAAGTTGCCCGATTGGGAGAGAAAAACTTGATATTCGCCGCCGGGGCGCAAAGGGTGGTCGGAGATTTCCAGGAGCGTGGGTCCGATACCGGCCGTGACCAGCAATTTCCGCAGGAAATAAACGATCAGAAACAGCCCTCCGAGGACAAATGGGATGGAGAAAAACGTCAATATCCAATCGGGTTTTCCGGCAAGATGGCCGCGGACCGCGAAATACACCATCATTGCCACAAGACTGTTCCAAATAATGCAACCCAACAGGGTGCCGAAAAGCGCCCAGCCCGGCGATGTATCGATGGGCAAGCGGTAGCGCAATTTCGTGCCTGGGCTGTTGGTGATGTCGGCTCGCTGAGGCACATTTGGATATTCATGATCGGCGGCGCCGCT
The DNA here is from genome assembly GCA_049509395.1 of Thermoguttaceae bacterium. GTDB lineage: Bacteria > Planctomycetota > Planctomycetia > Pirellulales > Thermoguttaceae > JBEKIK01. The sequence continues at coordinate 1,296 of JBEKZY010000098.1, read as the reverse complement.
GGCGCCGAACAGGTCGCGATCCTGGGCATGCTGCGTCATGGCTGCACTGCGTTCGGCCGATTTGCCCCAGTGCAACAGCAAATAGATCAATCCGCCTGCGCCGATAACGATAAAGGCCACGGGCACGAAAAGCACGAGATAGACCCACCAGTTGTATCCGCGCACCAAAACGGCTTGTCCGGGATTGAGAGGATTAAACCAGCAAGGCACGGTGTCGCCCACGCTGAATTTGGTCAAGATCGCCTGCTGGATTTCCTTTCCCGACGAATAGGGATTGCTGATTGTATACGTCCAGGGGCGATATTCAACGCCATTGACGGAATATTCGATTTGAAACTGGGGGCGATAGAGCGTCCCGTTTTTGTCCTCTATCTCGTCGAGGCGCCTGCCGATGACTTTGCAGGGATGTTCCACAAACTCATGATTGACCTGCCATTCGGGTATGAGGAGTGTGGAAATCATGACCGCCAGGGCAATGCCGCCGACGAGGAGGAAAAAGGCGAAAAACAGGGCCTCACCGATGCTGCCCAGCGTCCGCGAACCGGTGCGCCGGTTGCCGCGTTTTTTTTGATACCAACGAAAGGTGCGTGCCAAAACAGTCTCTCCACCCGGCGATCGGGGCCGCGCGCCGATGCTCAAAGTCGCTGGAAGGAATATGGCACCCGCGCCGAATCGCCCGGCGATATAAAAAAACTTTCAGTAAAGAAAATGAACTGCCGGCCGCGGCGGCAATGCGGTTATTTTTTTAAGCCGCTGTCAGGCCGGATTACTGGCTATGCAGGCCGCCTCGTGCTTAAACCGGCGATAAAAACCAATTCCCTCCAATGCTTTATACACTTCTTCCAGGGTTTTCTCTCCAAAATTGGAGATGGCCAGCAATTCATCCCGGGTGCAATTCAAGAGATCGTTGACCGTAAAAATCCCTTTTTCTTCCAAACAGTTCGTAGTGCGTACTGAAAGCCCAATCTCGGCCGTGCTCATATCAAGCTTATCGGCCATACCTTTCGCGTCCGAATCCTCAGTGTTAAGTGGAATGCGGGTTCCCATGGGTTCCCTCCCAAACAGGTAAAAAAAATCCTCCAAATATTTCGCAACGCCGGGTACGCCCCAACGTTGATTTAGTAGTATAGCAATTTTTTCAATCTTGGGTAGTATAATTCCCATGAATCATCTTCTCGAAGGACTTACCCCGCCGCAACGCGAGGCCGTGCAGCACCTGGAAGGTCCGCTGTTGATCCTGGCCGGGGCGGGAAGCGGCAAAACCCGGGTCGTCACCCATCGCGTGGCCTGGCTGCT
>JBEKZY010000097.1:0-21388 GCA_049509395.1 Thermoguttaceae bacterium | reverse complement strand
TGATTTGTTCGCGGCGGGGCAACCGTACGAGGAACTCTGGCAAAAGTGGCAGCAGCCTGAAATCTGGCGATTGCCTCATGGCCACGCCAGTGGGCAGTTGAGGCTGGGCTTGATGGGCCGCGCCCTTCGCTGGATGGCACCGAGGTTGGAAGCCGGTCGAAAAAACAACGCATGATTGCGCCGCTGGCAAAATTCATTGATTGGTATTCCCTCCAAGTTGCCGCAATGCTCCCGGCCTTCCGGCGTCGATAAAGGGGGATAAAGGGGTCGAGGGGGATAAAGGGGTCGGGAGTCTTTGTTATTGACTTTATCCTTTATTGAAAGTAATCCGGCTCGTTGCCCGGTTTCCACTTGATGTTGCAGCCCAAACTGGGTTTCTGGTGGACTGGCGCCGGTTTATTGGCCAAGACCGCGTCAAGCGCAGCGCGTAGATCATCACCGGTCACTGGAATGCCGTTGCCGGGTCGGCTCGAATCCATTTGGCCCCGATAGACCAGCTTACTTTGCCGGTCGAACACATAGAAGTCCGGTGTGCAGGCAGCCCGATACGCCTTAGCCACGGCCTGGCTCTCATCATAAAGATACGGGAAAGGGTAACCGCGGTGTTTGACCTCCTGGATCATTTTAGCGGGCGAGTCGTCGGGAAAAGCCGAAACGTCGTTCGAGTTTATTCCCACCACCGCTACTCCACGTTGCTGATACTCCTTGGTTAATTTCGCCAAGACGTCGGCCACGTGCTTCACATAAGGACAATGGTTGCACAAGAAAATCACTAACAAGGCCGGGGCGTCGGCAAAATCGGCAAGCGAGACTTTCTTTCCGCTTAGATCCGGTAGTGAGAAATCAGGCGCCTTGACGCCTAACGAAAGCATCGTACTGGCTGTTTGGACCATGACACATCTCCTTTTGTTAACATTACACACCATTATACTGTCCGAGGCAAGAGAAACTTCAGCATAATAGATTGCATCTACGTTGCCCTATACTTACGCAGTTCCTCCAAAACCGACATTATGTCGGCGGGCAAGGGGGCCTCGATTTCCAATATTTTATCGCTCTCCGGATGAGTGAACTTCAGCCGCCGGGCATGCAAGGCCTGACGATCCAAGAGAATCAGCGAATCGCCCGGGTCGCGGCGGATTTCGCCACGCGTGATTTTCGAGCGTCCGCCGTATTGGCGATCGCACAGCACAGGACAGCCGATGTGGTTTAGATGGACGCGAATCTGATGCGTCCGGCCCGTTTTGGGCAATAGTTTAATGGCGGCAAAACCATCGAATCGTTCCAAAACTTCATAAAACGTCTGCGCCGACCGGCTTTGGGCATCGTCGCGGCGAATGGCCATTTTTTCCCGCTGATGCGGATGGAACCCGATTGGGCAATCTATATAATCACGATCCCGCTCCGGGCAGCCCGATACCAAGGCGAAATATTCTTTTTCGATCGTCCGCTGGTGGAACTGCTTCGAGAGTTTGGCATGGGCCACATCGTTGCGTGCCACAAGAATCACTCCGCTGGTGTCGCGATCCAGCCGGTGCACGATTCCCGGTCGCGACGGCCCGCCCGTAGTGCTCAGCGCTGGGCCGAAACGAAATTGCAGGGCGCTGGCCAATGTGCCGGACCAATGTCCCCGCGCAGGATGCACGACCATGCCCGGCGGCTTGTTTATTACCGCCAAATGCTCGTCCTCATAAAGGATATCCAGAGGAATATCCTCCGGGCGCGGCGCCTCGCGCGGAATTTCCGGCAAAACGATTGTAACCCGTTGCCCGGGTATCAACCGGTACGCCGGCTTGCCACCCCGCCCGTCGATGCTCACCCCGCCCGCCGTAATCACACGGCGCAAATGCACCCGGCTGTAGTCGGTGAAATGATGCGCAAGAAAAACATCCAGCCGCCAACCGGACTGAGCGTCCTCAACGGTAAGTTCAGCGGGTTCTGATGAAATAGGTTTCATGCATAAGGCCCCTCTCCCGACCAACCTTCGGTCGGTGCCCGGAGAGGATTAGGGTGAGAGACTTGTTGATCGCTGAAAGTTGCCAACTGACCACTTATTTCTAATCCATATATACTATACACTGACCAATGACCACTGACCACTGTGCACACCAATTCCCATTCGGACACTTGTTTAATCCATGCATCTATTCCAGTTAAAAAATATCCGCCGATCCAATAAACTATTATTTAATCCCCACACCCAAAAGCAGTCCAGTAGTTTTTTAACACACAACCTGACGCCATGAAAATATGCCAAGCAACCACTCCAGACGAAATTGCCCAGGTGCGCAGCCTGTTTGAGGAGTATGCGGCCTGGCTTAAGGTAGATCTTTGCTTTCAGGGGTTCGAAACCGAGTTGGTCGGACTGCCGGGAGATTATATGCCTCCACGAGGGCGATTGCTATTGGTTTTGGCTGGCGACGAGATCAAAGGTTGTATCGCTCTACGGTCTTTAGATGGCCGTGTTTGCGAGATGAAGCGGCTGTTTGTGCGGCCTGCGTTTCGCGGTCAAGGCATAGGGAGATTGTTGGCCGAAAGAATCATTACCGAGGCGCGTGCCATAGGCTATGTGACCATGAAGCTCGATACGCTGCCAAGCATGCGTGCTGCCACGCGGCTTTATGAATCATTGGGTTTTGTGCACTGCGGAGCTTACTACGATACGCCGCTTAACGATACTATTTTTATGGAGTTACAGTTGTGACGAGTCGTTCAAGGCGGGAAAAAGTCCGGCAATGGCGGATCTATTTTTTAGTGACCTCGAATCGACAAACCTTCTATCAGGCACTAACTCTACATAGATTCAGTAGTGGGCTATTGCTTTTCGCATTGGCAAGGCTAATAATAGATGGAAACACGCCAAGTTCCCCTCTGGGCCCCTCGTCAAAAGCCTGGACCTATTGTCGATAGATTAATGTGAATCCGCCGGCGGATTTATAGCGACTGGAAGCACTCCTAATCTCGAAGGACACATTCTAATGGTATCTCTCTGGCAAAAATGCGATAGAAAGAGCGATGTCATCTGCCGCCAACGGCCGCGAGTGGTGCTGATCAACGGCTTGGCCGCACAGGCCGAAAGCTGGTATCGCAACGTGGATTGCTGGCGGCGCCACTTCGAGCTTCATACCCCGGCGCTTGTTGATTATGAAAGCGATGCATTGCATAATCGCATCGATGCCCGACTGCCGGTAGATGTCAACTTCTTTGTCGAGGAACTTCACCTTTATTTGCGGTCATTCGTTCAACAACGCCCGGTGCATCTTCTGGCCAATAGCATGGGCGGCAAGGTCGCGGTTGAATTTGCGGTTCGCTTTCCGGACTTGATTGCCAGCCTGGTGCTCCTCAGCCCGTCGGGATTGAGCCGTGAAGAACGGTTGCCGATGATCGGAGGCGTCAAACGGAGCAACGTGCAGTCTATTGTGGAAAGCGTCTTTTATGATCCGCGACACGCCCGGCAGGAAGTCATGGAATGCTATCGACGGAACTATACCAGCCGGCGATGGCGGATCGGCGCGATGCGGATCATTCGCGGAACAATGGGGCATAGCGTCAGGGATTTAATGCCGCTTGTTCAGCAACCGACGCTCGTAATAGTCGGCCGGGAAGATCGGATTGTAGACTGTAACGAGTCGATCGAAGCGGCGCGCAACCTGCCCGATGGGCGAATTGTGATCTTGAATCACTGCGGTCATGCGCCCCAAATCGAAAAGGCCGCCGCCGTGAATCGGTTGGTCGCCAAGTTCATTCGGAGTCAAACCCGGGCAACATCTGCGACTGACGACTGCCCAATTTCAGCGCTGGTTCAGTAAACTAGCTCGCTGGAACGGCCGAACAGCAAATAATCGTCTTGCTCGTTTTTTTCCCAAACTTCTCGTGCCCAATGGCGATTCTGCATCGCGTATACTTGCGTTATCGACTCCTGCTACAATATAATCTGGCTGTCCAGTTTTAAAGAACCATGTTCCGACACGTGGAAGTGAAGAAATGAGCGGACTTACTTTTTACATCGTCGATGTCTTTGCCGAAGAAAAATTCGCCGGCAATCAATTAGCCGTGTTCCGTGGCGGCGGCGCTCTCGCCGATGTCGAGATGCAGCGCATCGCCCGGGAAATGAATTTCTCTGAAACCACTTTTATCCTCTCTGAAACTCAGCGCGACGGCGGTTTTGACGTGCGAATCTTTACCCCCCGCGAAGAAGTGCCCTTTGCGGGCCATCCCACGCTGGGCACCGCCCATATTATCCGGCATGAAATAAAGCATATCGCCGCGGGCAAGATCGTGCTGAATTTAAAAGCCGGACAGATTCCAGTTACATTCGTCGATGAGGAAGGCAATGCAAATATCTATTGGATGAAGCAGATCGAGCCGGTTTTCGGCCGTCAATTCAGCCCGGAGATAATTTCGGCCGTGTTGAGTTTGAGACAGAGCGAGATAGACGATCGCTTTCCAATCGAGGAAGTTTCAACCGGACTTCCATTTATAATTGTTCCGCTTCGCAGCCTGGAATCGCTGAAACGGGCCAGGGTGGATAAAGAAAAGTATTTCGACCTGATCGAGAATAATTGGGCTAAATCAATTGCCATCTTTTGCCCGGAGCCGCATAAACCGAAAAACAATATCAGCGTGCGGATGTTTGGCGATTATTACGGGGTGCCCGAAGATCCGGCCACGGGCAGCGGCAATGGCTGCCTGGCGGCATACCTTGTGCATCGCCGCTTTTGGGGGCAAAATAAAATCGATATCCGTGCCGAGCAAGGCTATGAAATCGGCCGGCCCTCGCTTTTGCTTCTAAAGGCGGATGAAAAAGAGGGGAAAATAAACGTCCGGGTCGGCGGCAAGGCAATCACCATAGCTAAAGGCGAGTTTGTGTAAAATAATGTACCCGCGCCTCAGCGAGGGAACGAGGACATCACAATCCATCATCTTCGCATGCGGCGTTAAGTTGATTTGAAATGACTATTCGGGAGGTTTGATATGAAAGTGCAAGAAATGGCGGCCTATTGCGGTTTGACGTGTCAAGGATGCCCGATCTACTGGGCAACACGCGAGGATGACCCGGTGAAAAAACAGAAAATGAGGGCTGCCATAGCTCGGCTCGGCCAGGAACATTATGGTATCGAGATGCGGCCCGAGGAAATCACCGACTGCGACGGATGCAGGAGCGATGACGACCGGTTATACTCCGGTTGTAAAAAATGCGAGATCAGGGCCTGTGCAAGAGAGCGAAACGTTGAGACATGCGCCCAGTGTCCGGACTACGCCTGCGAAAAACTGCAAAAATCCTTTGCCGCGGAACCGAGTTCCAAAATAAAACTTGAGGTGATAAGGAGCGCGATTTAACCGAGGCATTGATAGTGTAATGAAATTTCTGCGATTTACATGATAAAATCAGAACTGGAAATCAAAAACAAAGATCTGATCGAGCAAATCATGGCTATTGAACTAATCGCTTGCCGCAGCCTCTATTGAGCCGGCTTATTTGCCCCAGGCGCAGGTTGGGCATCGGCCGGTTTTTCGCCGCCGGTCGATTGCCCTGAATCGACGGGTTTCTCGGTTTTATCTTCCGGCTTATTTTCCTCCGCCTTGTTATCAACCTTTTCAGTCTTCTTTTCCTCTACTCCCCCTTCCTTAATAGCGCCGGGCGTGTAAACCGGACCTTCCTCGGGCAATTTATCAAGACCAGGAATCGCACCGGGCGGTTGGGTGAATGTCGGCTTGGGATCGAACCGGGCGAATTTGTCGTAGACTTCCTTAGTCGAAACCCGCTTCAAATCATCCAAACGCCGCGAAGACATCTGGGCGTACACCGACTCCGGCCATTCGGTCGTCACTTCAGTATAAAATTTGATGGCCGTATCCAGTTTGCCTAGCGCTTCCCAAGCCCTGGCAATCCCAAAAGTGGCTTGGGCGCGTAGAGTGGGCGATGAGCTTTGCACGCTGACTGCTTGATACAGTTCCAGGGCCTTGCCCAATTGCTGGTTGGCAGTAGCCTTGTTTATAAAGAGCATGCTACAGCCTTGGGCAAGTTGAATGTCGGCAGCCACAAGATCGGCGTCCAGGCCCTACTCGCCGAAGAAGCCGATTCGCTTGTCCACCAGGCGGCAAATATCACCGCCAATATTACTACAATTATCACTGCCAAGATGGCGTTCTGATAGGGTTTAATCGTGGTAAATGTTTCGGAAAGCCATAGGGCCAGGGCATTTTGGTGCAGCTTGTGCCGTTCTTCGCTTTTCATTTTTTCTCACCTTGTTCTGATCGAGGTTTATCTTAGTCCGGACGAATAATATCCATTTACAATGGAATTAAGAAGTATAAATCCCTTATGCAAAATTCGCAAGGTCTACAAAACTAGGGGATAAAACCGCTAAAATCACGAAAATAACTCGCTCGCCGGCGGCCCAAAACTTGATTAAATACATGCCGTCGATAAGGATGACATGCTGCGCCCGGTTGACAATCATCCCAATAATCTCCCATAATCGCTTGGCGACGCATCAAAATAGCCTGACTAATTTTCAACCGTAGGACAGGCATTCTTGCCTGTCTTTTTCCAGCCGGACAAGAATATCCGGCCCTACTGATTTGGCTAATAAAGCGACAATCCGCGCAAGTCATTGTTTCAATCTCCATGAATCTCAATCCCGCCCAACTCGAGGCCGTGCACACGCTTTCCGGCCCGCTACTAGTGCTTGCAGGTGCAGGAACCGGGAAAACCCGGGTTGTTACCTATCGCATCGCCGAACTTATCCGCAACCATATTCGGCCCCAACGCGTGCTGGCTGTTACATTTACCAACAAAGCCGCCGACGAAATGCGGCAACGCTCGGCAGCACTGCTTGACAAGCAAGCAGTGGCACATGTACATATGAAGGATCGCCCGGAAATCTCCACTTTTCATTCGCTTTGCGTCCGCATATTGCGCCGGCAGATTCGGCACCTGGGCTATCCGGCACAATTCGCCATTTACGACCGGGGCGATCAGGAAGGCGTCGCCCGCGGCGTGCTCAGGGAAATCAAGGCGGCCGACGCCTTATTGCGGCCCGGCGATCTGCTGTATTTCATCAGCCGTTGGAAAAACTCCGGCATCCGCCCCGAGCAAGCCGCCAATCTGGCCCAAACCGACAAGGAACATCTTGCCGCCGCCGCTTTTCGCCGCTACCAAAACGCCTTGAAAGCGGCCGGGGCATTGGATTTCGACGACTTATTGGTTTGCACCGAAGATCTTTTTTCCCAGTTCCCCAAAATCCGCCAGGCCGAGGCCGACCGCTTCGATCATCTACTGGTTGATGAATATCAGGACACCAACGGCAGTCAGTATCGAATAATAAAAGCCCTTGCTGAGAAGCATCGAAATATTTGCGTGGTAGGCGACGACGATCAATCCATATATGGCTGGCGCGGGGCCGAATTGACCCACATCCTCCGCTTCAAAAACGATTGGCCCGAGGCCAAGGTCGTGCGCCTGGAACTTAATTATCGATCCACCCGGGAGATCGTCGGTTGGGCGAACCGGCTTATAGCATTCAATAAACTCCGCCACGATAAAGTTCTGCGTGCAACCTCAAGCGGCGATATGCCGCTCATACAGCAACTACAAGACGAAGCAGAAGAAGCAAAATGGGTGGTCGATCAAATCGCCGGCCGGCTCAAAACTCAAAAACGCCGGCCCCGCGATTTCGCCGTCCTCTGCCGCACGAACGAGCAGCCCCGGGCATTCGAGACCGAACTTAGGCTGGCGAAAATCCCCTATGTCCTCATCGGCGGCATGTCGTTTTACGACCGCAAGGAAGTCCGCGACGTGCTGGCGTACTTGAAATTGCTGGCCAACCCGGCCGACGAAATCTCGCTTTTGCGCATCATCAACACGCCCCATCGCGGAATAAGCCAATCCACCGTTAAACGCCTGTTGGACGAAGCCATCAGCAAAAGTCAGCCCATTTGGAGCATATTGCCGCGGGCGGGTGAACTTGACAAACTTTCCCCGTCCGCGCTCGAGGCCGTGCAAAAATTCCACGGCCTTATCGAGCGATATCACAAACAGGCCGACTCCCCCGGCAAAGCACGCATAGGCGCCCGCCATCCGCTGGTCGATCTTGTAAAAGAACTATTGCAAGAAATCAGCTATAAACGGGAATTGGCCCGGCAATATCCCGACGCCGGCGATCAAGAGTCGCGCTGGGCAAGCATCGAAGAGTTGGTCAATGCCTTGGGCTCATACTCGCAGAGTTCCAAGTCGGCTACGTTGGTGGGATTTTTACACGAAGTCGCTCTAACGGGCAATGAACAAGATCGCGACAAAGAGTCGCAACTCGATCGCAACGCCGTCGCGCTTATGACCCTTCATGCCGCCAAGGGATTGGAGTTCACCGAAGTTTATATGGTCGGCATGGAAGAAGGCCTTCTGCCGCATCACCGATCCGTGTCCGACGGCGGCTCGGCACTGGACGAAGAACGCCGCCTGTGTTATGTGGGCGTTACCCGCGCCAAGCGCCGCCTTACGCTAACCATGGCCTTAACCCGCAACAAATGGGGCAAACCCCGGCCCACCGTCCCTAGCCGATTCCTTTTTGAAATCACAGGCCAGGCCGATAATCCGAATTACCTGGCGATCAAACGAAAAATGCATCTGCCCCACGCAGTGACAACATCAAAAAGCGGTGAAATCACGGCAAAAAAAACACCGGTTTCAATACCATCCCGTTCCGGCATTCAGCGAAAATCCTCATCCAAAAAATCTGGTCGTGGGGCGTAAAAAGGATCGAGGATCATTTGTTGGAATGGCATTATGCCGATAAAAAACTGTTACCCTATTTATCCAATCTAATTGTTTTAACAATTGCACACTAGAATTAATGTAGCTCTCAATTGAGAATTTCGTTACACTGCCTTACCACCAACTCCCCAGTTGCCGAATTTCTCTGCTCATAGGAATAGTTAGATTAACATCCGCGCACGGAGGCGCTTATGTCGAACTGGCCTTTTCGATTCGTTCATGCCAGCGACTTCCATCTGGAACAACCGTTGGCCGGCGTGGCGGATGTGCCGGAACACCTGCGCGAGTTGTTTCTCGAAGCGCCTTATGCCGCCGCCGCACGGGTATTCGAAACGGCTTTGACCGAACAGGCCGCCTTTTTGATCCTATCGGGCGACATCTTGCATCCGCTTTACGCCGGACCCCGCGGGGCGATGTTCCTCTGCGAGCAATTCCAACGATTGGCCCAGCGCGAGATTGCCGTATATTGGCTAGGAGGAATGGTCGATCCGCCCGACCAGTGGCCGCAGTCCATCGCTCTGCCTGGCAACGTCCATGTTTTTTCACGCGGCCGCGTAGACGAATTCGTCCACGAGCACGACAGCACGCCAATTGCCCGGCTGCTGGGAATCAGTTCCGACCCGAATCAGGTGCGTTGTACGCACCCTACAGGACAAAGGCTCATCCGAGCCGGCGATTTTCATGCAGATTCCGGCGGGCTGCCGACCATCGCCATAGCCTACGGCAGCGCGGACCCGGCGGCCTTGCTAGCCCGTGATATTCATTACTGGGCCTTGGGCGGGCGGCACGATCGGGCAACGCCGGCCTGCACGCCCCATGTGATCCACTACTGCGGCAGCCCACAAGGCCGGCGACCGGAAGAAAGCGCCGTGCACGGCTGCACCCTGGTGCAAGTCGACGAAAAACAACAATTCCGCACCAGTCTTGTTCCCACCGACGCCGTGCGTTGGCTCGGCGAGCGGATTCTGGTCGACAAAGATACGATCCAAGCCGACTTGGAAACGCGTTTTCGCGAACGAATCCATTCGCTATGCGAGTCGGCGCCGAATTCGCATTTGCTGATAACATGGACGATTTCCGGCGGCGGGCCGCTGGTCAAGCAATTGCAGTGTGACCGGCTTGCCGCTGATCTCTTAGATCGGCTGCGGGCAGACTACGGTTTCAGTTCGCCTTCGGCCTGGAGCCTGTCGATCAACGTCGAGCCGGCCGATCGCTTGCCCGAGGAGTGGTACGAGCAGGAAACCATCCGCGGCGACTTCCTCCGAGAAATCCGCCGACTGCAGATGAATCCCGAGGAGCCCTTGGAGTTGCAGGCGTATATCTCCGAAGCCCATCAAGCCGGATCCCTCGGCGCGATTGCGCATTTGGCCGATGCAAACGCCCGCGGCCGCGTGCTGATTGAGGCGGCTTTATTGGGCGCCGCCTTGCTCGGAGGCGATGCGGACGAAACCAACGAGGGCCGATCATGAAAATCAACGCCCTGGAAATCGACGGTTATGGCGTATGGACTGGGCTGCGGATCGAGCGTCTATCGGACTCTCTGAGCGTGCTCTACGGTGCGAATGAGGCGGGCAAAACCACCCTCCTGCAATTCATCCGCTCCATGCTTTACGGATTCTCACCGGCCCGGGGCCGGTATTTCCCGCCTGTCCACGGCGGCGTCCCGGGCGGAATAATCGACGTCTCCGGCCCGCCCGGCCGATTCGAAATCGCCCGCCATCTCCATGCCGACGGTTCCGGCGAGGAGGTCGTGCTAACCGCCCCAGACGGCACCCGACAAGGCGAACACGTCGTCAAACTTCTGCTCTCAAGTATCGACGAGGCGATTTTCAACAATGTTTTCGCAGTGGAACTCCGAGAATTGCAGGAACTGGCCACGCTGGATAACACCCAGGCGGCCGAGTTGCTCTACAATTTGACCGCCGGGCTGGATCGCGTTTCGCTCGTCGAGGTGACGCGGGAATTGGAGGCCTCGCGAAACCGGATCCTCGACGCCGGCGGAAATCCATCGCAAGTCACCCAGCTTTGGGCCCAACGGGAAAAACTATGTGCGGAAATCGATGAACTCGGCGGGCTGACTCGCCGTTTCGGCCAGTTGATTGCAGAACGCAGCCAAATCGATGACGTTCTGAACCGGCTCGAAGAAGAAAAAAATCAGGCCCAACGCCAACTCCGCGTGGCAGAGCTTGCCCTCACGCTGAGCGACCGCTGGTTGCGGCGCAAGACAATCCAGGAACAATTGTCCGCCTTGGGCCCCCTGCCGCCGGTTCCGGAAGGTGAAATCGAACGCCTCGACGCCCTAAACGCCCGGCTAAAAAAACATCAACACCGCATCGGCCGCATGCAAAAACGGCAGGAAGAACTTGCGGCCGAAGCCTCGGCCGTGAAAATCAACGAATCGCTGCGCTGTCAATCCGCCCGAATCGAAGCCCTGCTGGAGCAAGAGCCATGGCTCGTCTCGCTGCAAACCCGGATCGGCGAAATGGATGCCGAAATCGCCGATTTGCAGAACGAACTAACGGCCCAATGGCGGCGTTTTGGCTTGGACGAGAATGCGGCCGAGAAGATCATGCCCGTCCTTTCCGGCCGATCGCTTGCCACATTGAGGTCCCCGGCCGGCGCATTGCGGCGCTGCCGCGCCAAACTAATGCAGGCAAAACGCGAACAAGATGAACCTAACGATACGGCGGAATCGCTTACCCGACAGATCGAGGCCGCGCTAAAAGCCCTTGGAGAGCAGGATCTCGGCGCAGCAATGGATCGCTGCGGAAACCTGGTCGCTCAGTATCGGCGGCGGTTGCAAATTGACGAACGGCTCGATCAATTCGCCCGTCACCAGGCCGATTTGGAGGACCAAAGCCGCTGGCTCCTCGAGCATCAGCTCCTGCCCGTGGGCGTTCTGGCCGGCTTGGGCGCGGCATTTATATTGGGAGTGGTGCTGATACTGGCGGGATTGTTCATGCCCGCCTCAATTACCGGCCACGTAGGTTGGGCCCTGGCCGTTTTGGGTCTGGCCGGCAGCGGGGCGGCCGTATCGGGGAAATACCTTATAGAAAAATCCCGCGCCTCGCGCTTGAATTCCCGCCAAAAACAACTAACCATGCTCCAGGCGCAGCAGCAGCAGGCGAAAACCGAACGGGAGCAATTGGACGCCCTGCTTCCCCGCGGCGGCGGGCCGATGGTCTGCCGTTTGGAGGCGGCCGAAAAGGATTTGGCGTCATTCGAGGAACTGGTTCCCCTGGAAACGCGGCGAAACTCCGCCCGGCAACAGGCAATTGCAGCCGCCGCGCGTATCTCGGAGGCCAAACAAGAGTATAAGACGGCCCGGCGCTCTTGGCGCGAGGCATTAGCCGCTACCGGACTGCCTAGCAAACTTTCCACCCGGCAGGCACGGCAGTTGTCACAGCAATGGGGGCATCTGGCCGAATCCAAGCGCCGCCTAAACCAACTGCGCGAGGAGGTCCAGCGCCGGCGGCAGGAATGGGATCTGCTCACGGCGCGCATTGCACAAGTTGCGTCCGACGCCGGCGCGGCCCTGGACGGCACGGACGCGATGGAACATCTCAAACAACTCGGCGCGGCATTGGCCCTGCAAAAAGCCGATGTAAACAAACGCGACAACATTCATCGGCAGATGCAGCGTTTGCGACTGCGCCGCGCGAAACACGAAGAGGCCGCCGCCCGCCTTAAACACCGCCGCCGCGAATTATTCTTCCAGGCCGGCGCTGAAGATGAGACGGAGTTTCGCTGCCGAGCCGCGAAACACGCCCGCGCCGATGTGCTATTTAGGGATCGAAACGCCCTAAGTGAAGACATCGCCGCGACGATCGGCAATCAATGTTCCGAAGAGGCTGTTGGCAAGCAATTAGATGAGGAACCGGCCGGAGGACTCCAGTCTCGAAGCATCGCCTTGAAGGAGCGCTTGTCCGCAGTGGAAGATCAAATCAGCCGGCACATGGAAAAACGAGGCGAACTTATCGCCAATATCCAACACCTGGCCCTAGACCGGCAATTGCCCGTCAAAATACTTGAATTGGCAATGATCGAAAAAAAACTGGAACTGGCGCTCGAGCGCTGGCGGGTGTTGGCGGCCGCATGTAAGATTTTAGATCAAATCCGTTCGACTTACGAAAGCCAGCGCCAGCCCGAAACGCTCCAAGAAGCCTCCGCATACCTAGAGCGCTTGACCCAAGGCCGATACCAACGGGTTTGGACGCCGCTGGGAGAACACACACTCCGCGTGGACGACGCCGAAGGCCGCTCCTTGCCGGTGGAAATTCTCAGCCGCGGCACGCGCGAACAGTTGTTCCTCAGCCTGCGCATGGCCTTGGCCGCCGGTTATGCCAGGCGCGGCGCGGCATTGCCGCTGGTGCTCGACGACGTGCTGGTAAACTTCGACGCCGACCGTGCCTCCGCGGCCGCCGCCGTATTGCGCGATTTTGCCGCCGCCGGTCATCAACTCCTGGTTTTTACTTGTCACCAGCATATTTCAAATATATTTGCGTCGCTTGGCGTGCCGGTTGGCCGCCTGCCGGACGCCTCTAATACCGGCCGCACTTCGATTTCTTTCGAAATTGCCGGGGACAAGGGCGAAAAAGTGGACACAGAAGCCAAACGACCCCGCAATCGCTCCTCTAACAGGCGGAAAACAGACCGCAAAGTAACGCTTGCAGAAAAAACCGAATTGCCTCGCGAACCGGCCGAACAAAATCCGCCGCTCGTGAAAACGGCGACAAAACACAAACCATCACAGATCGTCAAACCCAAGGACAAAACCCACGGCGTGTTCGATGCCGACTTCTTCGATTCATCGCAAAATTCCGAAAATGAATCGCTTGATTTGGATCGCGATCAATCGCCCCGTGCGGATATTACAGATGAGTGTGACGATTACTACCAATTCAACGGCGACAGTAGCGCCGAAGCGGCATAGATGCCAATGGATATTTACCTTCAGAAGATTGATTAATGCCACTAGCCGGCGGTCAACGACCGCCGGGAAAAAAGGAGGGCTCAAAGCATTGATCGCCCCAATCACTTGCCAGCCGACAACAAGTAACAAAATCGGACCAACCTCGGCCTTGGAGTCCACAAGCTGCCCATTGTGCGGAAGCGATCGGACGTCATTGGTCGTGGCCGCGCCGGACAGGGATGCGCCGTCGCCGCAGCCCTGTTTTACCGTAGTCCGTTGCCGCGAGTGCGATTTGTGTTATACCAATCCGCGGCCCGCTCCGGACGAAATCAGGCTGTTTTATCATGATGATTATGCCCCGCACCAGGCGTCTCAAACTCCGCCCAGACAACTCAAGCCGCGCGATAATTGGCGGTCAAGGATTCTCGGCAAAAAACATCCAAATTGGGAGCGCGGCGAGATCGATCCCGTGGGCCGGCGCCGTTTGCTCGATTTCGGCTGCGGCGCGGGATTGTTTTTACAACGCATGCACAATCGCGGTTGGCAGGCTGTGGGTTTGGATCTCTCGGCCAAAGTGGTGCAATATGTGCGGGAAGAATTAAAACTGCCCGCCTTGGTCGGCACGCTGCCCAATCCGGTTCTGCCGCCGGGCAGTTTCGATCTGGTCACGCTTTGGCACTCCCTGGAACACGTGCATCGGCCCTTGGAAACGCTTTGCGAAGTCAACAATTTATTAGCGCCGGGAGGAAAGGTGCTGGTGGCCGTGCCTAATATCGATAGCGCCCCTTTTCGTTGGTTCGGATCGGCCTGGTACGGACTCGACTTGCCCAGGCATTTAACGCACTTTACTCCGGCGACGCTGAGAAAAATGCTCGATCGCGCGGGATTCCAATTCGAGGCAATGCAAATGGTGCGGCATAGCTATTGGCTTAGGCAATCGTCCCAACTAGCGAGCCGTCGCGGCACAATTTCGCCGCCCTTGTCCTTGTTGAAATTCCGCCTGCCCAGCAGCATCGTCTCGAAATGGCATCTATTTGCAGGCAAGTCCGACAGTTTTGTCATTATGGCTTCAAAAGTCGCCGCGAAAAAATAGTCAGACATTATTTGGCAAGCGCAGCCCGGTAACGGCGGCGAAGATCGGCGAAGATCCAAGCCAAATAGGCATTGCCGCCTAATGAGGCGAACAAACCCAGCGACACCAGGATCAAAGGCATCCATGGCTTGGCCGGTTCCTCTTTTTTCCCCTCGGACCGATTTTGTGAAGTTGCCTCGGACTTGGCAATGCCATCCGCCGGTTCATTAAGGGCAGTCAGGGGCTTTACTGCCGGATCGGGTATAAGCGTACGGGGAGTCGTTTGACCCGGTGTCGCCGCTTGCTGTTTCGGCAGTTTAACTGCCGCACCATCTTGGATTTCGGGCAAGTTTGAAGTCGGCATCCGGGCGCCCTCGGCCGTACTGACCGGCGGCGATTGGATGGATTTTGACGGCGGACTGATCCGCGGCGGTTTCTCCGTGCCCAAGAAGAATTTGATTGAACGCACGTCGCCAGCGCCGGGTGGAATGTCGCTCTCGATCGGCTCGCCGGCCTTTAAGGTTTCCAAAGATTGAGGATCGAGTTGGATGATATACTCCATCCCCCCCTCCTGCAAGGGTTGCCAACCGACATCTATTCCAACAACTGCCGTACAAAAACACAGGACATGGGCGAACATCGCAATATCCTCCGGACTTTCCAATGGGTAAAAAAACTCTTTTTTGCTCGCGACTGACCGTGTAATGAATTTTTCGTCAGTCCGGGACGGATTACATATCCCTCATATATCCGATTTCTTTCATGTTAACTTGTCGGAGGCCGTTAAGTAAAGATGAATTGATAATCTCATCGAAGGATGATATGCTGCCGGAAAATACGGCGAATATCCTGATATAAACGATAAAACCCGCGCTTAACATCCGCAAATTTATAAAATCAACGGTTCTTTGTACTTATGAATCGAGCCTTGTGGCGAAAAGCGTTTTCAGACATCTGGGTGCAGTTGCTCATCAGCAGTCTGATTCTTGCCGGGTTTAGCTGGCTTTTTTTGTGGCTGTTAAGCTTGTTCAAGGGTGATATTGGCGTCACACTGCTTAAGGCAATGCCGGGATTCATTCAACGGATGCTGGGCTTGCCAATAGCGGAGATGGCCACGCCAGCGGGCTGGATCAGCATTGTCTTTGTACATTTAGTGATCCTGTTGGTTTGCGGAGGCTGGGCCGTAGGACGCGGATCAGATCCGATCTGCGGCGAGATCGGCCGTGGCACCATGGACCTGCTGGTTACACTGCCGGTATGGCGGCCGACTTTAATTGTAATTCCCGCCGTTGCGGCAACTTTGGGTGCGGCCCTGCTGGCGGCTTCGATAATGCTGGGAATTGCCCTGGGACTGTACTGCTTGCATATTTCCAAAGAAATTTCGCTGGTACAATTCATTCCCGGCGCCGTCAATTTGTTTTCCATGATTTTTTGCCTGACGGGGATAACCGCCTTGCTGTCGTCGATCATTCACGATCGCTGGCGGACGATTACCATGGCGGTGGGGCTTTATGTTTTTTCTTTGATCATCGAGACTATCTGCCGGGTCTGGCCAGCCGGCGCGTGGCTCCATTATTGCAGTTTTTTATACACGTTTAAGCCTCAAGAATTGATCGTTCTATGGAATAATTCCCCTTGGACACAAGTAATCTACAATGGCGTGCTCTTGGGAATCGGCTTGCTGTGTTACGCGGCGGGCGCCGCGATCTTTTCGCGCCGCGATATCCCGGTCGCAAGATAAGGTTTTAATCTTCACCTTCCGCTCGAAGCACCACCGGCAGTTCCACGCTTATTGAAGTGCCTGAACCCGGGGCGGATTGGATTTCCGCCCGGCCGCCAAGCAAGCGGGCGCGCTCGCGAATGCTCCGCAGACCGAAGCGCGTTTCCTCGACCGCGTTCGGGTCAAAACCTAGCCCTTGGTCCTGGACCTTGATATGCAATCGATCGTCGCGCTGGACAAGTTCCACTATGACAGCGGGGCTTTGGCTATGACGGCATGCATTGGCAATCGCCTCTTGGACGATGCGAAATGCGGCGCTTTCCAGCGGCGGCACCAAGCGCTTAAACCGCACGTCGTGATGAAAGTCGATCTGCATCCCGCTGCGCTCCCTATTCTCGCAAACCAGATAATCAATCGCCTCGACGACGCCGTACTCGTCAAGGATCAAGGGCCGCAATCCGCTGATCAGCCGCCGCGTTTCATCCACGCTTTGGCTTATTAATTTCAATGCAGTCTCCAAGGATTTATCCGCCGTTTTCGCATCCGATTCCCGGAGTCGCCGGAAGGCTTCCAAATGAAATAACGAGGCCGTAATCTGCTGGGTTATGCCGTCGTGAATTTCATAGGCCGTTATCTGCCGGTCGCGTTCGTGAAGATCAATGATCCTTCGCAGCAGTTGCTGTTCCGTTTGAATCGCCTCGGCCGCTTGTTTTTGTTCGGTGATATTCTCGACAATGCCGATGCTGTAAAGGGGCACGCCCTCCGCGTCGTATATTAATGAGAGATTGAGCCGGCCCCAGATAATTCCGCCGTTCCTGTGAATGTATCGTTTTTCCACAAAGATTTTGTCATGTTCGCCTGCATACAGTTCCTTTAGAAGCTTTCGCTGCGGACCGACATCATCAGGGTGGGTAAAGTCGACGAAACTTTTACCGATTAATCCCTCCGGCGTATATCCCAGCATTTTTGCAAACGCACCGTTAGCCGCCAATATTATTTCCCCCTGCATATTGCCCAAGACCAAACCTATCGCGGCGCTTTCGAATATCGCCCGAAATCGCGATTCGCTCTCATACAGCGCCAACCGGGCATGATGGCGTTCGCTGAGGTCCCGGGCAATCCCGAATACCGCCTCGATCTCTCCCCACTTGCCGCAGGTGCCAAGAATTTCCACGGGAATTTGCGTGCCGTCCTTAGCCAAAAACGGGATATCGCAAACGGAAGCTTCGCCGGCCACGAGTTTCGTAAATAAGTCAACCACTTCTTGACGCCGCTGGGGCGGATGAAAATCGGCGACCTCCATGTTCGATAATTCCGCCGGCGTGTATCCCAGGCGCTTGCCGACCATGTGATTGGCGTATAACAAGCGTCCCGTCTTGTCCAAGACAAGGATCATGTCCTGCAGCATATCGAACAAGGATTGCAGGTTTTGCCGGCCGATTTGTCTTGCCGATTCGGTCTGCGCCCGCGCCACGCTGCCGCCAATTTGCAGGGCTATGGCTTCGATGGCGCGCCGAGCGCTTAGCAAAATCGTTTTGTGCGTGTGGGAACCGAGATTCAACGTCCCTATTACTCGTTCTTGATACGTAATGGGAGCAATCGCTCCTTCTATTATTCCCGCCTTTTCTAAGCCTGGCCTGCTCATATGCTGGATCATTTTAGTGCTTAAATACAAGGGCTTCCCCTGCATCATGTATTGCATTTGGGGTTCATTCAAAGCATATTGCGAAACGGATTGGATAAACCAATCAGGAAGCCTTATCGAGGCGGCAAGTTCGAATTTCCGCGAAGAATCGTTTAAAAGATAGATTCCGCCGCAATCCACGCCCTCGATCTGCATTGCGGCGTTGAGGACTTCGTTTAACGTTGTTCGAAGATCAAACGTATTTGATAGTTGTAAAGCAAGATTGTATTGAATTCTCAGCAGATTGGGGTCTTTTATCGATGCCGAGATGTCTTGAATCGTGCCTTCGAAATAGAGAAAATTGCCGACATCGTCGAATACCCGCCCAAAATTCATTCGTATGGCTATCGGCCTCCCGTCACGGTGCTTGCAAAATAATTCGTGGGTTTTATGCGCTGTTGAAAGTTCGGTTAATAATTTGAGCCGTATCAAAGGATCCACGTAAAAATCCCGGGCAATGTCAATCCGCATCAACTCTTCCCGCGATTCATACCCCAGCATTTCCACCAGGCATTGATCGGCTTCGATAACCTTCCCCTCCAAGCTGCTGCGGAAAAAACCCTTGGGCGCATTACTAAAAGAACAATCCTGATTCATGACGACTCCCCCCCCAAAAAAAGGCGCCGATTTGCTGCTCCGATGAAAGCATGATCATCCCCCGCTAACATTATCCTTAATTGATATTAACATAATTAACGTGAAAAAACCACCAGTGAGGGGCCATAATTTTTAGTGGAATACCACTCTTGTGAGTGATCGGGATTTAACACCCAATCCTTGACTTCCCATTCCAAAGGGTAAACAATTTTGCACTCCAAGAATCATAAAAAAACCAGACTTCATTTCCTACCCACTTTTTTCATTAAGTAATCAAAAAATTGATAACGAACAAACCCCACCACAACGGCGGGTTTATACCGAGGCACTTGGATGGTTATCGCAAGCATTTCCCCGCTTATAACGGCTCCCAAGGTTCCAAAATGCATCGTTTTCTCGGTAATATTCTTCGTTTCTGTCTTGGGAACCACTAATCGTATGGCGGCCAAAGAGCCCGCCGCGCCGTTTTTCTCCAAACGCCTGGCCGTTCAACCTTTTCCCAGTGCCGATTCGTGGGTCAACACGGCCAGGCCGATTAAACTCGATCAACTCAAAGGCAAGTTCGTGCTCCTGGATTTTTGGACCCTGGGCTGCATCAACTGCATGCACATCATTCCCGAACTTAAAAAAATCGAGGCCGCCTGGCCCAACAACCTGGTCGTTATCGGCGTCCATTCGGCCAAGTTCGCGGAAGAAAAAAACACCAAAACTATCGCCCAGGCCGTGCTGCGCTACGGCGTTGAGCATCCGGTAATCAACGATTCCGACTTTACCGTGTGGAAAAGTTTTGGCATTCAGGCCTGGCCCAGCCTGGTGCTTATCGATCCCGAAGGATTCGCCGTGTGGGGCCATAGCGGCGAAGTCACTTTCGAACAGCTCGACAATCTCCTAAAACCCGCCGTCGCGCATTATCGAAAACTCGGTCTGCTCGACGAAAAACCGCTTATCTTCGAGCCCGAGAATAAGCGGGCGGCTCGCACGCCGCTTAGTTTTCCGGGCAAGGTCTTGGCCGACGAGCCCGGCAATCGCCTGTTTATCGCCGATTCCGGCCATAACCGCATTGTCATCGCCCGGCTCGACGGAACGCTTCTGGATACGATCGGCGACGGCCGCCGCGGAGTGTCCGATGGCAATTACGCCCAAGCCCGGTTCAACTCGCCGCAAGGGATGGCCCTAAATGGCGACATGCTTTATGTGGCCGACACCGAAAACCACTTGATCCGCAAAATCGATCTTTCAAAGAAACAGGTGACCACGATTGCCGGCGCCGGGCATGAAAGCCGCGATGTTCCGCCCTTTGCCGAATCGGCAAAACCCCGAAAAACGGCGTTAAACAGCCCTTGGGCACTCTGGATCCAAGGGAACTTCCTTTTCATCGCCATGGCCGGATCGCACCAAATATGGGAAATGCCCTTGAACGAAACCGCTATTGGCGTTTATGCCGGCAACGGCGTTGAAGACATTGTCGACGGACCGCTCTTGCCCCGCAAACCGTATGAAACCGGCTTTGCCTCATTTGCGCAGCCCAGCGGCCTGGCCTCCGACGGCGTCTGGCTTTACGTTGCCGACGCCGAGGGCAGTTCCATCCGCGCCGTCCCTTTCGACCACAACAAAAAAGTCCGAACCGTGGTCGGCACGGCCCATCTGCCCGAAGCCAGGCTGTTCACATTCGGCGACGTGGACGGCCTTGCATACCAGGCTAAATTGCAGCACCCCCTTGGTATTGTCTATCGTGAAGGCAAACTCTACATTGCCGACACCTATAACAACAAAATCAAAGTAGTCGATCCCATCCACGGCGACACGCAAACCCTGGCCGGCGCCGGATCGGCCGATTATGCCGAAAACCCGCCCGCCTTTAACAATCCCTCGGGCCTATCCACCGCCGACGGTAAACTCTTCGTGGCCGATACCAATAACCACTCCATTCGCGTGATCGATTTGGACAAAGATAACAAGGTATCAACCTTGGAAATCGCGGGCCTGAAACCGCCGGATTCCATGTAGCAGGCACACTCCGTGTGCCGTCTCCGCATAGTTGCGAAACCCTCCCGCTGATCAAGTGGAATCTTTTCCGGCTCCCAATCATGTATTCTTGCGAAATTCCGGAATGTTCAGGAATACCCTATTTTCTTTGGCCAATTACATTGCTAAATTTGATGCATTCCGTTACAGGTTCCGACCGTTTTCATCACACATCTATCATCGCATAGGCGCCGCTTGTATGAAAAACTCTTACAACCTGAAGTATGTCTGGACCATCTCTTTGGTCGCGGCCATGGGCGGGCTGCTGTTCGGTTACGACTTCGTTGTCATTGGCGGAGCCAAACTGTTTTATGAAAAATATTTCAATCTTACCTCTGCATATCAGGTAAGCTGGGCAAATAGTTGCGCATTGGTCGGCTGTCTGATCGGCGCAGTTATTTCCGGCGGTTTAAGCGACAAATTCGGCCGGAAAATCTTACTCATTTTTTCGGCATTGCTGTTCACTGTCACTTCAATTGGAACCGGCATGGCAAACGTCTTTTATTCGTTTGTGGCCTGGCGTCTTTTAGGTGGAGTAGCCATCGGATTGGCATCGAATCTTTCTCCGATGTATATCGCTGAGATTTCCCCGGCACAAATGC
>JBEKZY010000096.1:0-36406 GCA_049509395.1 Thermoguttaceae bacterium | reverse complement strand
CCGCGCCCGGCGGCGGCGGCGCGGGCGGTTCGGACCGGGTGACCATCGTCTGGGCCGACAACGCCATCCAGAACCAGTGGCTGCAAGTGACCGTTCTGGCCGACGCCAACACCGGCCTGGCCGCCGCCGACGTGTTTTACTTCGGCAATGCCATCGGCGAGTCTGGAAACAGCGCGACTGACGCCGTGGTGGATTCGCAAGATGAGATTGGCTCGCGCACGCACAAGACCGGCTTTTCGGCGGCGGCCATCGACAACCATTACGATTACAACCGCGACGGCCGGGTCAACGCCGCCGACGATCTGATTGTCCGGAACAATCCTTCGGGTTCCACTCCATTGCAATTGATCGCCGCCCCGGTGGGCGCTCCGCTTGCGGCCGGCGATACGTTGCAATCTTTCTCGGCGGTCGAGGATGTCGCAATCATGCAGCCGGCAACGGCGGAAACTACAATCTTGCCGTCGGCGACGGCGGATGTGGCAATCTTGCCGCCGGCGACATTGTTAGAAGTTGATGCCATCTCCCAGACGGCGGCCGTGTCAGTGGAGGACACAACCTCGCGGCCGATGATGCCGTCTGAAGACCGGGCCTCTCGATTGGAAATGCCCATGCCCTTGGCGGCGGAAATCGCCCCGGCTTTACCGGCGATGGTGCCACTGCTGGCTTGCCCAGCAGTGCTGGATTCCGCCTCGATCCCGCTCTGTAGCGTGCAAACACCATTTTCGTTGGCGCCGCTGCCGGCTAGTCCGGCAGTGCCGGATCTTGCCTCGGTCCCGCTATCCAGCCCGGCCATACAATTTCCGGGCGTTTTGCATCCGCGGGAGATTGCGGGAAACACAATTCTGTTTAGCGCGAGTCTCAACGCCGCAGCGCCGGAGCGATGGGTTCCCGCGCCGGAGCGTTGGAACCAGATATCGACTTTTGAGCCTGAGAACCGGATCGACAACGCCCCGCGCAATCCTGCCGCGCCGCTGCAGGATCGCTTGCACGACGCCGTTTTCGCGCGTTCGCTTGCGCGGTTTTCGCTTACCGAAGAAGACGGCCAACCGGACGATTCGTCCGCGCCGGCCGATATCGAGGATTTTCTTAACGACTGTTTGCCGGCGAAATCGGACAAATCCCCGGCTTACGCGATTGACAACGTATTTGCCGCCCTGCGGCACAAGAAAGAATAGAAGGAAGCAGCATGAACACGCGCATTCTTGGTTACGGCTTGTGGCTTTTGTTGGCGGTCTCCCCGGCCTTGGGCAGCCCCTTGATCAGCGTCAGCGATCAATACATGCTTAATACAAATGCCCAGCGGCTGATTCCCATCCTGGTCTCCAGCAGTCCTGCGGAACAAGTGGCGGGCGTCGATCTGGCCGTGCAGATCGGCGACGGCGGAACGGTCAACGACGGCGTGAACACCGCGCCGCGAATCACCAATCTGGACGTCGTCGGCGCGGGCACGATCTTTTACGGCAACAACACCGGGACCGGAACCCTGGCCGATGGCACGCCTTTGCCCGTGTATCTTGGCAGCGGAGGAAACAACTTGATCGCCGCGACCGCAACGACCACGTCTTCCGGCACCGTGAATGCAAACGGCGTGCTGGCCTGGCTCAGCGTCAATCCGTCCGGCGCAGCGGTGGGCTCGGCATATCAGGTGATCTTGCAGAACGTGGGAGCGAATAACGCAGCCGGCCCTTGGACCAGCGATTTCGGCGACACGGCCGCATCTTTCCCGGCGGGCATCGCCTATATCCACATTGTCAACCTGCACCAGTCGGTGTGGAACGCCGGCCATAACGGCAATTGGACGGATGCGACTTGGACCAACCCGCAACCGCCGTTCCCCAACTACACGACCCAGGCGGTCGTGGATACGCCCTACACGGTCAGCGTGGCCTCGGCCCAAGAGGCGAATACGCTGGCCATCAGCGGCGGCGGCAAGGTGGCCATCGGCTCCGCCGGAAGCCTGGCGATCACCGCCGGCCTGACCGTATCCACGGGCGGAACGCTGTCGGTCGCCTCCGCATCGGGCCTAAGCGCCGCTGGAATTCAACTCCAGGGCGGCACGATTTCAGGCAGCGGCGCGCTCGCCCCGGCAGTCGCGCTAAGCGGCGGCACGCTCGACACGCCGGGCGGCGGCGATAATCTGATCTTGTCTCTTGCCCCGGGCGGCACGGGCGGATTGAGCAAAACCGGCTCGGGCACGGCCACGCTTACGAGCAACGCCGCATACTCCGGCAATACGACCATTACGGCCGGCCGCCTGCAATTAAACGGCGCTAGTTCCGTGCTGCACGCCATCACCGGCACAGGCGCGCTGGGCGTGGGCGACGGCCTTGCGGCCGCCGGCTCGACCGTCGCCATCGCCCCCATCCCCGGCGGCCCCCTCTCCGCCGCCCCTTCGCTCTCCCCCGTGCCCGAACCCTCCACCCTAGCCCTGCTAATCGCCGCCGCCGCGGGAATAATTTTCTATCGCAAAAAGATTTATTTCCCTTGACATAACCTTTGAATGTCATTACTCTGTGCGGCTCTTATCAGGAGAATTGTTTTCTTTGCGGATTCTTTTATATCCGGTGCCAGTGATATGCCGTTGATGACTAGCCGAATACTAGCGGTACTACTGGCAGTGCTAGCAATTGCCGGCTGCACCAGGCCGTTGTTAAAAGGCAAATCACCGCTGGCCCCTGCGCGTATGTCGCCCGATAGTTGCGTGTTGGACGTGTTTTTCGTGCGGGTTCCATTCGGCGATCCGCGGGCCAACGATGAGCTGTGGCAGGAAATCGACGAGCAGCATTTCCCGGCCGAATTGCGGGGACGCCTGATGCGCAACGGTTTCCGCGTCGGGGTAGTCGAAGGGCAGATTCCCGTCGTACTTTCCGATCTCTTGGAACTTGGCGACAAGCCCGCCCCATCCGATGAACTTAAAGGCGCCAATCTGACCGATCTTAGCACGAAACCGCGGGTAATGCGGCAGCACATGCAAGTCAAGGCCGGCCATCCCAGCGAGATCGTGGCCTCCGGCACGTACGAGCAGTTGCCGGTTTTATTGTGCGAGGATGATCGTCTCAGCGGAGAAACTTTTAATCAGGCCCAGGGAATCTTCAATTTAAAGACTTTACCCTTGCCCGACGGCCGGGTGCGCATCGATATGGTGCCCGAGGTTCATCATGATCAGCCCCGCCAGCGCCGAATTGAGGATCAGGGCGTACTGCGATTCGATTTCAGCCGGCCGAAACGCGTCTTTGAAGATATGGCCCTTTCCACCACGCTTTCGCCGGGCGGCATGCTGGTCATGACCAGTTTACCCAACCGATCGGGCAGCCTGGGCCATCATTTCTTCACCGAAAACGAGGGCCGGCTGGAACAAAAACTCCTTGTGATCCGTCTTTCGCAAACTCAGCAAGACGGTCTGTTTGCCGCACCCGATGAACTGTTGCCGGAAGGGAAACAATAACCCCGATGGTTTGTGCGGTTTTTTTCTTTTAGACGGCTTTAATTATTCATTGGGCTAATGCAATTGAGCCGCTAATCCCCACTTAAGCGTCATATAAAGCGATACTATAGCGTATTGAATGTTACAATAATATAATGGTGCTGCTCGATGTTGGCGGAATCGAGAAGAGTTTACAGCCCTTTTCAATTGAAACTAAGCATGCAGGTTGGGGGATTCGCCTGTGGACGATGGTTATCGACTTTTGGCGGCCAAGTATGCTCGCAAACAGGCCAAGCAACTCCGCGCCCAGTTTGCCGGCATTTGCGCGGCGGAAGATATTGAATTTGTGCACCGCGCCCGGGTGGCGTCGCGGCGTCTGAGGGCGGCGATGCGGATCTTCGGCAAGTGTTTCAAACGCAAGCAGGTCAAGCGCTGGAAAAAAGCCATCTGCCGCATTCGCTCGGAGTTGGGCGATGCGCGGGATAAAGACGTGCAGATAGAATTGCTCCGCGGAATCCTGGATTCGCTTACCGATAAAAAGTGTTTCGCCGGCATTTCACGGCTGTTAGTCCAGTGGGAATACGAGCGCGAACGCCTGCAAAGCAATGTTGTCAGTGCGGTCAAGCGCCTTGAGCGCAACGGTACTTTGCAAGATCTGGAAAACGCGGCAAAACGCCTGCTTTTAAAAGCCGAGGAGTGCGAAATCCGGGAGCAAAGCCCTGAAAGCTTCGCTCAGGCCCGGCAAGAGATACTCGGCCTGATGAACCGGTTGTTGGCGTTGCAGGATTGTCTTGGCCGGCCCGATGATCAGCAGAGCCATCATGCCATGCGGATCGCAGCCAAGCGTCCGCGATATACCTTGGAGATAATTCGACCTATCTACAGCGGCACTTTGGACACTACCTTGGAAGTTATTAAACAAGTGCAGACTCTTTTAGGCGAAGTTCACGATTGCGACGTCTGGCAACAAGAACTCGATGTGTTCGGCAAAAAAGAGCGAGATCGCATCGAATCATTCCATGGTCATGCGGCGGCATTTGCCCGATTGAACGCGGGCATCGAGTATTTGCGGCAAGATCGTCTCCGCCGCCGCCGACAATGCTTCCAGGATCTGGTGCGGCTGTGGAGTGAATTAGATATCCAGGAGTTTTGGAAAAACCTGCTCGGCATTTTCCGATCGGATGTCCAACAGCCCGAAACCTCGAAAACAACAGGGCCGCCAGAAACCCTAGAAACAACAGGGAAACAGGATAATCCCGCGAAATCCTCCGGGGACGCGAACCAGGTCGCTGCGGATCAGGCGGAAGCGGCAAATCAGTCAAGCGGCGACAACAATCCGGAATACCCCCCTGCCCTTGAATCGTCCTATGTTCCTCAATCCGGCTAATCCGCCGAGCATCGGCACAGGTTGCCGCTCAGAGCACATGTTATTCCCTGAAAAAGAGGTCGGGGTTCAGGGTTCTGGGTTTAGAAAGCAATTGACAATAAAATACTGAACTCTGAATCCCGAATCCTCAATTCTGAACCCTAGTTCCGAATCCCAACTCCGCATCCCGAACACGAAATTCTGAATCCTGAACCCTTTGATCGCAGCCTAGGCAGTATGAAAATGCTATAGTTATTTGATGGATTATCTGTAAATTAAAGTTTTTTCTGGGTCTTATGCAATCCAACGAACAAAAGCCGAATCCCAAGACGGCCAAAACAGTGGCCGCCATCGACGTCGGGGCCAATTCCCTGCGCATGGTCATCGCCGAAGTCGCGAGCGACGGGCGGATCGAGGTTTTGGAGCGTTTGCAAAGGGCGGTCCGTTTGGGGCAAGACACATTCCGCCGCGGCCGGCTCGGCGGCGAAAGCATGCGCTCGGCCCTGCTCATATTGCGCGATTATCGAAAATTGTTGGACCTTTATAAAATCGAAAAGATTCGCGCCGTGGCCACAAGCGCGGTACGCGAGGCAAGCAATAGCGACACGTTTTTAGACCGCGTCTTCATGGCTACGCGACTGCAAATGGAAGTCATCGATACATCCGAGGAAAGCCGATTGACGGTCTCCGCCGTTCGCAAGGCCGTGGAACACGCTTTGGGTGTGGATCAAGATAAAACCTTAATCGTCGACGTGGGCAATCGCCGCATCGCTCGGCCGACCTGCTGCGACAGCACATCTCCAATGCCCTGATAACGCTGCAAAACTCGCTGCCCTTAAACGACATCAAGTCCTATGTGGCCGTGGGCGGAGACGTCCGTTTCGCAGCCCGTGAAATCGGCAAGCCTACCGAATCGGCCGATCTGGTGATTGTGGACCGGGCCGATTTCGATGAATTTGTCCAACAGTGCGAACGTTACACGCCCGAAGGTCTTTCCAAACGGCACGGCATCCCCTTTGCCGAGGCCGAAACCCTCAATCCGGCGCTCCTGGTTTATCAAACTTTATTGCACAAAACCGGCGCGGAGCGAATGATCGTTTCGCACGTGTCCATGCGCGACGGCCTGCTCTTGGAACTGGCTCGGGAAGTAACCGGCCAGGAGGACGAGGCCTTGCTGGCAGGCGTGATCCATTCGGCCACCGCCATTGCCGAAAAATACCACGTCGATCTGAACCATGCCCGAAGCGTGGCCGAAACGGCCGTGCGCCTGTTCGATTTCCTCCAGGCCGATCACGGATTGGGCGCCCGCCATCGCTTGCTGTTGCGCGTGGCCGGACTGCTGCACGAGGTCGGCCAATTTGTCAGCAGCCGCGCCCATCACAAACACAGCGAGTATCTGATTTCCAACTCGGAAATCTTCGGGCTCAATCGCGGCGAGATCAACCTGGTGGCCCAAATAGCCCGCTACCATCGCCGCGCCGCGCCGCAGGATACTCACCCCTTGTACATGTCGCAGCCCCGGGAAACGCGGGTGATAGTGAACAAATTGGCGGCCATTTTACGCGTGGCCGACGCACTGATTCGCGGCAACTACCGCCGGGCACAAGATATACGTTTTCTGCGTCAAGGCGACGAAATAATCGTCGGCCTGCCCGGCGTCGGCGATATTCTCTTGGAAGAACGGGCTATCGCCGCCAAGGGCGGATTGTTCGAGGAAGTCTACGGCATGAAAATCCGCCTCGAAGAAGCGTGATAATAGTGAATTACGCGGGGTGGTCGGTTTACTGACCACTAACTGATAACTTAGATCTGATAACTGATAACTAAAAATGCCCAAAGATCCCCTCAAATCGCCGCAATTGTATATTAACCGCGAACTGAGTTGGTTGGAGTTCAACCAGCGGGTGTTGGACGAGGGTTTGTCCGATGAACTGCCGCTTCTGGAGCGTCTGAAATTTTTTGCCATCGTCAGTTCGAACCTGGATGAATTTTTTCTGGTCCGCGTGGCCGGCTTGATGCGGCGGCGGGCGGCCAAGGTTCGCCGTCGCGACGTCTCGGGCATGACTCCAGCCGAACAAATCGAGGCCATCAGCCTGCGCGTCCACAAAATGTACGCTCAACTGGCCGATGGCATTCGCGGAGTCTTGGAAAAACTCGCCCGGCACGGCCTGGTAGTCTGGTCGCATAAAGATTGGACCGAGGAGCATCGGCAGTTTCTTAAGTCTTATTTTACGCGTGAAATCATGCCCATACTCACTCCGCTGGCCATGGATGAGTTGGATCCGCGCCCCCTCTTGCCCGGCTTGCAGATGTACGTGGCCGCGGTGATCGCCCCGGGCGCGCCGCCGGTTGCTGAAGGGCTGCGGAGCGAATCGGCCGAAAAGATCGTCGTTGTGCCCATCCCCCTGCAATTATCGCGTTTTATCGCCCTGCCTTCCGAGAAAGACCTGCATCTGGCCTGGTTGGAAGACGTTATCGCGGCGAATCTTTCCTCGCTCTTTCCAGGCTGCGAAGTTCTGGCAAGCGCGGTGTTTCGCATAGCCCGCGACGCCGACGTGGAATTGCACGACGACGAAGTCGAAAATCTCCTAAGCGAGATGGAAAAAGCGGTCTTCGCCCGCCGACGGCGCGCGGCCGTGCGCCTGTCGATTACATCCCAGCCCGATCCGCGCCTGAAAAAGTGGCTTATGCAGTGGCTCAATCTGGGTGAGGACAGCGTGTATGAGATGGACACCCTCAATGCGGCCGCGTTTATGGAGTTGGTCAACCGCGCCGGGTTCGATGATCTCAAACTCGAGGACTGGCCGCCCCAGCAGCCGCGCGATCTTATCGGCGCCGACGACCTTTGGCAGGCCGTCCAGGACCACGATGTATTGCTCTTCCATCCTTACGAGAGCTTTGATCCGGTCGTGCGCCTACTGGAGCAGGCGGCCGAAGATCCCCAGGTCTTGGCCATCAAACAAACGCTCTACCGCACCAGCGGCGATTCGCCCATTGTAAGGGCCTTGGGCCGTGCGGCCCAAAACGGCAAGGAAGTCACCGCGCTCGTGGAACTAAAGGCCCGTTTCGATGAAGCCCGCAACATCAACTGGGCCCGCCGCCTGGAAGACGCAGGCGTGCACGTAATCTACGGCATCGCAGGTTATAAAACCCATGCCAAGGCCCTCTTGATAGTTCGCCGCCAGGAGCAACATATTCACCGTTACGTCCACCTGGCAACCGGCAATTACAACGACCGCACCGCGCGATTGTATTCCGACATCGGGCTGATGACCTGCGACCGCGACATCGCCTCCGACGTGGCGGCTTTCTTCAATTTGCTCACGGCCTATTCGGAAAGCGTTGGCTGGTCGAAACTGGCCATCGCCCCCACCGGGCTGAAACAGCGGTTCCTCGATCTGATCGACCGCGAGATCCAAGTCTCCACGCCCGACCGCCCCGGACTGATTATGGCCAAGACCAATTCGCTGCAGGACCCGGAAATTTGCCGGGCCTTGTTCCGCGCCAGCAAGGCCGGCGTGAAAATCATGCTCAACGTCCGGGGAATTTGCTGCCTGCGCCCGGGGATTCCCGGCGTCTCGGAACATATCGAGGTCCGCTCCATTGTCGATCGTTTCCTGGAACATTCGCGGATATTCTATTTCTTCAACGGCGGCCACGAAGAAGTGTATCTCAGCAGCGCCGATTTGATGCAGCGCAATCTGAGCCGCCGCCTGGAAATCCTTTTTCCGGTGATCGATCCGAACCTCCGCCGCCGCTTGATAAAAATTCTGGAAACTTATTTTGCCGACAACGTAAAAGCCCGGCGCTTGTTGCCCGATAGTTCCTATGAACCCATCGCTCGAAATGGCGCCAAGGTTCGTGCCCAGCAGAAGTTTTACCAGGCAGCCCTAGCCGCCGTTCGCGAAGCCGCCCACGCCGAGCCCCAATTTCGCCCGCTGACTAGCCCGAAAGAATAGGTCACCTGCGGTAGATGGAATCTTATAGCGGCAAAATCCGCACACGGCTTTTTTCTGTTTCCACGACGACCAATGCTCCGGCGGACAATTCCAATTCGTACTGTTTCAACGCGTCCAGAACCATCGGGCCAATGTGTTCCGGCAAAACGCGCTGCGCACGGACTTGAATCACGCTCGGCTCTCCTGCGTGCGTCAGCGCCAAGGCCGTGCCGAAATCCAGATCGTGCGTGAAGACCACATGTTTGTGGGCCGACGCCCAGGCCATTATCGTCGCATCGTCCGCTCGGGGATCTCCGATCGCTGACCAATGGACGGCCGTCCAACCTGCCTGCTCCAGCAACGGCGTCCATTCCACGGATATGTTCATATCGATTACGATGCGAAGACTCATCGGGCCACCAAATCCTCCTCGCGTTCTTCCAGGCGCCATGCCGCATAGGCCAGTGCTTCGTCAAGGTCGGCTGGTTCTAGATATGGATAGGCCGCCAGGATTCGCTCGCGCGATTCGCCCGAGGCCAACAGTCCCACCACTGTCCCGACCGTTACGCGCAAACCCCGAATGCACGGCTTGCCGCCCATGACTGCCGGGTTGTGAGTGATCCGAGTGAATTTCATTGCAATCTCCCGTTCTCAAAAATAGCCCCGCAAAAAAAGCATAAATCAATTATAGCTCCATATCAATTCCAAGGGAACTCGGAAATACGGTAGGGAAATTTAATTTGCTCCCACAATCGCATCGCGTCGAATGTCAAAAACGGTTATGCGGCTCACCGGTCCATGTCAGTACCGCTTCTGAAGCAGACACAATGATGAATGCGTTCCATTCGCTCACGAAGAACCGGGAAGTGAACATGCCTGATTGAATTGCCGATAGACTACTCCCATCCTCCACGTCGCACAGGTCAACTGTGATAGCTCCTGGTTTAGCGTAGGGGTATTTAGGGTCTGGCGGTTCGACCGCGAAGTACGCCAAGCCGCGAAGTTCCAGTATTGCAGATCGATAGGTCTCCCGACCAGCGTTTAACGGCGTACTCATACTGCCAATCCAGAGGTCTAAATCGAGCGTCATTGTCTTTCGCAAAAAGTCAACGGCCAACTGACTTGCCTCGGCGTCGTGAAAGCCATTAGGCAGGCCGCTGTCAATTTCGTCGAGTGTCATGAGTAGAACTCTACCTACAAAAGCTGGATCACCAGTGTGTCGAAGACCCGGGCGTGCCACTGGCTATGCCAGTGCATTGGGCGGTTGCACAAACTAAACAATCAGATGGCACTAACGATAATCTATCAAAATTGTGGCATGCAAGTCAATTCCCCACCACTATTGCGTCTTGATTTATCATTAAAAAAGATATTGGTTTCCAATCGATTCGGGCAAAAAGATCGGCAGTTCGACCAGCCCTGGACATCGCCCTTATGGATCTTATACCAATAATTATGATGCCACTTTTATCTATCTTTTGGTTTCCTCTTTCGGCGTAAGCAATTTCGGCGGGCGGCGAACAACTTTACAGCCGGATTCTTGCTGAATGCGACGCAAGTCTTCGTAAATGCGATTCAAGTCGCCGCCGAACTGGCGGGTATGCTCCATGCGGTAATGTCGTACTTCCTCGACAATGGGATCTTTCATCGGACAGCCTCCAGTAAAGTAACTAATTATCGCCGCAGATAAACTAATCAGGCAATGCGTAGGGTGCGTGAAACGCACCATTTTTTTAATTTTATAGACAGAATCGTGGTGCGTTTCACGCACCCTACAAAACTATTCCCTGTTCTTCAATCCAGTTCCACCGTCTGTTTATATTCCGGCACGGTTACCTTCCAGCCCTTGCTTTCGCGGACTAGTTTGGCAAATGACAGCGAGACTTCTTCTTCGCCGTGGGTGACGAACAATTGCCGCGGCGGAGACTGAAAATAGCTCAGCCATTTCATCAATCCCGAGCGGTCGGCATGTCCGGAAATGCCCTGAATTTGCGCCACTCGCGCCCGAACCAGGCGAGAACGCCCGTGTATGCGGACCTCCTTGTTTCCGTCCAGGATCTGCCGGCCCAATGTGCCCCGCGCCTGGTATCCGACGAATAGAATCGTGCACTTCGGTTGCTCGATGTGGTGCGTAAGATGGTGCTTGATGCGCCCGGCCGTGCACATGCCCGAGGTGGACATGACTATAAACGGCCCCTTGACGTCGTTAATGGCCATCGATTCCTCCTGAGTGCGGACGACCTTTAGCGCGGGAAATTTCAATATCGATTGGCCGGATGCCAGCATTTGCAGGGCTTCCGCGTCGAAACAGTCGCGATGATCGCGAAAAACCTCGTTCACGTCGGCGGCCATGGGGCTGTCCAAGAACACCGGCATTTGCGGGATTCGTCCGTCGTGCAGCAGCCGATTCAGATAATAAATCAGTTCCTGAGCGCGTTCGATGGCGAAGATGGGAATGACGATGCATCCGCCGGCCGCGGCCGTCTCGCAAACCACGCCTTCCAACTGCGATTCGACGCTGCCGCCGTTCTCGTGATCGCGATTTCCATACGTCGATTCCATGACTATATAATCCGCCTGGCTGAAGGTTTCCGGATCGCGCACTATGGGCTTGCCCATTTGCCCCAAATCGCCGGTAAATATCAGCCGCCGCGCTTGGCCGTTGTCGCGAACCAGAAGTTCGATTATCGCCGAACCGAGTATATGACCGGCGTCGTGGAAGACCGCCGACACGCGGTCGTTGATCTTGTACTCTTGGCCGTACTCGGCCGTGTGCAAAAGGGGCAGCGTGCGGTCCACGTCCTTGAAGCTAAACAGCGGCTTTATCGGATATTTCCCCTGCCTGCCTTCCTTGCGATGCCGCTTTTGCTTGAATGCCGCGTCTTCGGCTTGTATCTCGGCCGCGTCCCGAAGCACCAATTCCACCAGATCGGCCGAGGCCGCCGTTGTAATAAGCGGGCCGCGGAAACCCTCCCGCACCAGCACCGGGGCCATGCCGCAATGGTCCACGTGGGCATGGGTCAGAAGAATGGCGTCAAGATTCCTGGGGCGGATCGGGCTAGCGTCCCAATTGCGGCTCAAATAATCCCGCTCCTGAAACATCCCGCAATCCACCAGCAGCCGGACCCCGTCCGCCTCAAGGTAATATTGCGATCCGGTTACTTGTCGGGCGGCCCCCAGAAATTGCATTCTCACGGTTAGTTCCTCAACGGTCGAAAAGCCAGAAAAAATTGCGTAAATAGGTTTCGTGCTACCAATGGGGGAGCGGATGGTGGAATACTTCGATTAACTAAACAAAAAATCCCTAATTTAGCTTTAGTTAAGTATCTATATTTATTATAATTAAATTCAGTTGGCCGGAATGGCTAAAATTATATTTAGCCGTCTGTAGTAAAGATTTAATGCTTGTTATCACATCCCACGCTCTGCATGGGAACCAATAATAGCGCGGAAATTCGGTAAACCATAAGTCCCGATATTAAAGGCTCCTAGATAAACATAAAAATCCCGGAATAAACCCGACTTTACTTGTGCGATCTGCTTAAGAACCGTAAGACCTGACCGCCGGCCGCTCTGATTGCGGTTTTATCAAGATTTAGGATCGCTATAGCCATTGGTGGTAATTCTGTATCGAATTCGTAACTCCTTATATCAAATCATATTACGGCAAATATAAAAGAATTGTCCTCCAATTTACCGGGAATTGTGGATAACATTATCAGAAACTGCTCAAATTTGAAATTTTGACAACTTGTTTTTAAATATTGCCTTGGAAATCCATCATATTGAGGGATGCCTTATTCATATCACCCTCGTTTTATGTCAGGAGCAACCTGTGTATATAAAGAAATGCAAACATACGCTTATAAAATCCCGCGGGTTTACCCTGGTCGAACTCCTGGTTGTGATCGCCATCATCGGCATTTTGATCGCTTTATTGCTGCCTGCCATCCAGGCCGCTCGGGAAGCGGCGCGGCGCTCTCAGTGCTCCAACAACCTCAAGCAAATAGGCACGGCCGCCCAAAATCACGTCTCCACCAATAATCGGCTACCCACCGGTGGTTGGACGTGTAGATGGATCGGAAATCCGGACTGGGGATCCGGTCGTCATCAACCCGGCGGTTGGGTATTTAATCTATTGCCTTTTATGGAACAGAGGCAAACTTACATGATGCAAGTAGGTACGACTGGCGCCGCTCGCACAAATGCCGGAGAACAAATGATTCAAACTTGCATTCCCTATATGAACTGTCCGACCCGAAGAGCCTCGCTATTGATGCTGTGCGACCAAAGTTCAGCTTTATATTATTTCCACATAACCGATACTGACATTACCGTGAATCATCAAGGAAATATGTCTCAATTTTTCGCCGCGCGGAGCGACTATGCGGCCAACGGAGGCACCATAAATTATGATCCTAATTCAGGAACCAGTAGCTGGAACGGTAACGGTCACGGCATGGGTGATGTGAGCAATACGGCGGCTGCCATGGCAACCCCCGCATTTGGATATTGCGCCGACTATAAAAACATCACGGGCGTCATTTTTTGCGGCAGCCTCATCAGGCCGGTTGATGTTCGCGACGGCACCGCTCATACCCTCATGGTCGGTGAAAAATACATCGCCCGCGACGCATATTTAACAGGCACAGACCCCGGTGACAACGAATGTATGTACATCGGCGACAATCCGGATATTACCCGTTGGACCGCTAATTCGTTAACAACTCCGAGTAATCCCGTTGCCACTCCGCCGATGCGTGATATCCCCGGTTATCAAAATTATGTAGGTTTTGGCAGCGCGCATCCTTCTTCAATAAATTGCGCCATGTGTGACGGTTCGGTACATACCGTCTCCTATAATGTAGATGCAACAATGTTCATGCGATTGGGCAGTCGCAACGATGGACAGCCAATCGACGGCAACGTTTATTGAATAGCCGGGTAGCACCGGCTCTCGAACCGGTGGGACTAAGTCACTAGATGTTTGGACAAGGTTTTGCGATTCGCTTGCAGCCGCTTGCCTCAAAGCCGACCATGTTATAGAACCTGCGCTACCCACTCCACTGAGAGCTTCTCGGACAATCGGTTAGATTGAACTTCTGCTTTGGCATAGGCTTATAAAATAAGTCGATAGCCCCCCTTCAGGGGCATTAGACTGGACTGACTGAATGGCCGCCCTGTTGATGGGAAAGAATTCTTTTTTTAATTTTTCCGAAGTATGATTGCCAAAATCCCGAAAACCTGCAATAATACACCAGGTCTGGATCGAGCATTATAAGTGGCGTACAATAGTAATTTAATAATCGTTGCATACGGCTGAAATAATTCCACTTTTTATGTCTTTGACATCGGATTTTTTTATTCATAATTTATTTACGGGGTGCGTGTTTTGCCCATCTCGTACCCTAAAGGAGTAAATGTCATGTATTCCAACAAACGAAATGTTTCTTGGGGACCGTTTCGATTGTCCCGCTCTTTTAAAGTCCCGACGTTCCGGGGTTTTACCCTGGTCGAACTCTTGGTGGTTATCGCCATTATCGGCATATTGATCGCCTTGTTGCTGCCCGCCATCCAGGCCGCCCGCGAGGCTGCGCGGCGCATGCAATGCCGTAATAATTTGAAGCAAATTGGAACCGCCGCCATGACTCACTACGACCGCCAAAAATTCTATCCGTCCGGCGGCTGGGGTTGGAGTTATATCGGCGATCCCGATGCCGGCTATGGACCGAGACAGACCGGCGGCTGGATTTATAATCTTCTCCCCGGCCTGGAATTATTGCCTCTGCACGAAGGAGGCAAAGGCGCTACCCCGGCGGCTAAAATACAAATTGGCACGCAACTAATTCAAACGCCCTTATTAGTTATGCTGTGTCCCTCAGGGCACGCGGTACAACTTTTTAATACCGACTCAACTCATTGGATTTATAAGCTTTATCTAAATGGGAATCCTCAAAATATTCCTTACCCCGGCGACGCTAATGCGTTTGTTGCCCGCACCGACTATGCCAGTTGCTGCGGCTCGCAAGCTGTTAGTGAAATATCAAATGGCGACCCTGCTAATCGGAAGCTAACAAATGACCCGGTGAGTAGTTTCGCTACTTATATGAATGGGATAACTTATCAGTGTTCCGCGACCACTCTAAAAGATATAACTCGCGGCTCTGCGCATACCATCTTGTACGGAGAAAGATATTATAATCCGGATGAAATGAACTCTGGAACAGGCACTTCTGATAACGAATGTATGTGGGTCGGCCAGGATAACGATATCAGCCGTACCACATCCGCAGTGCCCATACGCTGTCAAAAAGGTCTTTCAAATGTTTTAATCTTTGGCAGCGTCCATTCTGCAGGCGTTAATTTCGTGGCTGGCGACGGTGCGGTTCATCTTGTTACCTATGACGTGGACAAGAACGCCTATATGACCTCGGGCGCCCGTAGAGTATCTCCAATCCCCGCTAATGTCGCTGCGCTTACACCGCTATCGAGTCAACCGGTTTGGAGCGATTAATCTGTGCGAGAAAAATTAATTCCATTTCTTAGCGGGTAGCACCGGTTCTTGAACCGGTGCGGCTCTGCCGCAAGAGGTCACGGAGAATTATTCGATCCATTTTATCGGCACGCCGACTGGTTGTCGCCACTCGTACCATCGGGCCGAACTCCACTTCCAATCGGTTGCACGTTTTACTAAGCCCGCGCGCACGGGATTGTCGTGCATATACTGGATTTTCTCCTCCAATTTCGCTCTGCCGTAAATCTCAAATGAATGGTATTTTGCTTGCCAAAACCGGTCCCCTTCGCCGAAGCGGGTAGCACCGGTTCAAGAACCGGTGCTGCCCATTATAATATAATCTATGTTCTACGCCGATCTGCACGTGCATTCGAAATATTCCCTGGCAACCAGCCGCGACTGCGACTTGGAGCACCTGGCATTGTGGGCCGGCCGGAAAGGCATCGCGGTCGTGGGCAGCGGCGATTTTACTCATCCCGCTTGGTTTGCGGAAATTCGCGATAAACTCTCTCCGGCCGAGAATGGCTTGTATCGGCTCAAGCCCGGCATAGAAAAACAACTTCGTGAATTAACTCCTTCATCATTCATCCCTCATCCCTCATCCTTTATCTCTAGTCCCTCGTCCCTAGCTCCTAGCCCATTATTCATGCTCCAGGTGGAGATATCCACGGTCTACAAAAAAAACGGCCGGGTGCGCAAGGTGCATCATGTGGTCTACGTGCCCGACTTCGCCTGTGCACGCCGCTTGATAAAAAAATTGGAGCGATTGGGCTCGCTTGGCTCCGACGGGCGGCCGACCCTGAAACTCGATTCCCGCGACTTGCTCGATATGGTGCTAAACTCGGGCGAGGGCTGCCATCTTGTTCCCGCCCACATCTGGACGCCCTGGTTCGGAGTCCTGGGCTCGAAGTCGGGCTTTGACTCCATCGAAGAGTGTTACGGCGATCTGAGTTCGGAAATCTTCGCCGTGGAAACCGGACTGTCGGCTGACCCGGCCACGAATTGGCTGGTTTCCGCCCTGGACCGCTACGCCTCGGTTTCCAATTCCGATGCCCATTCCCCGGCCAAACTCGGGCGCGAAGCAACCGTTTTCAATACGAAAATGGACTATTTCAGCATGTTCCGCGCTATGAAAAAGGGGACAGGTCCAATTTGCCGGAACGGCCCGGAGGCGGGCACCGACGCTCAGCGTTGGTCGTCGCACAAATTGGACCTGTCCCCTTTTTCCGGTTTTTTGGGCACCGTGGAGTTTTTTCCGGAAGAGGGCCGGTATCATCACGACGGGCATCGCAAGTGCGGCGTGTGTCTTACGCCCGAGGAATCCAGACGATACAAAGGAAAATGCCCGGCCTGCGGCAAACCGCTTACCCTGGGCGTGATGCATCGCGTAAGCCAGTTGGCCGACCGCCCGGTAGGGTGCGTGCAACGCACCGATTTTGTAGGGTGTGTGCAACACACCGACAATCTTGATTCAAGTGTGTTTCACGCACCATACAAGTCAGGCGTTTCGCCGGTGCCGGCAAAAAAAATCACGGGCAAGATGCCCGTGCCGCCCGGCCCGCGTATCGCACCGTTTAGCAGTTTGATACCCTTGGTTGAAGTCCTGGCTGAGATCCACAAAGTCGGCCCGAAAAGCAAATGTGTCAAACAGAAGTACGACGAGTTGCTCGCCGAACTCGGAGCGGAACTTTTTATATTGGAAACGGCCCCGCTCGAAGAAATTTCGCGAAAAGGCTCATCGCTTTTGGCCGAAGCCATATCGCGGATGCGCGCAGGCCGGGTAATTCGCCGCCCGGGTTTCGACGGCCAGTACGGCACGATCCGCCTCTTTACCGACGATGAACTGAAATAGGCATTCCGCCGAATCTATCCCAAAAGTCCCCTCTCCCTTTGGGAGAGGGTTAGGGTGAGGGCCAGGGTGCCATGCCCACGCTTGTCGTGGGCATGTCGTGAATTCGATAAGACTGCGGCACGTCCACGCACGCGTGGACATGGCGCCGGCCAATCTCGGTCAACCGATCTCTGATCGATTCACTCTTGTTTTATTCGCGGAACCAGTAGGTGGATAATCAGCAGGGCCGCCAAATAGGCCGAAGCGGCGATGATAAAAAGGGAAAGATAATTATTATTGGTCCACTTCAATACATATCCGGCGAATTTGGAGACTCCCATGGCGCCCACGGCCCCTGCCATGCCGCCGATGCCCACCACCGAGCTGACGGTATATTTGGGCATGGTGTCGGATACAAGAGTAAAGAGGTTGGCGGAGAAACCCTGATGGGCGGCGGTAGCCAGACCCAGCAAAATCACCGCCATCCACATGTTCTCGACCTGCGACGCTGCAAACACCGGCACCACGCACAAAGCGCAAATCAGCATCGCGGTTTTTCGGCTGAAGTTGATGCTAAATCCGCGTTTGATCAAGGTCGACGAGATCCAACCGCCGCCTATGCTTCCAATGATTGACATAAGATAAATAACAATAATCGGCGGCCCAAGATGCTGGAGATCCAAGCCAAAACGCTTGTTGAAGAAATCCGGAATCCAGAAAAGATAAAACCACCAGATGGGGCTGGTCATCAACATGCCTATTGTAAACGCCCAGGTCGGTCGATAACTTAAAAGTTGTATCCAAGGAATTTTCTTAGCGGGCGGTTCGACCGGGTCGCTGCGAATATAGGCCAGTTCCGCGGCCGAGACGCGAGGTTGGCGATCCGGACTTTGGTAAATGCAATACCACAATATCAGCCAGCAGAAATCCAAGGCGGCAGTTGTGAAAAAAGCCGCCTGCCACCCATTGAACAAAGCGACTACCAACGGTATCACCATCGGAGTCATTAATGCCCCCACATTGCTTCCCGTATTGAACAGCCCGGTGGCCAGGGCACGTTCCTTCTTGGGGAACCACTCGCTCACGCCCTTGATCGAGCCCGGAAAATTTCCGCCTTCGGCCAGCCCCAAGGCGAAGCGGGCAATCATAAATCCCAATACAGTGGCGGAAACCGTCCACACGTAGCCCCCGGCGCCCAACTCCACTTTACCGTAGCCCTTAAGCAATCCCATGAATCCGTGGGCCATGGAGGCCAGGCTCCAAAGTATCACGGCAAGGCCCAGCCCGTGCCGCACGCCTATGCGATCGATCAATCGACCCATTAAAAGATATGAAAGTGCATAGCCCAACTGAAAACAAACTACCATATTGCTGTAATCGACCTGGTCCCACCCCATTTCCTTTTCAAGCGTAGGTTTTAAAAAACCAAGCACCGACCGGTCCATGTAATTGACGGTCGTCACCAAAAACAGCAGGAAACATACCATCCAGCGATAGTTTGTGGTTTTTTGCGGGGTTGGGCTGGACTGGTCCATAAGCGTTCCTTTAATAAGCGTAGGACGACTTTAAAAGTCGTCTTACAAAACCGTTTGAGAAAACCAAAAAATAACCGATTCGCCCGATTTTGTCCAGTATAACTCCCTTGAAAATCATTTTTACGCCTGTAAAATGCGAAAATATCGAGGATAAAGGACCAATGGCCTGACGCCTGCGGCCTCTAATCAAATTACTGAAAACTGATAACTTAAAACTGGTTACTCATTATGAAATTGCCAAAATACTCCATGGGCGTCGGCGACCGCTTTGCGCATCAGGGCGTCGCCCAGCTAGATGCCATGATCATGGCCCGCGACAAGGGCGTTTCCATTGTCCCGGTCTGGAACAAGTCCTATCGCGAACACAGCATAGTGGGGACCAAGCCTGAAAGCGTCCGCGCGGAGGCCGACGCCGCTGTCCGGGCTCGAAAGTGGAAAGACCCTTATTTTGTCGACGCCGACCATATCCGCCTGAAAACCCTGGACGGATTCCTCGAATCGAGCGACTTTTTCACCCTGGACGTGGCCGACGACATCGGCGCCGATCCGGGCGACGACGCCATCGCCCGCTTCATGGCCAAACACAAAAAACTTGTCGGCCGCCTCGATATCGCCGGCATTGACCGGCCCCTGGAAATCACCGAGGCCCTGGTTGCCGGCGCGGCGCGAAAGTTCCTGGCCGCGGTCCGCGAGGCGGGGCGAATTTGGCAACGCATCGAGGCCGTCAAAGGGGCCGACGCGGTGGTCATCGAAGTCTCCATGGATGAAACCGACAAACCGCAAACCCCGGCCGAATTACTGGTCATCCTGGCCGCAGTGGCCGACCAGGCCATTCCCGCCCAAACCATCGCCCCGC
Organism: Thermoguttaceae bacterium; assembly: GCA_049509395.1. Lineage (GTDB taxonomy): Bacteria > Planctomycetota > Planctomycetia > Pirellulales > Thermoguttaceae > JBEKIK01. Next base: position 16,942 of record JBEKZY010000096.1, on the reverse strand, counting down.
GATTTACCGGCGAGTTCTTAAAGGGCGTGGATTATGTCGGCCAGGTAAAGCAGTTCTGCAAAGAGTTCGACGATGACCTGGCGGTCATTGCCTATGCGGTCCGCCAGTTCGGCCTGCCCGACAACCTGAAACTCAGCGTCCACTCGGGCAGCGACAAGTTCTCTATTTATCGGCCAATGCATCAGTCGCTCAAAAAGTTCAATGCGGGCGTGCATCTTAAAACCGCCGGCACAACCTGGCTGGAAGAACTGATCGGACTGGCCGCGGCCGGCGGCGACGGACTTGTGATCGCCAAGGAGATCTACACCCAGGCCCTCAGCCGGATAGACGAGCTTTGCGCCCCCTATGCCTCCGTGGTCAAGATCGACCGCTCCGCCCTGCCCTCCCCCAAAACAATCGACGCATGGGATGCCACGACTTTTGCCTCCGCCCTGCGCCACGATCAGTCCTGCAAGATGTATAATTCCAACCTGCGCCAGCTTCTGCACGTGGGCTATAAACTCGCGGCCGAAATGGGTGCGCGATACACCGCCGCCTTGGAAAAACACGAAGCTGTGGTCGCCGCCAACGTCACCGAAAACATCTACAAACGCCACATCCGCCCGCTGTTCCTTGGGGAATAAGTTGAAATTATCGTTATTTTCCAATCAATCGGCTTAGTGCCCAGGCAATTGGACCGCCGGCGGGCCGGGCTTGTTGCTGTGCCCGAATGGATAACTTGCCCAGTTCATCGCTCAAGTCGTCATCCTCGGTTTCGCCCATCAATTGCTGGCATGTTTCGGCAACTTCCTCGGATTCGCCGGAGTCGATCATTTCGCAGGCCAGCGCCCGAAATACCATTGCCGCATCCGCATCGGAATCGTGAATCCATGCTCTTCCGGCGGCCAACAATTCGTGATCTTCGATGTCATCGTCAGCCAACATCACCTCAGTATCGCCCGGGACCTTTTTGCAATGCACCCCGAGCTGATTCATGAATCCTTCCAAGTAGCGGAGATACCCCCGCGACTCGGGATTAATCGTCCCCCAAACCTCGATCGAGCCGAGGATCGTCCTGAGTACGCCCACAACGTCGTCGCGCGCCGGCTGGGGGTGTTTTTCAAGATAGTATTGCCAGTGTTCACGGATGCTCCATGTTAGGAGCCCCGGAACGTGCTCCTCATGATCGGAGTCGATATCTCCCGTCTGCGCCGAGAACTGCACGCTGCCGCAGCGAATGCCGCGGATTATGTCCTCCAGCGCTCGCCGTACGTCGTGATCGGTGAGTTTGCGATCTTCCATCACGAACGATTCGTAGATGCCAGCCTCCGTCTGAAAGACAAGATCCACAAACTTCCCGGTCTTATACTTGTTTCCGTGATAAGCCAGTGGGACGGGCTTTTGGCGGCTTTTCTCCCGTTCTTTACGTCGCTTTTTCTCAATCTTGCGGCGATCCTTCTTGCTCATGGTTTTGACCTTCTTATCTGGAGCAATAATGAACATCCCAACTAAATCCAACCTTGTTAGATTAAATTAATTGGGCATGATTTACCGTCAGGTCAACAAAATTTTTTCCTGCCCCGCGTTATAATCCCAGATTTTTCGAGCCATATAACGTAGGCCGCAACCGAATCCGGCGGCCGGCGTTACCCAAGACGGTTTCGAGTTCTGCTTTAATTAAGGAGAAAGTCCGATGAAACGTTGTTTAATGATGTATTTCCTATGCTCGTTGGTACTGCCCTGCGCGGGTGTCCTCAGGGGCGAAGAAGCCACGCCCAAAACCCGATTAAAATCGGTGACTGTGTATCCCCCGTTGATTCTACCCGCGGAAATGACCCCTCCCTCGATTCCCCAGAGGATTGCCGAGGTGCTGGGCGTGTTTTTAGAGCGGGCGGGCATGGATAAAATCGAACTTGCCGATACGCCTTTTTCTCCTCCAAAATCCGACGATCCGGCAAAGCTGGCCGAGGAATTCGGCCAATTCGTTGCGAAGCAACCGCTTAAAACCGAGTACGCATTGTACACCCAAATTTTGGCCCCCGAGCATAAAATCAAGGATATCCTCACTGTTGTGGTCGATAAAACCGGCAAGGTGATCTTCTCCGAAAAGGTCGACGACGAAACCTATAAAAAAGAAAAAATCGAACCGCCCGACGAGCCCCTCACCGCCTGCTTGTTCATCGTTAAGCGCCTGGACAAGGTTTGGGACCTGGCCGATCCCATGCGGGAAAACGCCCCTCAGGGAAAAATGGCCGAACTTATGAATAAACGCTCGGCACTGCCTCCCGACAAGGAAATTGCCGATATGAAAAAGCGGTTGGAAGTACTGAAGGAGAAAATCGCGACCAGCAAATTGACAGTCTATCCCATTCACCTCTGGGAGGGCGCTGATAAATCCGCCGCAATCCAACTGGCCAAACTCATAAGCGAGGCCAAAATTTGCCTAGCTGACCATTCCGACATTGATACAAATATCAAGATTAAAGGCGATCCCAACGAGCAGAAGATTCTTTGGGATACTGCCCGGGCGTTCCGTGATTTCCTCCGCAAAAATCCCCCGCCCACCGAATATGCCTTGCTGTCCGACTATGGCCTAAGCCCTTCATCGGACGGAAAACACGAGGCCAGCCATGTGCACCTGATCCTTTGCGATAAATCCGGCGACTGGGTCCTGGTCGATTTTCAGAATTCCCACCACCCCGATTTCCAAAGCATCGCCCCAAAAACCATCGAAGACTGCAATCGCCTGGCCGTTAAACGCTTGAAGACTCGATTATCGGAGTGAAATCCACCCACTAAAAATATTATTGTATGCTATGTTAATAATATCATGCGACAAGTTTAGCCCGGGAGCTTGTTCCTGGAGTATTTCACTTCAATGAATATCGCTAAAATAACTCTTGTTGGTACGGCGCACTTTGTAATAGGTGTTTGCCTGTATTATCAGAGAACGATACATCGGTTTGGATTGTTTGATTCGGACGTTTTGGTATTCCTTGTACCAACTATCTTGGCATTTTCCGGATATTTCTTGGTAATATTGTCTTGTATGTTCCCAACGCGTCATTGGACCGTAAAATTTGTCAATGTGACCTTATTTGCTTTAGTTGCAACAGTGATATCGTCTATCTGCATTATGACATTCGCTTTCAACATGTGGGGGACGTGATGAAGGGCGAAAAAAGAGCCAACCGCCCCCACTCTAACCCTCTACCGAAGGGAGAGGGGCCCGATTTGTAAAGCGATGTGAAAAAAGCAAACAGAATACTGAAAACTGAAAACTGAGAACTGTAAACTTATATCAAAACATCCCCAATTCATCCCTGGCTTCCTCGGTCATGCGGTCGGGCGTCCAGGGAGGGGATAGTGTGAGTTGCACTTCCACCGTGCCCACGCCTTCCAAGGCGGCGATAACCTCTTTCACTTCCCGGATCAGTTCCGGCCCGAACGGGCAGGCCGGCGTGGTCATGGTCATGCTGACGCGGATATTGGACTTCCCATCGGCTTCGTCCACTTCGATGCCGTATATCAGCCCCAGATCGACGATGTTAATCATCAATTCCGGGTCGCGGACCTGGCGCAAGGCGGCAAGAATCGATTCTTCGGCTATGGGCATGGGGAAGAAAGTGGTTAGTGGTTAGTTGATAGTGGTTAGTATTCTATTTCCACCTTCCGGCGTGGGAGCAAGTTCATCTCGTTCAATTTTAAATTTGCAATTTGCAATTTGCAATCATCTTGATCTAGTCTTCCTTTATTCTCACAAACACGTCGTTGCCTTCCACTTTTACTTCGTGGGCCGTCGTCGCGTGAACGGCGGGCATGCACATTGCCTGACCCGTGCGAACGTCGAAACGTGCCCCATGTCGCGGGCAGATAATTTGATAGCCCTCCAAAAAACCCTCGCCCAGCGGGCCGCCGTCGTGCGTGCAGGCGTCGTCAAGCGCGTAAAACTTGCCGTCCATATGAATCAAAACGATAAAATGGTCCCCGACTTCGAACACAGTTCTGCCGGGATCGGGAACGTCGGCAATTTTACATACTCTAAAGAACTCGGACATAATGCCCCCTTTCAATTATACTCGCGAATCCGGCGGCCGATGGCCTCGCCTAAGGCATGTCGCACGCTGTCGATCGTGATGCGGTCGAACACTTGCTGAAAAAAGCCCGTCACGATCATGCGGGTGGCTTCTTTGCGGGTCAGGCCCCGGCAGCGGGCGTAAAAAACCTGCTCGTCGTCCACGCGCCCGGCCGTCGCGCCATGCGAACATTTTACATCATCGGCCTCGATTTCCAAGCCCGGGATCGAGTCCGCCCGGGCGTCTTCGGAAAGAATTAAATTGTCGTTGCGCTGGTACCCGTCGGTTTTTTGCGCGTCGCGGTCGACTTTAATCATCCCTCGCCACTCCAGCCGCGACTTGTCTTGCAGCGCGCCTTTGTAAAGCAAATCGCTCGTGCATTGCATGGCGTGATGCCTCTGCAGCGTGTGATACGATAGATGCTGCCTGCCCTCGGTGAACATCACCCCGTTGACCTGGGCATTTCCGCCCGGCCCGACAAGGGCCACGTGCTGATTGACCTTCGCCAGCCGGCTGCCCAACGCCCCGATGGTCCACTGGATGTCGGCGTTCCGGTCTACCAGGGCTTTTTGATGCGCGAAATGCCACACGCCAGTGCCCCAGTTCTGCAAATTGACATATCGCAGGCGTGCCCGCGGACCGACAAAGATTTCTATCGCCCCGCAGTGCAATCCGGAAAAGGGGACAGGTCCAATTTGTGCGAAGCACCCTCCGGGCCGTTCCGGCAAATTGGACCTGTCCCCTTTTCCCGCCGCAGGGCCGGCGGTCTCGGAAAGGACCGTTGCCTCGGCGCCTTCGTCCAGGACGATCAGCGTATGGCTGAAATCGGCGGCGTCGGGCGAAATAGAGGAAAAAATATGCAGTGGTTTCTCGATCTTCACTCCCTTGGGCACGTAAAGCACTGCCCCGCCCGACATGCATGCCGCGTGCAACGCCGCGAATTTATCCACGCGATAATCCACGGCCTTGGTAAACAAGTATGAATGGATCAACTCGCCGTTGGTCTGTATCAATTCCTCCAGGCTTCCAAACAATACACCCTTGCGCGATAGTTCGGCGTCGAGCCGTGTGGGCAATGCCTGGCTGTCGCTGGTTACCGCGCTGCCGCCAAGATCCACTCCTTCGGTCAAAAGGGCCTTGGCAATGGGTTTTTCCTCGGCCGACGCAACGGGAATGCCGAATTTATCCAGCTTGAACGCCCGGATGTCCGTGCGAGCCCATTCTTCCTGGGCGCGGTCAGGCAAGGGCAACTCCAGAAACGTCTTCCATGCTTCGCGGCGCAATTGATTAAGCCACGCCGGTTCGCAGCGCTGAGATAAAAATGCCTCGAATGCTTCTCGTGTAAAGCCTTGATTATTGATTGTGCCGCTCGCCATATAATATTAGTAGATTTATTCTCGAATAATCGGCGATCATTGCGCTCGCCGACCAACCTTCAGTCGGTACACGCTTGCGGCTGTTGAGAATCAGAAAACTAATGTCTCACGCAATAGCCGGCGGCTAACAGCCGCCGGTGGGAATTTGCTAATGTTCCGGCGGTCGTTGACCGCCGGCTAGTGACATTATTAATCTGAGACTCAATAAACTTCACTGTACACCGACCACTGTCCACTATTGCTAACCCACGGTTCCTTCCATCTGCAATTCAATGAGCCGGTTCATTTCCAGGGCGTATTCCATGGGCAGTTCCTTGACCAGTGGTTCGATGAATCCGGAGACGATCATCGTGGCCGCTTCGTGTTCGGTCATTCCCCGGCTGGCCAGATAAAATAATTGTTCCTCGCCGATTCGCGACACGCTGGCCTCGTGGCCGACCATCACGTCTTGTTCTTCGATTTCGATATACGGGTAGGTGTCGCTTCGGCTGCGCGGATCGAGTATCAGCGCGTCGCAAACCACGTTCGATTTCGACTTTTTCGCGCCCTTCATCACGCGGACCAGGCCGCGATAACTCGAGCGGCCCCCGTTTCTTGATATCGACTTGGAAACGATTCGCCCGGAAGTGTGCGGGGCACAATGCACCAGTTTCGCCCCGGCGTCCTGGTGTTGGCCGGCCGAGGCGAAGGCCACCGAAAGGATCTCGCCGCGGGCTCCCGGCTCCATCATGTAGATCGACGGGTATTTCATCGTCAGCCGGCTGCCCAGGTTGCCGTCCACCCATTCCACCAGCGCGTCCCGATAGGCCACCGCTCGTTTGGTCACCAGGTTATAGATGTTGTTGGCCCAATTTTGGATGGTGGTATACCTGAAGCGAGATCCTTGCTTGGCGATCACCTCGACCACGGCGGCATGCAAACTTTCGGTGCTGTACATGGGCGCGGTGCAGCCCTCGACGTAATGCGCTTGGGCCCCGTCCTCGATAATGATCAACGTCCGCTCGAATTGGCCCATGTTCGCCGCGTTGATGCGGAAGTAGGCCTGCAAGGGGAACTCGATTTTTACGCCCGCCGGCACGTAAACGAACGATCCGCCCGACCACACCGCCGAATTCAAGGCCGCGAATTTATTATCCGTGGCCGGGATGATCGTGCTGAAATACTGCCGCACTATGTCGCTGTGCTCGCGCACGGCCGAGTCCATGTCGGTGAAAATCACGCCCTGTTTCGAGAGCTCCACCTTCAGCGAGCCGTAAACCACTTCGCTTTCGTATTGGGCCTTCACCCCGGCAAGGAACTTTTTTTCAGCCTCGGGAATGCCCAGCTTATCAAAGGTGGATTTGATTTCCGCGGGCACCTCGTCCCATGATTTTACCTGTCCCTCGGTGGGTTTCATATAATAATAGATATCGTCGAAATTAATGGCGATATTCCCGCCCCAATGCGGCATCGGTTTTGAATAAAATATTTCCAATGCCTTCAGCCGGAATTCCCGCATCCACGCCGGCTCGCCCTTCATCTCGGAAATCTCGGCGACCACTTCGCGGTTCAATCCCTTGCGGGCCTTGAACACGTACTTTTCCTCGTTGCGAAAATCGTATTTATTGATCTCGCCGATCGGATCGACGACAGGATTGCGAATGTCTGTAGCCATGATGTTTATACCCGTTATCCGGCGGATGTTGACCCGCCGGTTGTTTCCAATATCTTGCGCTGATGTCAAAATATAAAGTGATTTTTATAACAAAAACCTCGTTCCCAGGCTCTGCCTGGGAACGTTTATTGTTTATATTTAGCGTTCCCAGGCGGAGCCTGGGAACGAGCAAATGTTCTCACTTTGCGATTGCGATTTGCAAAGGCACGTTTTTTTCCAGCATTGCCGCTTCGTCTGCCGCTGCCTCGGGATGCGCGGCGCGAATGCGGTCGTAGCCTTGTTTGTGCAATTCGGCTGCCAATTCCGGCCCGCCGACCTCTACTATCCGGCCGCCCAAAAGCACGTGCGTAAAATCGGGCGGATTGTGTTCCAGGAGTTGCTCGTGATGCGTGATTATCAATATCCCCATCTCATGCCCGCCGATCATGGCGATGCTTTGACTGGCCAGTCGCACGGCGTCCACGTCCAGCCCGGAGTCGGTCTCGTCGAGGATGGCGAATTTCGGGCGCAACACGGCCATTTGCAGGATTTCCGCCCGTTTCATCTCCCCGCCCGAAAATCCCTCGTTCACGTAACGCCTGGCAAATTCCGGATCTATTCTCAGTTCCCGCATCTTTTCGCTCAGTTCCTTGCGAAACTGGCGCATGGGGATCAAATCCTCGCCTTCTTTGCGTTCGGGGTGGCGGATGTTAGTGGCGGCGTGGCGGAGAAAATCGGCCATCCGCACGCCGGGAATCGACACCGGCCGCTGAAACGCCAGAAACAATCCGGCCCGGGCCCGCTCGTGCGGCTCCATCGCCAAAACGTCCCGGCCGTTAAGTTCGATCCGTCCGCTTGTAACCTCATATCCGGGATGGCCCATTATGGCGAATCCCAAGGTGCTCTTGCCGGACCCGTTCGGCCCCATCAAGGCATGAACCTCGCCCCGGCGGATTTCCAGCGACACGCCCTTGAGTATCGGCTTCTCGGCCACGTTGACGTGTAGATCGACGATGGACAATGTTTCGGTCATAATATTTACTCAATCCGTTGGGTGCGTGAAACGCACCGTTCCCAAAAAATAATATGGTGCGTTTCACGCACCCTACAAATTTTTTGTGCGGAAATGTCACCCATTATTGCGGTTTCACCTTCTGGTGGTTGAAAACAAGATCCGGTTTTTCTTCAGTTTGTAAAAAACCTGACTGGTGCAGCATGGGAACTTCGTCTTCAACTTTTAGACCACGGCGGCCGGCCGCTCCGGCCGGCGCCTCATTTGCCGGAAGTTTGGCAATCCGATGGCCTTTGATCTTCTCCTGCAATCGCATCAAACCTTCCAGCAGCGATTCCGGGCGCGGCGGGCAGCCTGGAATATAAACGTCCACGGGCACGATCAGGTCAACGCCCCGCACCACGTTGTATCCGTGCTCGAAATACGGCCCTCCGCCGATGGCGCATGCGCCCATGGCTATCACATACTTGGGCTCTGGCATTAAATCGTATAGTCGGCGAATCCGGCTGGACATCTTATATGTGATCGTGCCTGCCACGATCATCAAGTCCGATTGCCGCGGGCTGGCCCTGAACGCCCCAGCGCCAAAACGATCAAGGTCGAATCTTCCCGCCCCGGCCGACATCATCTCGATGGCACAACAGGCTATCCCGAAGGTCATCGGCCAAATGCTGCCTTGTTTAGCCCAATTCAGGGCCTGCTCCAGGGTCGTGGTGGCTACGTTTTCATCAACTAGCGCTTCAATCCAGGGCCGTGTCATTTAACTACTCACTATGTATTAAATGCCTATAATATGAGCAAAACCGTCCAAACCGACTAGTATAACTATTTACTAGCCGACTTGGAACCGGCACTGCTCATCCCCCTCCTGGCGGCATTGAGTGAGTTTCACGTCCTGACCGACCATTTCCGAGATCATCATCCTTTCCATTGTGCACACGCTGTGGTCTTGCTCGGCCAACGCCTGGTATGGACAAGCATGGGCGGTTATGGAAGGATTAGCGGAACTGTCGTCCACGGTGCTGGGAATCCTACGCTGGGCCAGTATTTCAGCCACCGAATGCAATCGCTCGGCCGGAGTATCCCCCTGAATCTGATTGGCATATCCGTTAGCCAAAGCCTGGGCTATCCGCCGCAGCATATCCCGGCGCAGATCCGGATCTTCCAATCCGCGGACTTCCTTCCATAATACCATTGACAGGTCGGTAAAATTCGAGCCCGTCATGCGCATCCCCTTATCTGTCAACCAGTAACGATGCTTTGGCCGGCCGCGGCCGTTGCGCAAGGCTTCGCGTTGGATGATTTCCCGGCTCATCAAGCGGGTTAAACGCTGCCGGACCGCGGTGGGCGTGACTTCCATGGCGTCGGCAAGCTCGGCTACGCTCAAAGGCCCGGTTGTCCGAAGCAAATCGAGAAACTCAGGATCGGTTGATGGAGATTGTATACTCATTTGTTTCTCCTTAATATCATGTAATGCACTGCCTCCATAACTAATTATTAACATATTTTACATTTATATCAATAATAAATGTCATAAACATAGATAAATATAAGTTCAGACATCGTAACTAATTGATGTATATACAGTTACGGCTTTTCACAATAGATAAAATAGAGACAATCCTGCAAATCTCGGCTAAGACAGTTTGAAAGAAGCACCGTTTTCAGCCATTTATGCAAATCATTCATGTCCTTATACTGATTTCATCACGTCCAATCTCTTATTCGTGAGGTTTTTATGAGCTGGTTGCCTCGCAAAACAATCGTTGTGCCCATCGATTTTTCTGATGATTCATTTCTGGCATTGGATACGGCGCAGGAACTTGTTGATAACCCCCAACATTTGCACTTGATCCATGTTTTGCCCATCATTACCCCGAACGATCCGGGCGTGATATGGGAAATGATCGACGACCAAAGCCGTGCCGTCCATGCCGAACAGGCATTACGAAAAAAACTTGCCCATCAATCGGCGGAGGGTTCCCAGGTTGCCATTCGCTTCGGCGACCCCGGTCATCAAATCGTCGACTACGCCCAAGAGATCAGTGCCGATTTGATTGCACTTTCCAGCCACGGCCAGACCGGACTAACGCGTCTGCTGCTGGGTTCGGTGGCCGAAAAGGTCGTGCGCCTGGCCCACTGCCCAGTGTTGGTCTTGAAAAAAGCGGCGAAAAGTTAGGGGCGGCGGCTAGGACCTGGAAAAACCGCTCGCGGTTTCGCGATAGCGTGCCCAGGTTAGAAAAACTGCTTGCGGTTTCGCAATTATGTACCCAGGTTAGAGAAAATGCTCCCAGTTCCGAACAAGAAGGATTATTTATCCCATATTATTCATAAAATTCACACCAGCCCGAAGCGCAAGCAAGGGACTGCATACATATAAATTTCGTTTACAAGTATGGATGACAATTCGTGGTATGCTTTGGAAATCCTAGGACAAGAATAATGGGAATCATTAAAAATATTTTATTCCGGCGGCGGGAGGAATAGTTTTCTCTTCTCGGAGAAGATGATGAAAGCACACGCAAAAAGTGTCCTCATTATATCCATTGTCATTCTCTGTGGCGCATTTGCGTTTTGGGCGATTGACACGGACGAAGTGGTTGAAATCGACAATCTTGCGAGACACGCTCTTTGTGTGTTGGAGCTCCAAGGAGGAAGACCGGATGCCACTACGTCTTTCACGACTTCGCGGCCCCTTGACCGGTTTTATGTGGGGGTGAAACCCGGGGCGCGCTCTGGACGGTTGCGGCTTTCTATCTCCGGAAGCGGAGCCCCGTTTTCCTACAATGGCATCGTCACGAAACCCACCCGCTTCTCGTGTGGACGTGATATTCCCCCCGGGACTTACATGGTTGCCTTGCGCCAAGAAGACGGAGACAACGGGGGATTAGTCGTTATTGCCGACGAGGAACCGCCAATTCATTTCACAGGATGGCAGATTTTGTCGCGCACTTTTTTGGGCTTGTTGGTCCTTTCGGGCGTATGGGCGTTCACTGCTCGGAAATCCCAGAATCCTAGACGGCGTAGAGTGAGCGCTTACACGTTTCAGATGTTTCTGCTTTCCTTCTTGGCGGTCTTCTTGTATCTCCTCTTACATGAAGGGGGACACGCTTTGGGAGAAATTTGCTTCGGATGCTATGACTTCGCGCGTAGCGACTTCTGGGGAATTCATGGGCACCCCCATTCAGGCGGCACATCCGGGCCGACGCTCAAATCATGGCAACAGGCAATTATCACCGGCGGGGGGCCGATGCTGCCGATCTTTACAGGCTGGGTGCTATTTTTAATTTGGCGTTCGCGCATCGGACGAAGCTTCCGAAATAATTACCCAATCTTGAACCTGTACTTCTCTGCTATCGTAGCCGTGTTTATTTTCCCAAGTGTTGTTCTGGGAGGTTGTTTGTTGAGTATTATGAGCGATAGCAAAACGGAATACATCATTTCTAACGTTCCCGGACCTTTGTGGTTTGCCCAAGCGCTTCTCTGGATTATACTGCTGGTAAATGCTGTCATTCTGTGGCGCGTTATGCCGGAATTGTGGAGGGTTTGGAAGGCGCAAATGTTAGATTTGCGGAATCCACCCAATCGCTAATCGCTTGCATGAGTTCGCCTGTGCGAGAAGCGCGATGTGGCTTCTTCGCGTCCCGTCAACTTATAGGTTTTTCCGAAATCAGATCTGAACTTGGGATTCCGCCAAGAACGGCCTTTGATGCGATCCGATTTGCTAACCTTTTCAGGTATCAACCTTGATCAAGCATTTTTCCTGCAAACTCGTCTTGACGACTATGACACAAGTCGTAATAATCCGATCACGACAATGGTAGTAATGGGAGTTTGCGATGTATAAGAAAGGGAAATCACGGCGGCTGTCGGCCGGCGAACTGGAAATGCTCCAGATGCTTTGGAGGGACGGCCCGGTCACCCTATCCGAAGCTCAATACGGCCTGCGGCGAGTGATCGGCTATACCACGGTGCAGACCCGGCTGAACCGTTTGGTGGAAAAGGGGGTCGTCGCTCGCACGTCCCAGCGGCCCGCCAAGTATCGGGCAGCGGTCGCCACGGAGGACGTCAGCGCCGGCCATCTGAACCTGCTGCTGGAGCGGGTTAGCGGCGGGAGCATCATTCCACTGGTGGCCCATTTGATGAAAGGTCGAAGGCTCAGCCCTGAAGAGATTCTCGCCCTGAGGAAGCTGATCTCCGAATCGGAGCATCAGGGCGGGCCCCAAAGACCGCAAGGAGGCACTCGATGAACGAGATTGCTGCCAGCCTGTTGGTGACGTTGCTGAGGATGAGCCTGTTTCTGGGGGCGGCAGCGCTGGCCCTGCAACTTCTGCTGAAGTTCGCACGTACCGGCTCGTCGCGGGTCCATCGCGCGGCTTGGTTCCTGGTGCTTTTGCAGGGTTGGTTCTGGTGGCGTCTGCCGGTGACCATTCCGTGTTGCGAGCCGGCGGTCGTGAAACAGGTATCTTCGGCGCCGATAACACCGATTACATTGCCAAGTCCGGCGCCCGTACCGGCGCCGATTCCAATCCAGATTGCGGGAGAGAATTATGCCGTAGCACATCATCCTGCAATATCTCATCATGAGAATGATGCGATCGACGCTCCGCGGCCCGTTGATCGCCGGACTGCCCAAAGTTGGGCCGCAATAGTCGGCCGGAATTGGCCTGTGGCGATCCTGGGAGGCTGGGCTGCCGGGATGCTCACTCTGGCCGGGGCGTCCATCGTCAGTTATCTGCGATTCCTCCGATGCCTGCACGCAACGCACCCTGTCGAAGAGGTTTGGGTGCGGGAATGGGACGATTTACTCGCGCGGCATCACGTTCACACGGGCGTGCCGCTTTGGGTCACGGCAAATGTCGGCCCGCTGCTTTGTCTTGTGCCGCGGGGTTATCGGTTGGTTGTACCGGCTGGGTTGTGGCAGCGCCTCGCGCCGGAAGGCAGGCTAAGCATCTTGCGGCACGAACTGGCGCATCTAGAGCGACGCGATCTGCTAAAGTCGATCTTCGTCCGCCTGCTGATGCTGCCTCACTGGTTCAATCCGCTGGCATGGTTGGCCGTGCGCCGCTTCGACGAGGCGGCGGAATGGGCCTGCGACGAAGTTGCCAAGGGAGCCGATTTGGAGGGATGCCGCGCCTATGCCAGGGCCTTGCTCCAATTGGACGCCGCCTGCGGGCCGCGTCCGTCGTATCACGCCGCTGCCTCGGGCCGCGGCCTTTCCGTTCGCGTTCAACGTTTACTCAGTCCCCAAGTCAAGGAAGACTCAATCATGAAGAAAACAACGATTCTCGGAATCGCGTTGGGCCTGGCATTGCTTTGCCTGGTCCGTTTGGATCTCGTCGCCAAGGAACCGGCTGAAAAGGACCGCGCTGAAACTGCGCCCCAGACACAGTCGGCCAAGAGCGATTTTGGCTCTCAATTGGGCGCTCAGTTAGGGGCCATAACCGGCGCAGCAGTGGGCGACGCAACTGGCGCGCCGGAGCCCGCCCCGGGTACACCGCTCGGGATCCAACCTCAAAAGCCGAAAACTACACCCGCATCCGGCGTGCTGCGCTACTCGCCCGCATCCGTCGATGTGTTGCGTTACATGCCCGACGGTTGCCAGGGTATTTTCTGGGCCGACGTGGCCGAACTGCGCAAAACCAACCCAGCCTGGCTGAAAAAATCTTTCGGCCCAGGCTACGGACTAAGAGCCGAAGACATCGACCGCATTACGGTTGGCTCGCCCGTGTGGCCGACCCCCCACGATTATGATAGTGATTTTTTTCAATTCTGTGACGTCTCGCACGCTGTGGCGAAGATTGTTGTTCCACAGCGTGTGACCGCGTTGGAAGCAAAAGAACAAATCGAAAAGAACTTGGGGAAGTCTCCCTGGAGTGAAGAGACAATACACGGCGTAACGCTGCACGTCCAGCAGTCGAAGGAGCCCATTGCCTTCTGCCTGCCGGCGAAGCAGACCCTCGTGATCGGACCGGCCAAGCTGGTCCGCGAAGTTCTCGTTCGCGGCACACCGGTGCAACTGTCCGGCAAACTTGCCGAGGCCTGGGCTCGACTAGATCAGTCGCACGCGATCGGGCTGATGATGGCCCCGCCGGCGGCCGGTGATCCGGCGCGGGCTTTCCTGCCCGACGACCTGTGCGACGGGACCGAGGTCATACTGCTCGAAGCCGACATGGTCGCGGGCAAGGACGTCCGCTTTCGCTTTTCCGTCCCCTGCTCCGACGCCGGCATCGCCTACCAGGTCCGCGGTTTATGCGCGACGTTCTGCAAAGCCACCGGCGCCGGGTATCCGCAGTTCGCCGACGCCGCAAAATCTCTTCAATTCGCGGTGAACGATCGATGCTTTGTGTTGCAGGGCACTCTGCCGGAGGGCATCTTCCAGGACGACCTCAAGTCGGCGACGCCGGCGGTCGGCTATACGCCGCTCAGCTTCCTGCCCGACGAACTGCGCGATGGGATCGAGGCCATTCAGTTCGAAGCCGAAATGGATGCTGGCAAGGACCTTCGCCTTAGCTTTTCCGTTCCCTGCGTCGACGCCGGCATCGCCTACGAGGTCCGCGGTTTATGCGCGACGTTTTGCAAAGTTATGGGCTCCCAGACCGCCGGCCAGTTTCCATCCATGAACGAAGTTATGAAGTCTTTTCAATTCGCGGTGAACGATCGATGCTTTAACATGCAGGGCACTCTGCCGGCGAGCATCTTCCAGGGCGGTCTCACGACGTCGTGGCGCGGCTTGTTGCCCGACGACGTGTGCGACGGGATCGAGGGCATTCTGGTCAAAGCAGACATAGTTCCGGGCAAAGATATTCACTTTCGCTTTTCCGTCCCCTGCGTCGACACGGGCATTGCCTACGAGGTCCGCGGTTTATGCGCGACGTTCTACAAAGCCATGGAGACGGGACTTCGCCAGAATACAGATCCATCCATAGCCGAAGCTTTAAAGTCTATTCAATTCGTGGTGAACGATCGAAGCTTTGTGTTCCAGGGCACGCTGCCGACGAGCATCTTCCAGGACTTCCTCAATAGGACGACGTCCACGTCGCAAGGCCCGCAAATCCAGCCCACCCCGCACCAACAAGCGCTGTGCGAACTGAGCCAATCCTATCTGAAGGGGTTCCAGCTAGGACTAACGGATCCGGCAAATCAAGAAGAGGCTGGCCGCCGGCTGCTGGCAAAGGCCAGGGAGCGGGACGCCGAGTTTCCGCAGGATGCCAAACTCAACGAGGCCCAACGGATGTTTCGCGACCTGAGCGAAGTAAGCGACCAGGGTTTCCTGCAAGCGGCACAATGGCAAGACCTGGATCCCAAGCAAAAGGCCGATGAAGAGCGATGGCTCCGGCAACTCTCCAGCGACAACGAGAGCGCGCGGACGCTGGCCATTTATGCCTTGATGGCCATGCGCAGCAAGAAGGCGGTCCCCGGTATCCTGCAAATTGCGGCCGATCGGAAGGAGAAGGACAATGCCGACCGTGAGTCCGCCTGCCGTGCCCTGGGAATCATCGGCGACTTGAGCGTAGTTCCCGACCTGGTCCACCTGACCTACCACTACAACCAAGATACGCGATTCTGGGCGCAGATTTCCTTGGTGCGGTTGACCGGCGAGAACTTCGGCCGTGACGTGGACGCCTGGAGGCAGTGGTGGGAGAAGCAGGACGGAAAACCGCCCATCTCCGAGGAAAGGGTCGCTTGGGCAACCAGCCCGGAAACGCTCCAATGTGCCGATCCCAAGGACATGGAAAAGGCGGACGCCAATATCCTCGAAATGGCCCGGAAACTGTCGAGTGCGGACGGAAAAACGGGACAAACTTTGCCGACGCAAGGCCAGACCAAAGACATCCCACTCGTGGAGAACCAGATCAACGACATCCAGCCGGACGGATCGATCCGGTTCACGTCTAGGGAGGAGATTAGCAACTCCAGTTGGATTCCCATGATGAGCTACCAGTTCATGAGCAGCGACATCTGCAAAATCGAGAAAATCGCCGACGGCAAGGGGCGGCCCGTCCAATTTAAAACCGAGCATAAGGGCGATCACTTTTATTACGTTGCCACCTTGAATGAGCCGGTTACCACGGGTCAGACCCTTGTTCTCGACTGCCAGGGAACGATAACTATGCTGATCAAACCGACAGGCCAGCCAGGCGAGTTCAGGTATCACATGACACATTCTCCCAACGCGCCATTCAGCGTGCGGCAAGTCGAAGTTTTCCGCTTGCCGCCCGGTGCCGAGCTTTTGGAGAAGAGCTCGGCCGACATGGCCGAGACCCAGAGCGACGGCCGAATCGAGCTGCGCGTCGAGCGGATAATCCCCGCGGGCGATGTCATCGAGGTCTCTTACATCTACCGCCTGGGCGGAACCAAATAGTACGCGGCCAGAGCTAATCGTATGAATTCAGTTGGGGCGACAGTTGCACTGTCGCCCCGGGGTTGCAGTAAAACTGCCACCCCAACATCCACACAACAAAAGGATTGGCCGCGTACTAGCTGCATCCCGCTCCACGAGCGAAGGCTTTCGATCACTGGCTGGTCGGGCGGAGATGCAAGGTAGCGAACCCTTCTGACATGAGATATCCCAAAAACCAAAGTATTACAAGATGCGATATGCGGCTTCTTCGCGTCCCTTCAGCTTATACGTTTTTCCGAAATTAGGTCTGAACTGGAGTTTTGCATAAAGGAACATCAAAGTCCCCTCTTCCAAAGGGAGCGGGGAGCATTTTGCAAAACTCCAGTCTTAACTTATGATTCCGCCAAGAACGGCCTTTGGGGCGCTCCGAATTACCAACTATTTCCGCATTTATCCGTTTATCGCCCGGGAAAATATTTCTCCACCACGTCATAAAACTCCGCGGGCGTTTGCACCCTGGCC
>JBEKZY010000095.1:0-15537 GCA_049509395.1 Thermoguttaceae bacterium | reverse complement strand
TAGTGGAGATGTAAAATTGTTGCGCACACATACTTGCGGCGAATTACGGTCAACAGACGTGGATCGGCAGGTGACCCTGTGCGGCTGGGTCGATAGCTATCGAGACCACAGCGGAGTGCTGTTTGTCGATCTCCGCGATCGCTACGGCATCGTGCAGATAGTTTTCGCCCCCGAGGGGGGCAAGGAACTTCTGGATCTGGCAAAAACGCTTCGGTCGGAGTTCGTTATTCTAGTGACCGGCAAGGTGGCCAGGCGTCCGGAGGGTACGGTAAATCCGAAGCTGATCACGGGCGAGATCGAAGTCCGCGCGGCAAAATTGGAGATCCTCAACAAAAGTCTTACTCCTCCGTTCCAACCCACGAGCAAGGACCTGCCCGGCGAGGACATCCGCCTGAAGTATCGATATGTCGATCTGCGCCGCCCGGAAATGCAACGGACGCTTGTTTTGCGGCACCGGATGATCAAGATAATGCGTGATTACTTCGACGCCTTGGGTTTCCTGGAAGTCGAAACTCCCATGCTGGGGCGGAGCACGCCCGAGGGGGCCCGCGATTATCTTGTGCCCAGCCGCATTCAGCAGGGATCGTTCTACGCCCTGCCGCAGTCGCCTCAGCTTTACAAACAGATTTTGATGGTGGCCGGCTACGACCGTTATATCCAGGTTGCAAAGTGTTTCCGCGACGAGGATTTGCGCGCCGACCGCCAGCCCGAGTTCACCCAGTTGGACCTGGAAATGTCGTTTGTAAACGCCGAAGATATTATCGGAGTCATCGATCCATTGATGGTCCGCTTGGCTAAAGAGATTTTAAATATCGACCTGGCCCTGCCCCTGCCGCGAATGACTTACGACGAGGCGATGGAACGCTTTGGGCACGACGCTCCCGACCTCCGTTTCGGCATGGAATTGACCGACTTGACCGATCTTGCCGGGCAATCGGAATTCAACGTCTTCCGTTCGGCGGCCGAGTCGGGCTATCGGGTACGCGGCATCAACGCCAAGGGCGCGGCCGATCGTTATTCGCGCAAGGGGATCGACGAACTGACCGCCTTCGTGATCGAGGACTTCGGCGCAAAAGGATTGGCCTGGTTTAAAGCCGATGCCGAAGGGAAACTCGCTTCGCCCATCGCCAAGAATTTTTCCGCCGACCTGCTGGAAAAAATCGGCCAGCGGTTGGATGCGGCGCCGGGCGATTTGCTGCTGATCGTGGCCGACAAATTCGAAATCACTTGCAAGGCGCTGTATGCACTGCGCAAACGGCTGGCCGCCGAGTTGAAACTCTACGATCCGAACAAGATGCACTTTTCCTGGATCGTCGAGTTCCCCATGTTTGCCTACGACTCCGAGGAAGGCGGCTGGACCGCCATGCACCATCCCTTCACTTCGCCCCGCCCGCAGGACCGCGAACTTTTGGCCACCGATCCGGGAAAATGCCGCGCCCAAGCCTACGATCTGGTGATCAACGGCTCCGAGGCCGGCGGGGGAACCATTCGTATCCACGATCAACAGCTTCAACAACAAGTGTTCCAACTGTTGGGGATTAACAAGGAGCAAGCCCGCGAACGTTTCGGATTCCTCTTGGACGCACTGCAATATGGTGCGCCCCCGCACGGCGGAATCGCCCTGGGCATCGATCGGCTGGTCATGCTTTTCGGGCACCTGGATAGCATCCGCGATTGCATGGCATTCCCCAAAACCCAACGGGCTACCGACATGATGACCAATGCCCCCGGCCAGGTTGACGCCAAACAGCTCAACGAACTGGGAATCAAGATTACCCGTTGACGAGGTAATGATTCTCCACGTCTAAAGTTGATTTGGACCGGATTTCTTTTCAATAACGTTAATAAAATACCCGTTGACGAATCGGCCGACAGGCATGAAACTAAACGATAGTCAATGGGAATTCATAATTTCCCGCACCATCGCATCGTCAAAATCGAGGAGCAATTGTCATGGCAAGGAAACCATTTCGAATATTAAGCCTTTTATTGACATTTGGAAGCATGGCACTGTTTTTGGGCTGTTCGGAGAGTCCCAAAGAGGAAAGAACAAAATCGTCGCTCAGCCGGCCCGCCGCCAAATCGTCAACCCGAACCGCAGCTATCGAACCTGAGTCATCTTTGGCGAAGAGCGATGAGGTCCAGCAAAAAGATGCGATCGTGGCTGAGAAAGAAGACAAACCGATATCCAAACGTTCCAAGCTCAAAACGCCTCCCCCGCCTCTTACAATCCCTAAAGTCGGCCTGTCCGATGCACTCCGCGCAACTTGCCTGGTCAACGTGGGCGATATCATGCCTGACGGAGAACTCCTTACGGCCGACGGCGGCAAGATCACCTTGGATAGCCAATACGGCGAAAAATATATGGTGGTGTTTTTATGGTCCGAAGGCGGATCGAGTTATACCAGGTTGGCGGCTGATGCGGCACTTCACGATTTGCAGGGCGACCTGGCCGATCCTTATGCCGGTAAAGGAGTCAAAGTAATTGGAATTAACGTGGGCGACCGTCCGGCGGCAGTGCGGCAAGAACTGATAAAAGCCGGCGTGAAATTATCCTGTTTTTTTGATCCGAACAAGGCTTTTTTCGGCAAGCTGGCCAAGTCAGTGCTGCCTCGAATTTATTTGCTCGATGAATCGGGAAAAATCATTTGGTTCGATACCGAATATACTCAATCCACCCGGCGGAATTTGATGCAGGCCGTTAAAGTTGTCTTGGGAGAAAAGTGATAGCCTAACTTCTCCCTATATGATTTGCATTTCTCATCAGCCGGCGGTCAACGACCTCCGGGAACGGCAGAACTCATAATTCATTCTGATGAATAGCCGGCGGTCAACGACCGTCGGAAAAGGAGTTTCTCCACCCCCAGAGGATTTTATCCGTTGGTTAAGCTATAATATAGAAATTGGGGATTGGTAGTACGGTTTTTAAATCCGTGTTATAGGGATTGGAAATAACGATAGGGAGATGCGACTGGTGGATTCGCCTTTGAATTCGAGTGAGCCTGATTTGGAATTATCCTCCGCCGCTGAAGGTCTGCCGAACCCTTTGCGCGTGGCGATGGCGCAGATCGCCCCGGCGTTGGCCGATCGGAAGCGGAATTTCGCCTTGCATTTCGAGCGCATCGAGGCCGCCCGCGACCATCAGGCCGACCTGGTGATATTTCCCGAGTTGTCGCTTACAGGGTATTTTGTCCGCGACATGGTGCCCGATCTGGCTCTCAGCCGGACCGGACCGGAACTTCGTGAGTTGGTGCATGCGGCCGGATCAATGTCGCTGGTGGCCGGCATGGTCGAGGAATCGCCGCGGCATCGATTTTATAATGCGGCCTTTTTTGCCGAAGGCGGTCGGATCGTGCATTGGCATCGCAAGGTCTATCTGCCCACCTATGGATTGTTCGACGAGCAGCGGTATTTTGCCGCCGGCGAACGGTTCGAAGCCTTCGACACGGCCCGATTCGGGCGCGTGGGCATTTTGATATGCGAGGATTTTTGGCATCTGTCCGCGGCGGCCGTCATGCAGGCTGAAGAGGTCGATCTGCTTATCTGCGTGGCGAATTCGCCTGCCCGGGGCGTCGCCGGCCCCAAGATCGCCACCGCCGAAACCTACGAGTTGATCGCAAAGGCCTTTGCCCAACTTCTGGGCGCGGTAGTCATAGTGGTCAATCGCGTGGGCTTTGAGGACGGATTGTGTTTTTGGGGCGGGAGCATGGCCGTAGGACCCGACGGTCGGATAATCGCCCAGGCCCCCATGCTCGACGAATCGCTGACTATCGCCGCCTTCGATCCGGCCGAACTCCGCCGCCAAAGGATGATTACTCCATTGGCCCGCGACGAGCGACTGCTTTTGACTATCGAGGAACTTCAACGCATAAAGCGCCGCCGATATGAATAATGAACCGATTGCAGCCGATTTGCGCATCAACTGCGAAATAGTTACGGAGATCCTCACGCGGTTTATCCAAATTGAGATTCGCCGGGCCGGATTTCAGCGGGCAGTTGTCGGGCTATCGGGCGGCATCGATTCCAGCGTGGTTACTTATCTCTGTGCAAAGGCCCTTGGTCCGGAGAACGTCCTGGCCGTGACCATGCCCTATAAAACCTCGAGCGAGGCCACCCGCCGCGACAGCCGGGCGGTTATCGATCATCTGGGCGTTCACACGATCGACTTGCCCATAACCGCCCAGATCGAGGCCTATTTTGCCGCCTTTCCCGAGGCAGCCCAAATGCGTCTGGCCAACAAATGCGCACGGGAGCGCATGACCGTGCTCTACGACCAAAGCGCGGCCTTCGGCGGCCTTGTGGCGGGCACGAGCAACAAGAGCGAACTGCTTTTAGGCTACGGCACGCAATTCGGCGACATGGCCTCGGCCATAAACCCAGTCGGCGATCTTTATAAAACGCAACTTTATCAACTGGCCGCCCATCTGGGCCTGCCCGAGCCGATTTTGCACAAAGAGCCCACCGGCGATCTGTGGGTCGGTCAGACCGACGAAGGCGAACTAGGTTTTTCTTACGCCGAAGTCGATCGCTTGCTGGTTCTTTTGGTCGATCGTCGCCTGCGCCGTCAAGAACTGATCCAATCCGGCTTCGCCCCCGAATTCATCGACCGCGTGATCGAGCTAATCCGCCGCAACCACTACAAGCGCCGCATGCCTGTAATCGCCAAACTCTCCCACCGCACCATGGACCGCGATTTCCGCTATGCCCGCGATTGGGGAACGTAAGGAAAAGAATTAACGGCCTAATCGCCCACATTCGAAATGTTGATCGCTCTAATAGCGCCCTGCTGAACCGGATGATCAGGCTTTTGACGTTCGCCATTTTCGAATTCTAAACGCCATACAACCGATACTCACGCCAAGAAGAACAAGGGCTGTTGGCTCGGGTACATTTATGGTTTTGTCCTTGCTGATAATGAACGATTGATTGGGAGCAAGTGTAAAGTCCCATTGGAATGCCCAATTTACATCGCCTGTTACCGGCCCATCGTTATCGTTCAAGGTTGTCGGCAAACCATCGTTAAGCGAAACAAGTGTTGCTGGAACATTTGCGGCCTCATGATGTTGAGGGAAACCGGTTACAACCGTCTCGGATAAGCCCACGCCTGTTGCGCTTTGCACGACTTGAGAAGGGTTGAGAAACAGCACGGAGTCGTTGCCGTTGCTCAGAGTAAAGTTGGCATACTGGAAAAAGTGCAAATCCAGCGTTGTTGTACCCTTATTTGAGAATTTGATTATTTCACTCATATCGGAAAAACCCGATCCGGGATCACCGCCTGTTAAACCGTATTTCAAAGTGACTGCTAATCCTTGTGGATTAGTATACACAATTTGACAGTCGGCGGCATCGAATTGACTAACCACGGGAGGAGAAAGCATATCTAGCGACTGTTCAGCGGCCGTCGCTCCGATTCGCAACCAGAACCATTGTTTGACCAGATAATTTTTCCCGTCGACAACCCATGCTTGCATTCCCGCTTGAGATGCAGGATCGATCTGAGCCATCGCGTTACTATCTGTGAGGATGATCTCCGCGTAACATGTTGCAGTTATGAAACCTAATAGAACTGCAATAAAGCCGACGAGCAGTGCATTGTATCCAACTTTAACTAGTGATCGATTCATTGGGATGCTCCTTTAAATTCTCATTTTTACTGAAGAGGTTGATCGTGGGTTGTTTTCAACATGTAGATGTTCAATGGCACAACAATAGTATTGAAGAACTGATGATTTATGTAGTCGAGCGAACAGAGTTGGAGTTTGTCCAACTGATGCAGCCGAAATAAGAATGCACCCCAAAAAGAAAAGCCGCCTAATAATAGGCGTTCATAACTGAGCGGGTGCTAACGCTGCCTCGTTTAAAAGGTTCTATATTACATCTTACGAGGTAAATCTAATACTCTTAATATAGTGAAAACCATTCTAATGTCAACAGTCATGAAACGAAATTGCCGATTTTTTTGTGGGTCAGCTATTTCGCGATAACTGGAAAATGTGCTGTAACTGCTTATTATATAAGAAGATATATGTCTTTTCTGAAGTGACAAATAGCAACAATAAAAGTACTTTTGGTTACCTTATGTATGGGGGGTGTAACGTTTAAAATATGCTTTTGATAGACAAATTACACCCTTTCTCTGGCAGATGAGTCCGAGAGATGCCACGAAATCGAGCATACAAAGACTCCATTAGAATCTAAGATTAAGACCTGAGGGAAAGACCCTGGCCTTGGAGAGTGTGGACGAGACGATCAAATTGTGGGACGTGAATGAGGAAGCGGCTAAATAAGTGAAATTTTCGGGTCGAAATCTTTTGCCTTTTACGCAGGAGGCGGCGGGCAAAACGGCAACAGGGGATTAAAGGGACATCATGATAAAATAAAGTGAACATCCCGATTATTAAATTGAATGTAGAATGGCCCCTTTTTTCCCTTTTTTCCATTTTCCCTTCTAAAGGAGACGTAAAATGAACCTACTTGCCAAGTATACCGACCAGGTCTACGCATTACTGCGGATCGTGGCGGGATTAATGTTTTCATTTCACGGAGTGCAAAAAATATTTGGCGTTCTTAGCGAATTCCGGCCCGGCGTGGGATCGCAACTTTGGTTTGGCGGGCTAATCGAGTTGGTTTGCGGCCTGCTGATACTGGTGGGCTTCCAAACCAGTTGGGCGGCTTTCATCGCAAGCGGCGAAATGGCAGTGGCTTATTTTCAGTTTCATTGGCATTTCCAATTCGGCCAGAAGTTTTTCCCGACCATAAACGGGGGTGAACTGGCAGTGTTATATTGTTTCGTTTTCCTCTACATCGCTACCCGGGGCGGAGTGATGTGGTGCCTGGAAAAGAAAAAGGAATAAAGGGGCAGGGTAGCACCGGTTCTTGAACCGGTGGGACGAAGTCCAAATAGGTTATGAGATAGAGGTGGTAAGGGTAAAAAAGAATTCTGCGTGGGCATCGACAAGTCATCGACGAGCAGATGGTATCCCTATTGAATGGGTGGAAGATTTCTCAGTAACCTCTTGTGGTGGGCCACACCGGTTCAAGAACCGGTGCTACCCGTTAAAGATTTGTCAAATGCGGACGGCACACGGAGTGTGCCTGCAACATTAGAGGAAACGCAATGCGTAAACCTTCCACTCCCAAAACTCGGCCGCTGGCGAAAGGATTGGTAATAATCTATGAAGACCGGGATATTCTTGTGGTGGACAAACCGTCGGGCCTTTTAACGGTGGGCACCGATAGGGAAAAATCACGCACCGCATACTTTATTCTTACGAATTATGTGCGCAAGGGCCGCCCCAGGTCCAGGGACCGCGTTTTCATCGTGCATCGGCTCGACAGGGAAGCTTCAGGCATACTCATATTCGCCAAAACCCAACAGGCCAAGCTGCGTTTGCAGGGCCGGTGGAATGAGACCGAGAAAAAATATCTGGCCGTCGTTCATGGCAGGTGCAAAATAAAATCCCAAACCATTAGCACATACCTGGCCGAAAATAAAGCCCAAGTGGTGTACTCCACGTCCGATACGGCCAAAGGCAAGTTGTCGCATACCGCTTACAAAGTGCTCCGGCAGACAAAAGATTTTGCTCTGCTGGAAGTCGATCTCTTGACGGGCCGAAAAAACCAGATCCGCGTGCACCTGGCCGGTATTGGGCACCCGATCGTGGGCGATAATAAATACGGGAAAGGCGGTGGATCGCATACCCGCCTGGCGCTTCATGCCCGATCCATTTCGTTCAAACACCCTACAAGCGGCCAGCCTTTAACTTATGTGGCGAAAGTGCCCGGATATTTCAGCAAGCTAGTTGGCAGGATAGATTAATATTAAGAACCTATCCCAAAAGTCATCCTGAGCGAAGCGAAGGATCTTGCTGGATTTTATTATTTTGCCGGTGTTTTCCATCTTTCTGCACACAGATTCTTCGCTTCGCTCAGAATGACACATTTGTTTTGGGATAGGCTCTAAAGGCAGTGCCCGATCCTCGCAGCCACTTGACAGCGAACGGGCAGAACGTAATTTATATGGACAGCATTACTATGGGCAGCGGCATCAACCTGCCTGCGGAAAGAACACGATTGTAGGGTTAATCAGAAAATTCTCGTTTGATCTCAACCAATCCCAAATTCGAAAGGAACCGATATGCGAATTATTATGGCATGTGCCACGATGATGGCCTTGGTTGTAGCGAGCGCCAAAGCCCAAAACGCCGCCACCCCGGCCAAAGACACAGTTACCGACGCGACAATCATCAACCTTTGCGGCGGCCGATTGGTCAAAATGTTCGCCCAGTGCGGCACACCGCAAGACCTCCAGGTCAAGCGCGGAGATACGCCCGACGAAGACGACGTGCTTTGCGTGTACGGGTCCTACGGTTTCAGAGTCCGCGACAAGGTGATCCGAACTTGCTTTTTCTGGTCGGACTGGAAAGGGCCGATCCGGGGAATCAAGATCGGCGACACCCGCGAGAACGTCGTGAAAGTCCTGGGCAAAGCGCCTTCAACCGACAAGGATAAGGATGGCGCTATCACTGCCTACGGTTATGATTTGAAAGACCTTGACGCCGATTTTTTTACGAACTTTGATAAAGACGGCAAGGTGTGGAGGGTGGAAGTTTCCCTGAAGTAGTGCAGCAGGGCGCGCTTCTTCACCCGGATCGGAAGAGTCAAAACCAGGAAGCAGCCAACTCGCAGGGTGGCACTGATTAAAAATTAGAAAACCCTCGTTTGATCTCAATCAACCCCATGTTCGAAAGGAACGGATATGCGAATGATCATGGCATGTGTCACGATGATATCCTTGGTTGTAACGAGCGCCGAAGCCCAAAACGCCTCCACCCCGGCCAAAGACGCAGTCACCGACGCAACGATCATCAACAGTTGCGGCGGCCGTTTGGCGAAAATGTTCGCTCAGTACGGCGCGCCGCAAGACCTCCGGGTCAAGCGCGGAAATACGCCCGACCAGGACGACGTGCTTTGCGACTACGGGTCCTACGGTTTCCGAGTCCGCAACAAGATGATCCAAATTTGCTTTTTCTGGTCGGACTGGAAAGGGCCGATCCGGGGAATCAAGATCGGCGATAGCCGCGAAGACGTTGTGAAAGTCCTGGGCAATCCGCCTATAACTGTCAAGGACAAGAATGGCGTTGTTACCGCCTATGGTTATGCGTTAAAAGATCTCGACGCCGAGTTCTACGCGGACTTCGACAAGGATGGCAAGGTGTGGCAGGCGGAATTTGGCCTGAAATAGTTTAGCAGGGCGCGTTTATTCACCCGGTTTATTCCGTGCGGGTAATGGCCTGATCCAGCAATTCCGGCAGGTTCGGCAAGCGGCGGAGGTCTTCGATAAGCCGCGGGTGGGCGAAGATGCGGACTCGCTTTACATAGTCGTCGAATTGTTGGGTGGCCAGGGTGTGGATCACCGGCGAGACTTCGCCTAGCGGGCGGTATACGCCTTCCTTGGGGAAATGAATATCGACGTTGAATTCAACTTCCTTTTTGACCGGCGGGGCGTCGAACAGGATTTCGTGCGGGGCGACCACGCGGCCCAAGACCGTGCTCACGGCGGCGGCAAATTGCTCGGCGCAGGCAACCAGCCACGGATATGGCCGGCGGGCCAGGCGCTCGTAAAAATCGCGATGCTCGATAAAACTGTATTGCGCCAAACGTTTGTACAAGCGGCGTGTGGGACCGAAAAGTCCGTCGAGCAATTCCCCGGCCGGAGATATCTCGCCGGCTACGAGCAACTCCTCGATCATTTCCCGCTCGGTCATGCGGAACAGCGCATCCAGGTCCAGCGAGCCGTGCAGCAGGTAGAACGCCCGTTGCAGCATGGCAGTGGCCGAACGCACGCCGTGATGCCAATACACTTCGCTAAACATCACATACCGGGCGAAAACCATGAGTTCGGCGGCTGTTTTGCCCTTATCGGTGATGGCCAGACCGTCGCCCGATTGATTCAAACACAAACTGCCCAGGAGACGCTGCTGATCGAAGTGCCGGCCGTATGGCACTCCGGCGTGCAGGCTGTCGCGAAACAGATAATCCATCTTGTCGATGTCGATCGGCCCGGAAATCATGCTGTGCAAAATCCGCGAGGCGGCGTCGCGGGGTTTTTCGCTCAAAAGCGCCACAACGTCCCGCGGATTGACGTCCCAATCATGCCGCAACACGTCGGCGATTTCGCCTTCCAATATAAAGCTGTTGGCGAAAAGCTCGTGGCTGGGCACGCTGGGCAGGCAAATATCTTCGATGGGATGACAAAACGGCCAGTGCCCAAGGTCGTGCAGCAAGGCGGCCGCGATAAATACCTCGGCCTGTTCAGGGCGGATAGCCGCGGAAAATCGCTCGTCGTGCGAAAGCTGCTTGAGATACAGCAATCCCAAGCGGTACACGCCCAGGCAGTGCTCGAAACGGGTGTGGATCGCGGCCGGATAAACCAACGACACCAGCCCCAGTTGGCTGATCCGGGCAAGGCGGCGGAAATCGCCGGCGTCGATAAGTTGCCTCACCCGGGTCGTCAGCGGCACGTCCACCTCCGGCGGAATACGCACCATCGAGCGCCTGGAATCCAAAGCAACAACCTCGGGAATGTCGTGCAGTGAAGACATGGGAAAGTGAAGGATGTAAAGGGCAGAGTGAAGAGTGTGGAGTTATGAATGATGAATTACGAATAGTTATGTTAACATATTTATAGACATTGGGTAGAGGTAAGTGGACAGTGAACCGGGGACAATAAAGCGGGACAGAGGATGGGGGATAAGGGGCGGTGGATAGTGTGCAGTGCGATACCACATTAAGTTTAATTTATCCTTCATCCCTTCTGCTTCATCCTTTACGCCGGAGGTTTGATATCCCAAATCCAGCCCAGCCCGGCGGTCCAGCGGAGGAGGATGATCGCCAAGAGGTAAAAGCAATAATGGAAAAAGCCATTGCCGAATTGCAGATCGAAGGCGGTTACCGCAACCATCGTGCCGGCGGCTAAAAACGGCGGGGCGATAAATACCCAATTCCATACCTCGCCGGTCAAGACAATATCGGACACGTAAGCAAACACGCCCCACAGCAGGGCGTAAGTCAATCCGCAAATTGCCGATCGGATGAAAAGCGATTTGCTCTTATAGGGCTCCAATTCGTCGTCGTAAAGGAAGCTGTAACCGGCCCAGGTTAATAAGGGTGAAACGAGCGCCAATCCCGCGGCGGCGAAGAAGTGGTGATTATTAAGCAGCCCTATTTTCCCACCCAGTAATGCACCGGCAAAAATCGCCACCGCAACGCAAGCGATGCCCGCGGCCGCCAGGGGATTGAATTTGGTCTCCTCCCGGGCGATGGGCCTCAGGACCAGTTGGTCGGTAGTGCTGCGCCCGCCGTTCTCGAATGGTTCGGGCGTGCGGATTTTAACTTCCCTCGACTGTGCCGGAACCCTGATCGGGTGCTTGCAATTCGGGCAGTGCCCGGTTTTCCCGGCAAATTTTTCATTTACCGCATAACGCTTCCGGCAACTTGGACAAACAACAATAATTGACATGCGGCAACTCGCGACCCTTGTGCCCAGATTCCATTCGTGTAAACGTTCGCTACGTGCTATGTAGCAGGCACACTCCGTGTGCCGTTTCCGATCTTTATGTAGTAGGCACACTCCGTGTGCCGTTTCCGATGTTTTCGTATCTATACGTTTAAGGACAGACGGCACACGGAGTGTGCCTGCTACATATACAAAGTGCCTCCGCGAACTATTTCCATATCCTAAAGTTTCCTATACCCCGCGTCAGAGTCAAGGAATGTGGGCGGATGAACGGGTATAAAACACTGAAATTTTCCCAAAATTCTGATTGTATTTGCCTTCTCGATAAAGTAGTATCAATAAAAATAGGTCGGCCACGGCAAATGGGCGATACCCTCATCTCGAAATTCGAGTTTTAAACGTTCGTTGGGCCTGTTTTATGGGTCTTGGGTATCCCGGGCCGGTAAACGGTGGTTTCCCAGTCGCACAATCAATAATTATACCACCCACATGGGTGGGTTTTGGATTATATTCCCAATGGAATCGGAGGAATTGAGAAGAGCCTTTAGGAAAGACCGTTGGGGCGGCAGTTGAACTGCCGACCCAACAAACCAGGTTTTAGGACGAACACTGTCAATGGATTCGGAGGAATCGAGAAGAGCCTTTAGGAACGCGAAATACATTATTGACTTGAGTTTTAGATCACTAGCCGGCCGAAATGGCAAACAATAAGAACTCTCTTTGTGAGAGAGATTCGACATATTCGGGCTGTTTTGCAATAGGAGGTCAGTGTGATCGAATTTTTATGTCCTAATAATCATAAAATCCGCTGTTCCGACGATCGGGCGGGACAAGAGGCTAAATGTCCGAAATGCGGGGTGAAATTTCTCATTCCCTCAAACGGAACGTCTGAAAGATCGGCGGTCCATCAGTCGGCCTCGTCGGGCCAAATCCCCGGGATGGCCGATTCGCATATTTCGCTGGATGCCTTGGAGAAAAAAAACCCGGGCGAATCCAGCGCCGCCGTATTAGTGAATCCTAAATCCTCTACATCCATCAAGACCAGCGCCGCCACCACGGCCAGGCTGCAAGCAGGTTCGACCGCCAATGCGCCTTCCATGGCCCGGACGTTTGCACAACTGTGGGCGGAAAAACCGAAAGACGCGATCTTGGAAATAATCCTGCGAAACGGCGAAGTTTATAAGCCCGATATCTACTCGAAAAAACTCTCCCTTCAAAATCAAGGGGTCTTCGCGATCAAGGAAATGGACGGGACCTACACCATTCTCATAGTCTCCGGGACGCCCTCTCCCACGTGCAAATCCGCAAGATGCGCGACCTGCCCGGGGAATTTGATTAGGATAGTGAACGTTGAGGTATTCTTGATTCCGTTTTGCAAATGATCCTCATTCAGCCGCAGACACGGCTGTTCCAGCCAAGTTTGCTAGTCGTTTGGCCGTGGGATAGTTTATTTGCAATATAGGACGCAATAAGAAAGAAAAATGCAGAATGAAGAATGAAGGATGAAAAAGGGGGAGGGGAGATTTTATAAGTGGGCGGTGGGCAGTGGGCAAGGAACACACTGCTGGGCAAGCCAGCAGTGGCACCCGATGCGCTATATCTTATCGGCATCGGGAAGCTCAGGCGGCCGGCGTAATTCTTCGATAGGCATACCGTTGTAACGAGTTTGGCGCCTGCGTTCCTCCAATCCAACACCGATGACGAGGTAGATGAGTGCTGAACGGGCACGTCTCAGAAGATGTAGGG
The DNA here is from genome assembly GCA_049509395.1 of Thermoguttaceae bacterium. GTDB lineage: Bacteria > Planctomycetota > Planctomycetia > Pirellulales > Thermoguttaceae > JBEKIK01. The sequence continues at coordinate 2,273 of JBEKZY010000095.1, read as the reverse complement.
CCTTGGCCACGAATTGCTCACTAGACACAATTAATGCTAAATCATCAGGAGGACTGCTTGCACGTTCATCCACCACAATTCGTAAATATTTGTGCTCGAGATGATTTCGTATATCGCTCAGGGATTGGGCTTCAGGCTCGGCAACCTCGTCGTTCTTCTTCTCATAGAAATCCTTGGCGAGCCAGTACAATGCGCATAAGCCCCAATTCCCAGTCTGGTCGAATTCGTTTCTTATCGGTTGTTTTTCACCAGAACGCCAAAGCCTACGGAACGAGACCTCTCTCTCTGGGATACCCAGGCTCATGTAGCCATTCAGGAAGAAACCTATCTTGTCGAAGAGAGAATACGAAATTCTGTAGGCAGCTTTAATCCTTTCTATAGCAAGCGAAAGCCTTGGATGAGGCTCAGTCTTATAAAGGTACACATCCCTGTCTGAGAAGTGGGGCGCCTCCGCGCTCAAGCCCTCATACAACATCCAACGCGCCGACACGTATTCTTGCTTCATCTGGTCGAAGAAGCTCTCGAAAATTTGGGGCGCATCAACCGACACAACATGAGACGGCAGTACCAGTGTGTCGGTGGTGGCCACAGTATGCTGGCCTAGGTCGTTGGCTTCGTTCAGATAAAGGCGGTTGGCGAGACACCAGCGACGGTAGCCGCGCTCTGCCTCAGTAGTCGACGTATCCTCCCACGTCAGAGGGTCAATCGCACTTATGCCTTCAATGTCCAGAAAGGACTCGATCCACTCCTTGAGTCCTTTAGCAGCTTTTCGAGTGTGTTCATCATGCGGATGCATGTAGATCGCTGTTGATGCAAGAGCGGCCGACGCTTCCTTGTGTGCCACCAAGAATAAGAGAGCCCGCTTGCCGGGATCCTCAATAGCTTTGGCATAATTAACCAAGCCGCCAGCTCGATTGCATAGTGCCATTCCGAAGTTCGGTTGCACTTCGAGCGCTCGCCGCCAATACTCCAGGGAGTCCACCAGCCTACCTGCAACGCGCAGGCGGCTGCCAAGATTGTTTAGAACCGCGCATCGGGTGACATCGGGAACCCGGCTGAAACATGGGTTAGACACCGCACGGCGAAGATAGAAAATCTCTCTCACCAGTGTGGGCTGCTCCCACTGCCAATGGGTGCCATACCGGTTTCCCGCGATTGCGTTCGCGCGATTGAAATCGAGGAAAATCGCCAGTTCGTCACAGATTTCCCTTCTTTCTAGGTCCTCGTGCCAAGCGAGGGCGCGCTCAAGGCAATCCTTGCGTCCAATCTCTATGGCCAGTGTTGAAAGCGAGATGGTGCGATTGACAGCATCCTCGTCCGGGAGACCCTCAATGCCCTCTTTCATGAGAAGGTCGCAGTGCGCGTCCTTATATGGGTAGTCCTTGTCGTTCATGGTTTCGCTTGCCCCTCTGGCGTATCTGATCGAAATCCCGGCTGCAAGGCACTCCCGCGTATGACCTATAGCTCATATCCGGATTGGAAACCGCTTTCCAAAGTAAGCGCAGAATCGCACCTGTCCCTCAACTTAGTTGACTATCGCCAAATGTCAAGATATCTTCCATTGATGCAATATTTCGAAGGAGTAACCTGTCTGTTAGCGCCTTGAAATATCGGACCATATTTTGCCATCTCACAATTCAACATGCAATCTTCCCGTCACGGCGGAAGAAAATGGGCTGAGCCATTCATTTGTGATGATCCTTCCTCTCGTCACCTTGCAATTGCGCCGGGTCTGTTAATCATTCTGGGGGTGGAAAAGGGGGAAAGGGGTCGAAAGGGGAAAAGGAGGTCTGGAATCTTTGTTATTCGCTTTTTTGTTAGACAGGTGACAAATATACTTTTTTTGACTTGAAATTGTGCCAACCACTTTGCTACAATCACCCTCCCATATTACTCAAAGGATATTGCTAAACCGAAATCTCTGCGTCTTAGCGTTTTCGCGAGAAAAGAGGTGAAATTCAAAACGGCCGAAGTGGCGTCCGACGCCCCCTCCACAAAAATCAATTTAGGTCACTAACTACATCGGTTGGTGCCCGGCGAGGGGAGTTGAGTTCCCAGGCGGAGCCCTGGGAACGAGAATCTGCCCTCACCCCCTGCCCCTCTCCCAAAGGGAGAGGGGAGAGTGGAGCGGGGGCCGGCCGACCCGGCGTCAACGCCTTGTCCTTACCCACATTTTATAACATCCTTTGCGAGTTCTGCACCGCGAACTAGCAAGTACAGTTTCTGCCATCCGCGCCAGATCGTAATCCAACCTGGCTCGCCGTCCGACTTCC
>JBEKZY010000094.1:0-16426 GCA_049509395.1 Thermoguttaceae bacterium | reverse complement strand
CATGGCGTGCATGAAACCGCCGGCAGGATCCGCCCAGCGCACGGCGCTAGAGGCGCCGAAAGCATCGGCGGCGGTGCCGTTGAACTGCGCAACATTTGGATCGTAATTAGGATAACGCGCCATAATTTGGCGCTGGCCGTTTACGAAGAGCTGATCGGCTGTCGTGCCGGGAGGGATTGCTGCCTGCATAATGCCGTCTCTGTACGAGGACCAGGAAAGCTGGAGTTTCTGACCACCGCTGATCACGGGTGTCTGACCTGGCAGCGCGGCATAAGTTATGGGGGCGTCCTTGCTGCCGGAGTCGGCGGCCTGGAAGACCAGCGTATCCGGCAGATAGTAAGTGCCCTCGGCCAGGAATACTGTAACAGGCCCAGAGCGGTCGGCACGCCGGGCAACAACAAGCCGGGCATGGTCCAGCGAGGCAAAAGGACGCTCGCGCGTGCCGGGATTAGCGTCGTCGCCGCCGGGCGCGACGTAAAACTCGACACCGCCTTGCGCGAGTGAGGCTATCGACATACAGATAACGATTATGGAGCAACGGAGCATCGGTTTTTTCCCAGCTTATTCATTATCTTGTTTTGTTGTTTGGTCTCACTGCGCGATAATTGTCATTGGCAACTTCAGTCGGATGTCGTCCGACGCCGCGCCGATGAGAATTTCATAGTCGCCTAGCTCAACCGTGTATTGCTTTTTATCCGTGTCCCAGTAACGCAGGCGCGTGGCGGGCACTTCAACCGTGACACGGCTTGATTCGCCGTGCTTCAAATGCACACGGGTAAAACCGCACAGTGAGAGTTTTGGTTGGGGCGGACGTGGCGGAAATAGACTTGCAGCACTTCATCTCCGTCGAGACTGCCGGTGTTCTCTATCTTAAACGACACCTTCGCTATGCCGTTAACGGGAATCTTTTCCGAATCCAGCTTGCCATCCTGTAAAATAAACTTGGTGTAGCTCAAACCGTGACCAAACGCAAACAAGGGCTTGCCGTTAAAGTAACGATAGGTCCGGTTGCTCATCGAGTAATCTTGGAAATCGGGCAAGTCCGCGGTCGAGCCGTAGAAGGTGACAGGTAAGTGTCCGCTGGGATTCACGTCGCCGAACAGAATCTCGCCGACGGCGCGTCCGCCTTCCTCGCCCGGATACCAGGCTTGGAGGAGCGCCGGCAAATGTTTGGCTTCCCATGGAATGGCCATTGCGGAACCGCTGCAATTGACCATAACGACAGGCTTGCCTGTCTCGTCGAGCGCGCGGACAAAATCTTCCTGAACCTGCGGAAGTTCGATGCGGGTGCGATCGCCGCCGCTGAAGCCTTCGACACCACTAGTGCCCCGCACATTCCCTTCCTCGCCTTCGAGTTGGGAGTTGATGCCGCCGACGTAAATCAGAACATCGGAGTCCGCCGCGATGCGAAGGGCCTCATCCCGAAGTTCCGCAAGGGGACGAGTTGGGGCAGCCGGTTGACCGCCACCGCCAATCGCCGTTGCCGGATTGTGGTCAACCGTGGCACCTCCCTCGAAACCTTGATCCGCCGACCAGACCTGGCCGCTCGAATCGGTAAATGGCGTGGACTTGCCCGCCTTGATCCTGATAGCCTTCGCGGCAGGAGCGGAGGCTCCGGCACTTGTCTCAGCCGCTATTTGCGGAATTATTTCAATCGCATTGATCGCCGGATTTTCGACCTGGCTAGTGAAAACAATACGGAATTCTCCGTTGGTCACTTCCACCGGCACGGTTTCGATGTAGGCGCGGTTAGGACCGCCGGCCTTTGCCCAAATATCGAAATTCTTGAACTCGCGTCCCTGCACATTGAAGGAAAAAACGCGTTGACCCGGTCCGCTTATCCCCTCATACATCTCCGCAAAGTAGAGTTTTGCGATATATTTGCCGTTGGGAATTTTGCAGGAGAAAGATTCCATCGAATAGTGCTCGCTAAAATACAAGCCCGGATCTTTGGCGCCTGCGACTCCCTGGCGGCGGCCGGCGTTAGTGGTCCTTACTACCAGCGGGCATCCCAGGGCATAATTTACTTTGATGTTTTCTCCGGCCTGTTCGCGAATGCCGTCAAAGATTGTAACCGATCGAGAGGGTGTGCCGTTGTAATTACCCCATAGCATGTTAACGGCTTTTGCATTTTCACCGAACACGGCGATCTTCCTCACCTTGGATCGGTCCAAGGGAAGCAAACCGTCGTTCTTCAGCAACACGATCGATTCGCGCGCCACTTGCAGGGCGAGCTGCCGGTGCTCAGGCGTGTCGTTCTGTTCAATGCCGATCTTCGAATACGGACACCTTTCTGGCGGATCGAATAATCCCAGTCTGAAGCGGGTCCACAAAGTGTGATACAAGGCCTGGTCAATTTCCTTTTCGCTGATCAGCCCATTTTGGACGGCTTGCACCAAGGCGTTGTAATCTCCGCCGCAACAGAGATTGCAGCCGGCTTTCACGGCCACAGCGGCGGCTTTTTCCGGCGTATCGACGTAATGATGTGCCCTTGTGTTCCAAATGTCGTTGATCGCGCCGCAATCTGAAACAATGTAACCATCAAATTTCCATTGATTTCGCAAAAGGTCGGTGAGCAGGAAGGAACTGGCGCAGGCGGGAACGCCATCGACCGCATTGTAGGCGCCCATGACTCCGCCAACGTGTCCCTCACGCATGGCCATCTCGAAATGCGGCAGATACGTTTCATACAAATCGCGATCCGATGGCCTGGCATCGAAGCGATGGCGTTCCGGCTCCGGGCCGCTGTGAACCGCATAGTGTTTCGCGCAAGCCACTGCTTTCATATATTGCGGATCGTCGCCTTGCAGCCCTTTGATGAACGCCACACCAAGCGTGCCCGTCAAAAACGGATCTTCGCCATACGTTTCCTGGCCTCGCCCCCAGCGCGGGTCGCGGAAAATGTTGATGTTCGGCGACCAGAACGTCAGGCCACTGAACCATTTGCTATCGCCATTGTGCTTGGAGACGTAATCGTTGAATTTCGCCCGGCCTTCGACGCCGATGACGGACGCTTCCTGCTGAAGTAATTGCGGATCCCACGCGGCGGCCATGCCGATGGCTTGCGGAAACACGGTCGCGATGCCGTTGTTTGCCACGCCATGCAGCGCTTCGTTCCAATAGTCATAAGCCGGAAGGCCCAGCCTTTGGTTTGCGGGTGCGCCGTTGCGTAACTGAGCGACTTTCTCCGCCAGCGACATCCGGCGGATCAGATCGTTTGCGCGCGACTGCAAAGACTGTGCCGGATCACGCCAAATTGGCGGTTCGTTGATTTCCGGGATACGGGCTGCCTCGGCCGAAAAAGCATCCGCAAAGCGTGAAGCGTTGAAAGCGACAACCGCAGCGCCCGAAGCATCCTTTATCTCGATAGTGTTGAATTTTGCGATATTTTTGACGGCCGTGAAAGTAATCGTCAACGGTCCATGGAGCGAATCGTCTTCGTGTTCGACTCTGCCGGTTATGTTGCAAACTTTTTTTGCGCCGCCGGCTGTGGCAAAAATGTCGAAGTTTGAGGCCAGAGAAACGTCGCCAGAAGAAACATTGAACAATCTTTCTCCCGAATTGTTCAACAGGGTTTCAACTTCGCCAATGGTGATGGTGTATTTTCCGGCGGGCAAATTCGAGATAGTGATCTTGAAATTATTTCCATTGATTTCTTCTCGAAAAACCGCCTCGTTTTTGTCGTCGCCTTGGATTTTGACCTTTGCATCGTCCTTGCGATGATTAAAATCTCCGCTTATGTCCACCGGATGACTGCAATCGCAGCTTTCCTGGGCCGCAAACGCAAATGAAGCACAAACCTGCAGACTTACGATTGAGACCAGGGAGACAACGGCCAATGCCAGGGAAGAACATCCGGAGCTTGGCAATCTACTGCGAGTCGGGAGCTTTGGATCGGCGCTCAAGAGGTTGGATCGGTTCATGGGTTAGTCCTTTAAAAAAGTGAGTTTATAAGATTGAAAGATTCATGGTCTCATTTGACGACGAAGGTCATATACGAATGCGGCAGCACAGTGAATGTGAAGGAGGCATGCGGCGGTGGGCCGGCCGGGCCCACGACCGCGGAATCCGCCGGCATCAGGCATGGCCACGTCACCGTAGCCGCGCATTTCGTGACAAGCGACTTGGCTTTTCCTGTGCGAACGTTTATATCGTTTTCCTGGGACATCATCGCCATTCCTTTCGGTAAACCGCATCCTGGGTCAGTGGCTCGTCTAACTCGACCGCCTTCCACTTGAACTCAGCACCGCTCTTGCGGGCGGCGGTGGCGCCGAGTGCATTCACCGTGACCGGGCCGGGGCTGTTGGGTTTGGTGGCTAGGTAGCGATGGTTGGTGAGGGACATGAGCATCGTGTCGCCGCGCATCAGGTTGACCCACTGGAACGATTCGGCGTCACCCGGCTTGGCGCCGGCCAGATCCTTGAAAACCGCACCGTCGGCACTGGCGGAAACCACCTTGCCATTGACGGCCTTGAGCGCTACGCGGCCTAGGCCAACATCGATGACCTGGAACTTCGCGTCTTGAGGAATGGCCGGATTGTTCGGATCGGCCGCGATATTGACCAGCGTGTTGTTCTGCGTATCGGCGGCCAGCAAGCTGCCGTCGGCGCCGCTGGTTAGCACGATTGTTTTACCCATGGGAATCTCACGTTCGATGCCCCGCGCCCGCGGTTCCTGGACCGTGTAGTTGTCGAAGTCGACATAGCCGCCGGGCTGGTCGGACGTGTTGTAGTGGAACAAGGCGGGACGAACGCCCTGGAAGGTCCTCAACTGGAAGGTCATGGTGAAGGGATTGCCCAGAGGCGTGAATTCCTTGCCGTCGGCGCTCCAGGAGAAAATGGCCTGGTCGGTATCGAAGTTGCAGGCAACGCGCAGCCAGAGATGCGCGAGAGGATTGGTCGGCCCGATCGTGGGGGCCTTAGGCTGGGCATCAGTGGCGCCGAGGCGCCCGCCGCCGCTGCCGGTGTTGTCGAGCATCTGCAGCGTCGTGCCCTCGGCGGATTTCACCACGCCGATCCAGGCATAGGGTGAACTCAAGAGCGCCAGACCCGCCGTGTCTCCCGCGACCATGCCCGATGTGTCCAACTCAACGGTCATGATGGATTCGGGCGCCGGCGGCCGCTGGCAGATGCTGTTGCGGGCGGCGTAGAAGTTGTCGGCGGGCAGCGAATGGAGTCGAAGCACGCCGGGCTTCTCGGTGATGGACCACTTGGTGTCATCAGGAACGTGGTTCCACTGCCAGTGCGGATTGAGCTTGCCGCCGTCGAAGTTGTCGTCATGGACAAACGGCGGCTTGGGATCTTGGGTATAGCCGGTGTTGGGCTTGATCCAGGTATTCGGCGCCTTGCGGAGATTGCCCGGCAGGCCGATCAACGGGAAATCGTTGTCCCAGGTGACCGGGACCAGGGCGACCATGCGGCCGGCGCTGCCATGGTCCGACATGATGATACTCCACCATTCGCCGGATGGGGTGTCGCACATGCCACCCTGATGCAGGGTCAGGCCGCGGTCGCGGTCGGTGACGCGAGCTGGCGCCACGGTGGGCACCCCTAGCGATTCGCCCTGGACCATCCGCTCGACCGTCCACGGCCCATCGATGGAGTCGGCGCGGGCGACCATCTGGTCCGTGGTGGCGCCGGGGATGGCTGAGATGTCGTAGTATTTGCCCTTGATCTTATAGAGGTGGTGGCCTTCGCCCATCCTGCCGTCCAGTTGGTGGCGGACGCCGGGGACGAACGACTTGAGGTCCGGGGCGATCTCTTCGATGGGATAGGGGCTGCGGTTGCCGGAGATGATGTAGATTTTGCCGTCGTCATCGAAGAGGACCGACAGGTCGTGCCTTCCGTCCAGCTGATTGCGCTCCCAAGGACCATAGATCGACTTGGAGCGGAAGACCTGGAGACCCACGCCGTTGACGTTGGAGAAGACGTAGAACATGCCATTGTGGTAGCGGAGGCAGGGCGCCCAGATGCCCCTGCCGTAGATGCCTATGCCGTCTTCCAGGCGGTAGGCAGGGCCAAGATCGAGCCTATCCATGCAGTAGCCGACGAGTTCCCAGTTCACCAGGTCCTTCGAGTGCATGATTTGAACGGCGGGGTTCATGTGCATGGTGGTGCCGGCCAGATAATAATCCTCGCCGACGCGGATGATGTCAGGGTCCTCGAACTCCTCATAGAACAAGGGGTTAGAGTAAGTGCCGTTGCCGTTGTCGGCTGTCCAACTGGCTGCCGCGTTAGGGGAAGCCGCGAAGGAATTCGGTGGCGTTGTCGCTACGATGCCGGCGGTCAGCGCTAGCAGATTCAAATAACTCAGCGAAAAAAGGATATGTTTCATGGCAATGTTCTTTAAGAATGATTAGATATATTTTAGAGATACTGAAGGTGTGTCTGTGCATCATCGCGAGGTTCTTGTTGGTTTGCATTTGGATCTTCCTAATCCGGAATTCGATCACTCACTCAAAACTCCTCCACGACGGGTCTGGTTTCCATCCAAGCGATCATGTTCATTACCAGGTAGTTCCAGTTCTGGAAACCTTTGTTCATAATCGGCTGACCGTTATCGGGATTATAGTATTCATGCAGGGCGTCATTAGCCGCATAATCCTGACCGAACAATGCGATCGTCTTGCTCGCCATTTCCTTAGCTTCATCGGTGAAACCATATTTCACCAGGCCTCTGAAAACAATGTAGTTGGAAATTCCCCAGACGGGTCCATTCCAATTGGAAGGGTTGCTGCTGGCATATAGCCCGTACATCTTTTCCATCTTCGAGAGTGTGCGGATTCCATATGTGGAGCCAAGAGTCTTGGGATTCTTGAGATGCTCCTCGACCATGCGTTTGGCCTGCTCGGGCGTGGCGATGCCGCACCACATGGCGAGAAATCCGCTCCATCCTTCAATGCGCTGGATCAAGCAAGCGTAATCCCGCGGGTGGCCTTTGTGCAGAACCATTCTCGAACCCAGATAAATGCCGGGCTCGTTGGCAATAGGCCGCAGATTCAGATCGGCGGAATAAAAAAAGCCGTCGCGCTCGTCCCAGCAGTTTTTCTGGATCGCTGTTTTCAGATCATCCGCTTGCCGCTCATAGAGGTCATTTACGCCCTGTTCCAATTTAAGGCATCGCGCCAGGTAAGCCATCGCTCCAAGCTCTTTAAACATCAGGCAGTTCAGAAAGATCGACGCCGAACTGTTCGGCGGGCGGAAGAACGTTGCGGGATCATTGTCCACCCCGATGGCCAGATCGTCCTTCCAGAAATACAGGCCGGAGGCGGCATGAAATTGGTGGTCGCGGTAGTTCTTCTGAAATGCTTGAAGCGTCGTAAAATCTTTGCGCAGCCATTCTGCATTCCCATGATCGAGCTTGACCAGGAATGCGGCATGCTGAGCCAGGACCGGCTTATGTATATTCGAGGCGCTCGTGGTCAGCGGTATACTCGCTTGCGCGGCAGAGCGGGGTTTCACTTGAATCCTGATAGGTATTGAGCCATTCGGTTCGGCGGCCTGAAGGAAATTCAGAACGCATCCCTGGCCGTAAGAAAGCATCTTCGGCCTGTCTGCATTAGGCTCTTTGTCGAGGATGATCTGGCAGAGCGCCACATCCGACAGCCAGGAATCCCAGTCCCAGAGCTGTCGCGCATAAACGCTGCCGGGAGTGATAAACGGATAGCGCAGGGCGCCGGTGGGATCATGAAGCATCCCAGGATAATCTCGCATAATCGATTTCTCGATGATCTCGGACGAGAGGGGGCTGGACTCTGCGCCCTGAACCGGAAACCGATTGGCAGTTAATAAAATCAGCAAACAAACAGGAAATCTAATCTTCTTATGCATCGAATCCCTTACGCCCCTTCTGTTTTAAAGGACCACCTTAGAAATTGTATTGCCTACGGATATGTTTCATAGCAATGTTCTTTATGAACGATTGCTGTGGTCATTAACGAGGCTTTTCTTGAGCCTCCGAGGCCGTTTGAATCACTGTCTCAAAGCATTTCTTGGGTTTTCCCTCGCGGTCGAACAGCAGTGGGTTGCCAGAGCTCCGCCAAGAATCTCGATCCGTGACGCCCCAGAAAGTCACGAGCTTGATGTTCTTGCGATGCTTCAGGAAGACGCTAAAGATGTTGCCGTATTGGTCGGCGAGCTTCTGATTAGCGGCTTCCACCATGCCTCCGCCGACAGCTTGCGCGTTCTCCGACACCTCCGCACTCCGGATGCGCTGGCCGCCCTGCGAGGCAATCACGTCCAGTTCCGTGATCGAAATCGGGATACCCAGTTCGGCGAATTCCGTGAGTGCGGTATCCAGCAATTCCGCGCTGGGCCAGGTCAAATTCGCATGCGTCTGCGATCCAAGGCCGCTAATCGGCGTTTTTTTCTCCTGGAGTTTCTTCACCAGGGCGATGACGCCTTTGCGTTTTGGCGCATTCTCTATGGAGAAATCGTTGTAGCGCAATTCGGCGTCCGGATCGGCTTCGTGGGCATACTCGAAGGCTTTCTCGATATAGTCTTCGCCGATGATCCGGTACCATTGCGATTTCCGCAGCGTGCCGTCTTCGTTCAGTGCTTCGTTTACTACGTCCCAAGTCTTGATCCGGCCTTTGTAGCGGCCCACGACCGTGTGTATGTGATCGCGCATCCGCTCGAGCAGCGCCTCGCGCGTGATTGCGCTGGCGCCTTCGCCCTGAAACACCCAACGCGGCGTCTGGCTATGCCAAATTAGCGTGTGGCCGACGATGTACATGCCGTTTTTCTCGCCGAACTCGACGTAGCGGTCGGCCGCCGCAAAATCGTATCCATCGGGTCCGGGCCGGGGATGAATGCTCTCCCACTTCATTACGTTCTCGGGCGAAATGGAGTTGAATTGGCGTTTCACTAGCGCGGCGCCGTTGGCGTCCTGTTCGGTAAACTGCCTTTGGTTTAACGCAACGCCGATCATGAAACAGTCCTTGTAGGCCTCTTTCAGGGCGACCGACGTGTCGGCGGACCAGGCGGTTACAGCTATAGCCAACAGCGCCGCTGTCAGCAGGCTGGCGCGCGAGCTGAGATTCAAGAAGTGAGTCTTCATGGGTGTGGAGTCCGGGCACTGGTGGGCAAAGACGGAAGTTTTCATGGTCGTACGCCGATGGCTCCTTTCTCTGGAGGGATTAGTTACGAATACGGAATACGGTTAACGAATTGGCCGAATGACATCAGCGGAAGATCTTTTGCGCGAAAAGATACAGGTTATTGGCCCATTCAGTGCCGTCATGGGCGTTGCCATCCACGTGCCAGACATGCGGCACATCTTTTTCTTTGAGGTAGTTGTGAACGCCCTGACTGATGCGGATCAGGCCGTCCCTGTTGCCGCAGGCAACCCACAGCAGCTTCAATTTCGCCTTGGCAGCCGCCGAATCGGGCAGCAGCTCGGCCGGACTCTTGGTGTTCGGGGCTGACGAGAACCCACCGACCCAGGCAAACGTGTCGAGGTTGGCGAGGCCGACGTTCAAGGACTGGCCGCCGCCCATCGATAGTCCCGCTAACGCGCGATGTTCGCGGTCGGTATATACGGAATAATGGGACTCGATGTAGGGGATAATGTCTTTTATCAAGTCGTTCTCGAAAGGCGTTCCCCAGTCCTCGAATCCGCCGCCAGCCCCGCCACGCGCGCCGGCGCCCGCACCCGCCCCGCGGGCTCCAGCCCCAGCGTCGGCAGTTACGCTTGCATTGCCGTTGGGGAAGACGATGATTATCGGCTGGATCTTGCCGTCGGCTATCAGGTTGTCGAGGACATTATCCGCGCGGCACGCTCGCTGCCATTCGCGGTCGTTGCCGCCGATGCCATGCAGCAGAAAGAGCACCGGATACTTGCGGTCGGTCGAATAACCGGCCGGTGTATAGATGACCATCTGGCGACGCGTTCCGAGCGTCTTGGACTCATACTGAACTGTCGTCAGCTCGCCATGGGCGATATTCTCACGCCTGACATTGAACCCGGCGGGCGGATCATCGAACGCGGGCTTGTCGTCCGGACCCAGTTGGATGGGTCCGCCGAATCCGCCTCGTCCACCGCCTCCGCGAGCGCCCGGCGCGGCCGCGTTGCCGCGTGCAGGAACCGGCTGATCCGCGGCTTGCGATTGCGCCATCTTCACTCGGATCACGGTCAGTGACCTGGGAGGCAGTTCTTGCGTGAATTTCGGCGCGCCGACGTTCACTTTGATCTCCTTCGGCGCAACTTTCATAGGTTCGGCCACGGTGTTGACGTCGTTCATGCCGCCGGTAAGCAACCAACCCGTAGCCGTCTGGCCGACCGGCGGGACGCCTTGCAGCGTGATTTCCAACGGCGCCGGCTCTTCTCGGCGGTTGACCAGCTTGAGAATCAACTCTCCGGACTTGTTGTCCTTGGAGCACGCGGCCCACAGGTCCGCGCCCGCCATTTCATAGGGAACCGTGACGTCGCCGACGTTGTTGTAGAAGAGTTGTTGCACGTAATAGGCTGCGCCGCCGAAGCTCGTCAGCGTGTCATAACCGATTAGGTCGGTTGCCCATTGCTGCCCGCCGGGATTCACGTTTACAAACAGCGGCGCGTAGCACGACATGATCACGACGTCCGAGTTGCGCTCGATGGCGGTCAGAAACACGGCGTCGGAAAGGGCCACGTTCCAAGCGGCGGTGGGCTTGTTGTCGCGCGTGGCCCACTCGCCCACAAAGACCTTGGGCGCCGTCTCGCGGTTGTACGTTTGTTTGTTATCGTAACGATTAGCCTGGGTCAGAGCGCTGCGAACGTTCATGTAATAGTGTTCATCTTGTACGTCCGGAGCACGCGTGCGGGCGATATTGCGGGCCGACGCAATGATCTGGATCTGCGGATATTTGGCCTTGATGGCATCGTAGAAGGCCGTGAACCGCGCGTCGTAGGTCCGCGGTCCGCCGCCAAGGTTGTCTTCATTGCCGATTTCCACGTAGCGGAGCTTGAACGGCGCCGGATGCCCGTCTTTCGCCCTGCGCGCACCCCATGTCGTGCTGGTGTCGCCGATACAATATTCAATTTCCTCCACGGCTTCCTGGGCGTATTTGGCATACTCCGATTCCGACGTGCTTTGCCCGTTCAGCGTATAGCAGGCCCAAACGGCAAGCACCGGCTCCATGTTCAGGTCTTCGCACCAGGTGAGGAATTCGAGCAAGCCCACGCCGTCGGACGAGTGATAACCCCAAGTGCCCGGGTGGCCTGGGCGGTCCTCAAGCGGCCCGATCGTTTTCTTCCAGTCATAGCGGGCGGCGAAGTTCGAGCCTTCGACATAGTTGCCGCCGGGGAACCGCAGAAATGTGGGCTTCATGTCGGCCATCAGTTGCATGATGTCCGGCCTCATGCCGTTGGGACGGTTCTTATAAGTCGGCGGGAACAACGAAACCAGGTTGAACCAGAGCGTGCCGGGCGAAGACGCGGAGATGACGAACCGGGTGTCGGCCGTCGGCTTGACGTCCGCGGCGGTGGTCAGCGCGAGCGAGTACTTCTTCCACTCCGCCCCGATGCCGTCAACCGTGCCGGAAGCATACACGGTATTGCCGTCGGTGGACTCGATGGCCACTGTGAGCGGTCCGGTGAATCCGCTGGCCTTGGCATAGAACGAGACCGCATACTTGGTCGAAGGCCGCACGGGAATGCCCCAAAAGCCCTCGTTGGCCACGCCCGCTCGGTCGCCGGCCGAGGCGGCGGCGATCTCAAACTTCAGAGCGCTGGTCAGGGCGGTAGTGTTTATGGGATTCTCGTTGTCCAGCGAGATGGCCGCCTTGGCGGAACCTTTGGTCATGGCAGTCCAATGAGGAATAGCAGGAGCACCGGAGGGCGGCTGCTCCGGGGCGCCTCCGTGCCTGCCGCGGCCACCGCCGGCCGTATCTTTGAAGATGCGGTTGCGGATGAGTTCGGCGTACAACCCTCCGTCGTATGAGTAGTTGATTTCCTCCGTCATCAGCCCATAGAGTATGGGGCTTATTTGAACGCCCGGCTGATCGGCCTTAATCCGTAGAGTCGGCAAGGCGGGCACAGTTGTGGCTGGCGCAATTGCGGCAGGGGCCTTTGCGGCAGGAGCGGAGGCTCCTGCGCTTGGTTCGGCCGTCGATTGTGGGACGATTTCAATTGCGCAGATTTGCGGGTTCTCGACCTTCGGAGTGAAGGTCACCTTGATTCTGCCGTCAGTGACTTCCACATTGACCGTCTCCACGTAGGCCTTCAAGGCCCCGCCGGCCTTGACCCAAATGTCGAAGTCCTTGAACTCGTGACCCTGAACGTTGAAGGAAAAGACGCGCTCACCCGGACCGGTGATGCCCTCGAACGTTTCCGCGAAATGCAGTTTCACCACGTACTTCCCGTTGGGCACCGGCCACGAAAATGAATTCATGCTGTAGCGTTCTGCCCGGTAGAGGTCGGGACTCTTCGTGTTGGCAATCTGGATGTCGGGCCTTTCGATGGTTTCGCCGCCTTCGAAGCCCTGGTCGGCCAGCCAGACATTGCCCTCAGCGTCTTTAACCGGCTCGGATTTTCCGGCTTTGATCCGGATACTTTTTGCGGCCACCGCAGTTGCGGTCGTCGCACTCTGCACGCGATTGGCCACAATCTCCGTCTTAGCAAAATCGCCGACCTGACGCGTGAACTTGATTTCGTTGCCGTCGGCCGAGAGCTTGCCGGTGTAGTCGATGCGAATCTCGTTGTCTTGTATACTCAGCATCTCACCGAACGAAATCTTGTCGCCGTCAACCTTGCCTTCTTTAAGTTCGGCTTCCCGCTTCCGGTCGCCGGCTTCCGAGTTGGCTTTCCCGGTCAACTTAGCGCCGTCCTGCTTGAATGTGAAGGTGTATTGCTGGCGGCCAATCTGCGAGTCGAATTCGGATTTCCAAGTACCGGTGACATCGCCCGCGACGGTCTTCACGGCAAGCGCGGGCGCTACTGCACCGGTCTCGGCAGTCGATTGCGGGATTATTTCAATCGCGTTGATTTCCGGATTTTCGACCTGTGGGGTGAAGGTAATGCGGAGTATTCCGCTGGTAACTTCTACCGGCACTGTTTCAACGTAGGCGCGGTTGAAGCCGCCGGCCTTTACCCAAATGTCGAAATTCTTAAACTCACGTCCCTGCACATTAAAGGAAAATACTCGCTCACCAGGGCCGGTAACACCGTCGAATGTCTCGGCAAAGTATAGTTTCACAGTATATTTGCCGTTGGGAATTTTGCAGGAAAAAGAATCCATCGAATAGTGCTCGCTCAAGAACAGGCCCGAATCCTTGGTGCCTGCAATTTTCGTTTCCGGATCGCGATCAATCGTTTCGCCTCCCTCGAAACCTTGCTCCGCCAACCAGACCTGGCCACTCGAATCCGTAAATGGCGTGGACTGGCCGGCCTTTATCCGGAGAGTCTTCGCGGCAGGTATGGTTGCGGCAGGCGCGGGGGCTCCCGGGGTCGGCGCCGCCGTTGATTGTACAATCGGAGACGGAAGGGGTTGGTCTTGGAACAAGAGCGGTGCAAACTCGTGCAAGCTGCGCCGCCAGGACATCCACTCGTGAGCAGTCAGCGGGGATTCATAGTAGTGACTATTGATGCCGGCTGCTTTCAGCGCTTCAACGTCGGCCTTGGCATTAGCGCCCATCCCACGGCCTCCGGTGACCTCACGGCTGCCATAGCTGACGAACACGACTTTGACTTTCTGCTTGAAGGCGGCCGGATCGGTGATATCCGTTGGGGTGATGCTGCCGCCGCTGAATATTCCAATATGGGAGAACTTGTCGAGGTTGGCCAGGGTGATCTGCCTGGTCTGCATGCCACCCATGGAAAGGCCGGCCATTGCCCGATGCGGCTGATCGGCAAGCGTGCGGAAGTTGGCGTCAATGAAGGGGATCAAGTCGTCGATAAGGACCCGCTCGAAAGCGCCGAAGTTGAAACGCCCGCGTCCGCCGGGACCGCCGCCTGGACCGCGAGCCGGTGCGCCGCCCGCAACGCCGGCAGGAGCCGCCGCGCCGGGTTGGGCGGCAGGAGCCGGTCCGCGACCGGGGCCGGTAGCGCCGGGGACATAGCTATTGGCCATCACGATGATGAAGGGCCTGGTTTTGCCAGCGGCGATCAGGTTGTCCATGATCAGACCGGTGTGACCCTGACTGCCCCATCCTGTATCATCTTCCCCAGCGCCGTGTTGCAGATACAACACCGGATAACGCTTGGATAGATCTTTTTCATAATCCGCAGGGGTGTAAACGAAGCAGCGGAGATTGGCATTGGCGCTCTTGGAATAGAAGAGGGTCTCACGCAGTTGGCCGTGAGGCACGTCCTTGACGGCATAGAAGTCTTGGTCGTTGGCGGGGACTTCAAGGCCGCTGCCCCAGCGGCTGGCGCCGTAAAAGTACAGGCTGCCGGGGTCCGGAACCTGGGCGCCATCGATAACGAGCTGGTAGTAGTGGAAACCTTCGTCCTGGGGCCGCGAGACGCCGACCCAGGCGCCGTCCTCGCCCTTGGTCAGCGGGTATTTTACGCCACCCAGATCGAGCATGACGCTCTGGGCCTGCGGCGCGACGACGCGGGCGCGGACGCGCCTTTCAGAGTTGACCTGTGGATACTGTTTGCCGGGCTGATTAAGCGACGACGGCTTGAAATCCTCCGCTGCTGGCGCGGTCTGAGGTGCCGCAGACTGGGGCGGCTCGGTCTGCGCCAAAGCGAGTTGGCCGACCAGCAAGGGAAGCAAAGCGAAACGGATTAAAGCGGTTTTCATGGCGGTGCTCCTTAGTATTACATTTTTTAGAACAAAAGGATTATTCATAGAACAAGAGAGGGGCGAACCGGTACAATCTGAGTCGACAGGTAAACCATTTGTGTGCCATACCTGTCGGCTTGTAATATTTTCCTTTGACGCCAGCATTATTTTCCGTCGTCGTCTTGACGCCGCTGGGAGAATAGTTAACGACCGTCTTCCAGGCGAGTTCCTGTAAAGTGCGATTGAATTTCTCGTCATTCCATTCCGGTCTCCTGGCGTTCTTCAGCACGTTGGGAATCGGCAAACCGACCGGGCTGCGGCCGTAAATCACCGCGAAGTGCAAATAGGCGTTCAGCGCTTGCACTGGCGCGGTCGGGTGGCCAATGTTGTCCGCGAACAATTCTGCCTGCTTGCTCAAGCCGGGAATCTCCTTGTTGTAAATCATCGTGCGTAGAGCGATGTGGGCCGCGGAGGTGGGCACGAGAAACACAACCGTTCTTCCCACCTGCTTGTTGATCTTCTCGGCTTGCTCCTCGGCGGCCTTGATGTTGTCCAGGTTGAGCATCTTCAATTGATTCGGTGTCTTTTCCCTGTCAGGCTTGGCGCTCATGGCGTCCATAATGGAAAATCTTTGATTGTCGACTTCGTAGCCACCCCACGAAATTTGCACGGTGAATCTCATCTTGGGATTGTGTTCCAAGCCCAGTTTGACGAAGTTGTCGATGCCCTCGTCCGGGAATTGGATCGGCGACATCGTGAACACGTCCACGTCGCTCTTTTCCAATGCCTGTCTCGCCGGGTTACTGCCGCCGTTCTGCTCCCAGTGCTGGATGACACGCGACATGCCTATGCGTTGCAGTCCCACCTGCTTATGGTCTTTGATGCCGTATGCCGAGACCAGTTCGGTAAGAATACCTGGGACGTACCAATTCAAACTATGGGCGGCGGAAAAGACGCGCAGCCCGGCGGGTATAGGCGGCGAGGCGGGTTTTTCCTCCTCCGCAGTTTGGCCCAAGCCAAAACATGGCAAGGTCGCCACACCGACCAAGAATGCCGGCAACAGCGATTGCCGGTAAAGCTGTCTGCTCATTTCGAGTCCTCCAACATGGACTATTGGGAACTATTCAATCAATATGTCAACGCTTGCGACGTGCCGGTTTGCGGCGCCGGGTTTTGATTTTATCTGGGGCGGCGCGTCGAGGGCCTGTCCCATGGGATATGGGCAATTCCATTGCCTCGGCTATACGGCCGAGGATGTCGAGCACAGTGGGTGTCTCGGCCGGTCGAAAGGCGGCCAGCAATCTCTCGCGGACCGGCTCGCTTGCCGCATTCAATTTCTTCCACGTCTTCAAGCCTTTGGTCGTTAGCTTGGCGGTCCGCGCCCTACCGTCGGTGGGATGCCACTGGCGGGTCACCAAGCCACGCCCCTCCAATATCTCGAGCATCGGCCGAATCGTATTTGGGTCTGAGGAAGACCGCCGTGCGAGATCCTGCTGCATCAGCGCGCTGCCTTTCGCCAGAACGCATAAGAGCACGAACTGATCGGCGGTCACCCCGGACCGGGCAAGGTGCGCATTTGTCGAGCGATGCATCGCAAGATATGCGGCCCGCAACAAAATGGGCATCTTCTGCGCGGCGTTCATGTTATAGTTCTTCTAAATAATACGTATACAGATGATTTGGATTGATTATAAATAATTAAAGTTCTTTGTCAAGCAATAG
>JBEKZY010000093.1:0-15638 GCA_049509395.1 Thermoguttaceae bacterium | reverse complement strand
CCAGGTTGGATTACGATCTGGCGCGGATGGCAGAAACTGTACTTGCTAGTTCGCGGTGCAGAACTCGCAAAGGATGTTATAAAATGTGGGTAAGGACAAGACGTTTACGTCGGGATGGGAGGTCAGTTAACTTACTATAACTCCTTAGCATACAGTATTGTCAGCCGCGTTTACGCGGCTCCTGGTTGGATAGGCATTTACAGTTTGAGTAAAGCAACATCGACCAGGCAAAAGAGTGAAAATATTCGGCTCCAATGCGGCACACGGGAGCCTTTTTTGTTCCTTTTATTATTGTCAATCTCCATGCCTGCGGTTGACAAAGACCCCTAACCCCCGACAATAAGGATAGATAAGAAACTAGAAAGTAATTGTTCGTTAAAGCCCAACGTCTGCCTTCCCGCCCTGGAAATCCATTGTCCCGCAGTCTCGCATGGCCGTGGAGTATAATCGGAGATAATTCCCCTTTCGGCCGATGGGCCTAATTTGCCTTTTTCAAACTGCCGCTAAACTGCCATGCGTTTTTCCACATTCGTCGTTAAAAACATCATCCGCCGCCGCGTGCGATCCAGTTTGACCATAATCGGCGTGGCCGTTGCCGTTGGCGCAGTGGTGGCGCTGGTCGGCATTGCATTCGGTTTTGAGCAGTCTTTTCTGAAAATTTACCAAAAGAAAAATGTCGACCTGATCGTGCAGAAGGCCGGCGAAAAGCAAAAACTCCTTAGTGCCTTGCCCGAAGCTCTGGGCGACAGAATCGCCGCTCTGCCGGGTGTAAAACAAGTCTATTCCGGCCTCCTTGATCATATACAAATGGACGAACTGGAACCTGTCGGCTTGCTTATACAAGGCGTGCCGCCTGATTCACCTCTATTTAACACTTGGAAAATCATTGCAGGCCGCAAATTGCAACCCGGCGATACCAACCACGTCATACTCGGCAAAAGCTTGGCCGCCACATTGAATAAAAAACCCGGCGATAGGATTACCGTGCTCGACGACCAGGAATTCCAGGTCGTGGGAGTCTTTGAAGCCGACACCACCTATGAAGACGGCATGATGCTCATGATGCTCGATGGCCTGCAAAAATTCATGGGCCGCAAAGGACTCGTTACAGGATTTTCCGTCGCTTTGGAAGACCGCTCGCCGGAAGCCATCGAGCGGGTGGCCAAAAGCATCGCCGGACTGGCCAAAAATCTCGATGTCAAAACAACCCAGCAACTCGTCGATTCCACCAACGAAATCCGTTTCATCCATGCCATGGCTTGGGTAACTTCCACCGTGGCCCTCTTTATCGGCGCAATCGGCATGTTAAACACCATGATCATGTCCGTCTTCGAACGGACCAAGGAAATCGGCGTGCTCCGCGCCATTGGCTGGGGACGCTGGCGAGTAGTCAAGATGATCCTCATGGAGTCCATACTCCTCAGCCTGCTCGGCGGCGCAGTGGGCACCGTCGCGGCCATGCTTCTAACCAATGTGCTCAGCCGCTTTCCCATCGCCGCGGGCTTTATCGAAGGTAATTTAGCCCCCAGCGTTATTCTCGAAGGATTTTTGATCGCCCTGGGCGTGGGACTCCTGGGCGCAGCCTACCCGGCCTACCGGGGCGCGCAACTCCTGCCCACGGAGGCCCTGCGCCATGAGTAGTCTCTTAATCCGCGAACCTCCCCTGTTGCGCACCGAACACGTCGCCAAACTCTATCCCGACGGCGAAGTGCACGCCGTGGAAGACGTCAGCCTCAGCATCCGCAAGGGCGAATACGTGGCCATCATGGGACCCAGCGGCAGCGGCAAATCCACATTGCTCAACCTGCTAGGCGCACTGGACGTGCCCACTTCCGGCGAAATATTCTTCGAGGAACAACCCCTCTCGTCCGTGACCAATCTCGACAAGTTTCGCTCGCAAAAATTGGGCTTCGTATTCCAATCGTTCTACCTCTTGCCCATCCTTACGGCCTTGGAAAACGTGCAAGTGCCCATGTTCGAAGGCCCGCTTTCCGTTTCCGCCCGAATAAAAAAGGCCCGCGAATTACTGGAACTGGTGGGCATGAGTCACCGCGAGGACCATCTGCCCGTAAAACTCTCCGTCGGCGAGCGCCAGCGCGTGGCCATCGCCCGGGCATTGGCCAACGATCCCATATTATTATTGGCCGACGAGCCCACTGGCAATCTCGATTCCGTATCGGCCGACGGCATTTTCAATCTCTTCGCCGAGTTGCACAAAGAGCGCGGCGTGACGATCGTGCTTATCACTCACGATCCCGACCTGGCAGCCCGCGCCCAGCGCATCGTGCGCATGCAAGACGGACACATAAAATCCGACGGCCTGGCCGAGCGTAAGAGAAGCCGCACTCCGTTGCCGCCCTTTGCAGTGTAGAGCCATAAAGCCCCTACCGTTGGTCACGATTTGACTACGTAAACACCAAGAATCGCCGTTACATATACCACGGCGGTGGGCTGAGCTTCACAGGATTCCTCTTCTCGTTGCTGCAGCCGTTGCACTGTGTCTTTCAAGGCTTCGTCTTTCCAGGCTTAGCCGTTTCAGCTAACTCAGCAATACGGTATTCGATCTCCAGCAGCTTCTCGCGGGTCTTTAGTTCGGACTGCTCGATCACATGCCGGATCAGGAATACAGCCCCCACAACAAGAACAACCAACCCGAAGATCATCATCCACAGACCGACGATCCTGTCCGGTACGAGCAGAGACATTACCGTGAACATGATTACCACGAGAACCGCGAGCCCCCATACCATGCCGATTATAACGGAAGTGTCGAACTTCAGGTCCATCGAGCCACGCCAAAGGACGCGCAGTCCGAAGATGGCAAAGCCGACGCTGAACAGCACACCTACAGCGACTGGAATCCGGGCGAGCAGCGGCACTTCTTCCGCCGGCGGGATGATCGCCAACGCCCCAAGGAGCACGCCAAACACCACGCTCATGACTGTGCCGCCAAGCCACACCTTGCGATCGGTTCCCGTAAGTCGTTTCTCCAACATACCTTGTACCTTCTTATTGTATCGTTCTTTCAACGCAGGCGTCACCTGCTCCAGTTCTAACAACCGTTCGCGGAAATTGTCATTCATGGACTGTCCTCCTTGTGTTCCAGGACGGCCCGAAGTGCTCGTTTGGCGTAGCTGAGACGTGATTTGACCGTCCCCAAAGGAACGGCAAGAACCTCCGCCATCTGCTCCAAGGAAAGGTCATCCATAAAGTAAAGCGTCAGCACCTCACGGTGGGCCGGCGAGACGCGATTGAGGGCGCAGTGTACTTGCTCGGCGTCCTCGAAATGCCAACCCTCCTCGGCCTCCGAAAGGTTTGCCATGTCGGCGTTATCTGCCAACCGAGCCTGCTCACGATAGTGGCCCCGCCAATGACTGGCGGCTGTACGTCGGGCAATCTGGTACAGCCATGTCGGGAGACGTTGCGGATAGTCCAACGCCTTGATTCCCTTCAAGACCTTAATCCAGGTTTGTTGCAAGACATCCCACGCATCTTCCTCCGTTGCAACAAGTCGGCGCACGTAGTAAAGTAGTCGCCCTTCCCATTGGCGGATTAACAGGTCGAATGCCTGTTTCTCTCCACGTTTACAGCGGAGAACCAGCAATTCCAGCAGGATGGCATTTTTGTCTCGCACCTACGGTTTATCCTCCTACGTCCTCTATTCTAGTCGCTGGCGAACCGCGTCAGGTTCAAGTACAGCACCCTGGAATTCGCCGGAGAACCTCGGAACGCAGCAACTACCACCTATGGGGAGCAGAGCGGAAACGACTGCCGTCTCACGTGTGGCGACCGTTTCTTAGTACACGGATAAGATATTAATATTATGTTATTTTTCCTGTTTCGCGCTGGCAATGCCCAACTTGCTGCGGAATATTTTGGCCCTTTGCTGGATCATGGTCGGGGCCTTCGATCGCAGCTCGTTGCCGCCCTCGAACCAACCGTAGGGCTCCTCGAAGACTATATGGCCTTCCACGAAAATCGCGTCGGCGGGCTCGGCAAGCCGGGTGATTTTCACATACGCCCCGGCCCCGGAATAGGGCTGGGGCGGGCCCAGGCTGATGTTCGCGGCCGCGTCGCGCAGGATCGGCCGCCACTGGTTGGGATATTCGGCGTCTTTGGCAAATCGCCCGTCGATCCGCGCCGCCGCCAATAGATCGCTCTTGCCCCGGGTAACCACTACATATCGGGTCGCGCTTACTTCCACCTGCTCGAACAGCGAAAACGTGGCATACACGAATTTCGCTTCCTGTCCCTCGGGCGTTTCCAATTTCAGTTTCCGTTTTTGTATCTCCTCGTCGGTCAATATGCCCGACTTGGAAACCATCCGGTTTTCACCCTCGGTGTCTTTGCCCTTTGCCAGGCTGTCCTGAAAATCCTTCGAGTTCAAGGTATCCCACTTTCCGTATGCCACGAACCAAACGTCGATGGCCCGAATCGTCGCCGACTCGTCTTCCGCCGCCTTGAGCGTGCGCATCCTGATCATCACCGGCGCGGCAGTTGTTTTTTGCACCAGGTCTTCAAACGTATAGCGCCCGCCTGAGATTTTTTCCATCGCCGCCTTTTGGCTCGCCGCGTCCAAGGCATCGGTCATGGCCGGCGGGGGCAATTTATAGGCCTTGCCGTCGGACATCATCACGCCCTTTTCCATAAGCTCCTTCAAAACCGGATTCGCCTCAACCGCCGGCGTTCCCATAACTGCTTCGGCACTTACGATAAGAATACAGATCTGATGCAAAACCATGTACATATTCATTCCCCAAAATAATTCTTTAACATGGCATAAAACGCAAACCACCGCAGAGGACGCAGAGGCTTGCAGAGTATTAAATATTATTAATTAGTCTATCATAACAACAAATTCTATTTATTTTTTAAACAGATGAATTTATTACTCTTATTCCTCTGCGTGCCTCCGCGTCCTCTGCGGTGGATTATAACCCATTAACCATTCTTATGATTCCATCTTTAAGATGGACAGTATTAAAGTTGATTAGTAATCCAAGTTATTTATTGTTAAGTTTGAGATATGAAATCAATTGAGCCTTATGGAGCGGATTGATTTCGGCCACGGACTTTAGTTCTACGATCACCTCATCTTCAACTAATATGTCGATTCTATAACCGACATTAATATTTACTGTCCCATATTTAACAGGAAATTCAACTTGCTGGTCCGCTTTTAATCCACGTTTGTGCAATTCATAAACCAAACACGCCTCGTAGGCCGATTCCAGAAGCCCCGGCCCAAGCGCCGAATGCACTTTCATCGCCGCATCGACAATCTGACCGCTGATTATATTCAGATCCATTAATATTGTTCCTTATTTCTTTTATCTCTGCGTTCCTCTGCGTCCTCTGCGTTTTATATTTTGTTTATTTCAAGGCTTCAAGCGGTTTCAATCGCATGGCCGACAGCGCCGGCAACAGCCCGCCCAGCATACCCATTGCAGTCGCCAGCAGCATGCCTGCGCCGAGGATTTGGGCGTCGACGGCGAGTTTTAAGACCACGAATTTGCCGTGGCCCGGCCCGCCGGATACGATGCTATTGGCCGACCAGCCGTCGGCCAGCGTGCCCAGTGCGCAACCCAAAATCCCGCCGATAAGCGCAATCAGCAGCGATTCCAGCAGGAAGGAAACCAAAATCTGCCAGCGCGCGTAACCCAAAAGCCGCAGCACGCCGATGTCGTTGATCCGCTGGCTGATGGCGGCGAACATGGTGTTCATTACGCCGAAAATGCCGCCCACGGCCATGACCACGGTAACGAACGACACGGCGTACAAGAATTGCAGGTTGGTATCGCCCAGGCTGGCATAGTATTCGGTTTCGACCTGGGCTTTAAGATGCGCCTTTTTATAGCCGCTTTCGTACTTGTTATCAGCGTTGACGTTATTGATAAAATTTTCGAATCGTTTGGCAGCTTGGGCGTCGGCGGTGCGGACGATCACGCTGGAAAAAGTGTCTTTGCCCAAAAGCGGCCCAATGATCGACTGTTTTGCCCAAACCTCGGAATCGAAAGACGATCCACCCGATTGCATCACGCCCACCACCACCACGGTGCGATTGCACATTTCGAAAGCATCGCCCACGTCAAGCCGCTGGCGGTTTCGGGCATTTTCAAGTTGTTGCCCTTTGCGGTCGCGGCCCAGTTCCCGGGCGATGCCTTCGCCCAGTACCATTTGGATGGCCGGCAATCCCTTCTTATCTCCCCCGCCTTTTTCCGATAATTCCTGCACGCCCGCCGGCGAAAACCACTTGCCGCCGGGAAATAAAGAAATATCATGCACCCGGGCCGAAATCAGCGGATCGTTAGTGGCTCGGATTTGCAAAAAACGCTGTTGCGGCCCGCTTGCCGGGGCATTGGGCAACGGCTGATTGACAATCAGATAGGTTTCGCGGCTGGCCAAGGGCCGCCCGTTTTCGCGGACAATGCCCGGCTGGTTTTCCAAATCGCTCAGGTCTATAGCAGGCAAATTACTGAGCACTTCGTCCGTCGCCCCCTCCGAAAGAATCACCACGTTGCCCGGATTGCCCGAGTTCTCCGTCAATATATACATGCTGTTTACAAACGCCAGCATCACCGTCATCAGCCAAATAACCGTGGTGAAGGCCAGCGCGGTCATGAACGTCGTCTTCCAGCGAACAGTCAGATTCCGCAGATTGTAGCTAAGCGGCACTTTGCCCACGAGCAACAACGCCAATACCAGCCCAATCGCTATGCAAGTCGGAATCAACATTTTAATCTATTCTCTGGCCGGAGTAAATTAATCCTTGGATAATTCATTCGTTGGGGCGACAGTTGTACTGTCGCCCCAACATAATACTAGGCTACTTTGGCGAAAACATCGGCCGCCTTGACGCTGCGGGCCGACCATGCCGGGACAATGCTGCCCGCCAACGCGGTCAATGCCCCCATGCCCGCGCCCCAGTATAAAGCCGCCGCTGGAATAAAAAACGTTCCGAAAAAAGCAAGTGGGAATTTAAATCCGCCCACTACGTCGTTGACAATGTAATATGTCAAGGCCGCGCTGCAAAAACCCGCCAGCGTGCCGATTATCATCGCCTCGCCCAGCACCAACAGGAGAATTTGATACGGCCTGAATCCCAATACCTTCAGCACGGCCAGCTCCATGCGCCGTTCCCGCACGCTGATGCTTATGGCGTTGGCTATGACCAGCGACAACGTCGCCAGCGCAGCCGGCGCCAAAAGACATCGCATGCCCCAAATCAAATCCCTAAAGGCGTCCAGAAACGACGCGAATCCCGAAGATGCGGTTTCCACCTTAACCGCCGGACTGGCGTAATACGGCGCATTGTCGATCTGCCCGCTGACCTTGGCGAACATATCCATGTCGGCCACGCGCAGCCAAACCAGGTTCAAACTCCTGTCGGCCATGGGGTGTCTCATATTGCCCGGCTTGCGCCCATAGGCATCCAAGGCGTCGTTCAAATATTCGCAGTTCATCGCCCCCATCTGGTTGTAGCGGCTTTCGGGAAATTCGCCCACTATCTCGAACTCAAGATCGATCCCAATGAAATTCATGCTAAACAATTTGAATCGGTCTCCCACGCGCTTGTCGATGTTCTTCAAAAGATCCTTCCCCATGATGATCCCATCTTTGTGGGCTTTCAGCCTATCTACGGCGGCACGCAACTCGGCGTCCTGTTCCGGCGGAAGGTTGTCCAATTCATCCATCATTGTAAGGATCTTGTCGGCCTCCATGGCAACGGCGAAAATAGTGTTCTCGCGGATAGTCTTCTTCGGGTCCAACGATCCGCCGTAGAATTGCCAGGTTGCCGAATCCAGCGGCCTCACGTCGCCCGGTTTTCGGGCGGCCCCTTCGCTCAATGTCTTGGCATAAGAAAACGGCATCAGGCTGGGCCTAGTCCACCGCTCCATCACGATGACCTTCATATCGCCCGACTTTTCCGCCGTTATTTGATCTAAAAACGACAAAATCGACCATACCATTGTGACTACGCACACCAACATCATCGTGCCCAAAGCCGTAAGCGCCGATCTCAGCGGATTCCGCCCCACATTTTTCAAAATAATGAGAAAATATTTCATTATTCAGTGATCAGTTCACAGTCATCAGTTTTCAGTGCGATACCGCAAGCTGTTTCATCCCTAATCCCTCATCCCTCATCCTTTCGCTTCATCGCCATCGCCGCATCCGCCTCCACGAGTACGCCTTTTTCCAAATGCAGCAAGCGATCGGCCCGCTTGGCTGCGCGGGGATCGTGGGTGACAAGGATGATCGTCTTGTTGAGCGTCTTGCGCAGCTCGCAAAGCAGATCGAGTATTTCCTCGGCCGATCGCGCGTCCAAATCCCCGGTCGGCTCGTCGGCCACGATCAGCGTGGGATCTGTCACTATCGCCCTGGCTATGCCCACCCTTTGCTGCTGACCGCCGGAAAGTTGTCCGGGCCGGTGCCGGATGCGATCGGCCAGCCCCACCAGTTCCAAGGCGGTCATCACCTGCCTGCGCCGCTGGCGCGCCGAAATAGGCAACAACAAAAGCGGCAGTTCCACGTTCTCATAGGCATTAAGCACCGGCAATAGATGATAGAATTGGAAAACAAAACCGATATGCCGCGTCCGCCAGCGGGCCAATTGCCCTTCCGACATCCCCGAAATCAGGCACTCGCCCACCCTAATTTCACCTGCACTGGGCGTGTCCAACCCGGCGATTAAATTCAACAAAGTGGTCTTGCCCGATCCGCTGGGCCCCATCAGGCCCAAAAACTCCCCGTCGGGCACTTCCAAGCTAAGTCCGTTAAGCACGTCTATGCGTTCGCTGCCGCGGCGAAAGTATTTATGTACCTCGCTCACCTCGACAACAACGCCGTTGTGAATTATCTCATCCATGGGAGGGATTAGTGATTGGGGATTAGGGATTGGTAATTGAATTCAGCATTCAACATTTTATTCATCCCTCATCCCTCATCCTGCTTTGTTCTTCATGAACGACACCACCGCGCCCATCTCCGGCTTGAGATAAACGCCTTCTTCTTCGGCGGGGATGTAAATCTTCACTCGCACAGGAATGGCTCCTTTGGCACGGTCGGCAATGGGCATAAGGCGCGATACATAACCCTTGTATTCCCGCTCAGGATAAGCCTCCGCGCGAATTTTGCACTCCTGGCCCTTGAACACCTTTGAAATATCCCGCTCCTGGATCAATAATTCAACTTCCAAATCGGCCAGATTGGCCAGTTCGCACAGGCTGAACGAACCGTTAAATGCGATCGGATTGACTATATTTCCTTTTTCCGCGTTCTTTTTCAAGATGGTGCCCGAGATTGGTGCGACTATCGTGCAATTGTTCAAACGCCATTCGGCCTTGCGCAACTCCGCCTCCGCCTGGCGGACTTGCGCCTGGGCCATCTGTTTTCGCTCGATCCTCGGCCCCTCCTCCATGAGTTTCAAGGCGGATTTCAACCGATCCACACGGCGTTTTGTAGCCATGTATTGGCTATACGACGCGTCGTATTCCTCTTTCGAAATCATCTTCAGTTTGAACAGATCGTTGTTCCGCTTATAATCAGCCTCGAACCTGTCGAGTTGGTATTGGGCCTCGGACAACTCGGCCTTGGACTCCTCGATTTCCTCGGGCCGAAAACCGCGCTGCAATTCCTCCAAGTTGCGCCGGGCCGATTCCAACAGTTCTTTCGCCTTGTCCCGGTCGGCCAGATAGTCGGTATCTTCCAATTTTGCCAACGCCTCGCCTTCCTTTACCCGTTGCCCTTCGATAACGTTCAGTTCGACGATCATTCCGCTGATTTTTGGACTAACCAAAATCTGCCGCGTGGGAATGATGTAGCCTTTCGATTCCAGGGCAATGCCGCCCGAATCGGCCGCCTGCACGGCGGGCGGTGTTGCCGCGGCCGGCGACGTTGCGACAGTCTTGCTCGCGGATTTCTCCGGGGCGGCCTTTGCCGAAGACGGCGATTTGAAAAACTGCGGATAGTAAATATAAACCCCCGCCCCCACAGCCCCGATCAAACCCAGCGCCACAAGCCATTTCAATAAGCGAATAATCGGATTGCCGGCAACCGCATCCGGCGGAAGTCGAAGCGATCGCACCCGATCCTGGAGCAGATCGCCCTGGGCTTGCTGGTCGCCTTCGTGTACCACCGTCTTTATCCCGCTTGTTTGTTTAGAAACATTGACCATAAATCACCAAACATGTCATACGGTTATTCGCGTATTTTGTATGTCCATTCTTATATTATCCCAAGATAAGACCAAAAAGGCCAGATATTTATTAAAAATCTCGTAACCATTCACGACCCGTAATTGATGCCTCGTGAACGATCGCCAAATTGCTACAGTGTCTTGTGGAACCGCTTCGCCGCCAGTGTGAGCATAAACACGCCCATTACGGCCAAAGCCAGCATCTGCGGCCAAAGAATTTCCATGCCCACGCCTTTTAAAAATATCGCCCGCACAATCACCAGGAAATATCGCAACGGATCGAACAACGTCAACCACTGCACCGGCTCCGGCATGTTGGCGATGGGAAAGGCGAAGCCCGATAGCAGCATGGCCGGAAAGAAAAAGAAAAACGTGCTGATCATCGCCTGCTGTTGCGTCTGGCTGACCGTGGAAACAAACAGCCCGATGCCCAGCATGGTCATCAAATAAAATCCCGTTGCCAGAAACAACAAGGCGAGATCGCCGCGGATCGGCACATCGAACCAAAACCTGCCGATCAACGTGACCAGCCCCACGTCGATAAACCCGATCAACGCGAATGGAATCGTCTTGCCGAGGATAAATTCCACGGGCGTGATCGGCGTAACCATGATCTGTTCCATGGTCCCGATCTCTCTTTCCCGCACCACCGCCATGCTCGTCAATAGCATCGTTACCACCGACACCACCACCACCAGCACGCCGGGTACGAAGAAATTGCGGCTTTCCAGGTTCTCGTTGAACCAGGCCCGGGTTTGCAGATCGGGCCGGCCGGGTAAATTAATCGCCCCAAGCAGCCGATCATATCGCTCGATCAAAATATTTTGCGAATAGGCCGCGGCGATTTTCACCGCATAGCTTTGCACGATGTTCGCCGTGTTCGAGTCCGTGCCGTCCACAAGCACCTGCAACCGGGCCGTCCGCCCGGCTCGCAGGTCATCGGCAAAACCGTGCATAATATGCAGTATAGCGCTCACTTTGCCGCGATCCAGCAATGCCGTGGCCTCTTTGTCCGAGCCTATCCGCTCGACCACGTCGAAATAACCCGATCGCACGAAACTCGCCACCACGTCCCGGCTAGCTTGGCTGTTGTCCAGGTCGTAAACCGCCGTGCGCACGTGTTTCACGTCCATCGAAATTGCATAACTGATCACAAATACTTGTATGCAGGGGATGACGAATATCACCATCCGCATCCGCGGGTCGCGAAAGACCTGGATGAACTCCTTGATCAACATGTGTTTTATGCGCTCGAACATGATTCTCTCGAAAGTCCCCTCTCCCTCCGGGAGAGGGTTAGGGTGAGGGCCGAATTGTCGTTACATGAATCACTTTACTAAATTATAAATAAGTGGTCTCGTTTAACTGTTGCCCAAACAATATTTCCGGGTGCGTTTCACGCACTCTACGTCAATTTCTTTTTGAACCGCGCTATCGCAACCGTAAACATCACAACTGCATAAATCGCCAGCAATATCGCCTCGCCCGACATCACCTGAAAACCCACTCCTTTCAGATAAATCCCCTTGAGCAAAAATACGAAATATCTGGCCGGCACGGCGTAGGTGACTATCTGAATCGGCTCGGGCATGTTCGCTATCGAAAACATGAATCCCGACAGCAAAAACGACGGCAAATAAGTGGCCACCATTGCGAACTGGCTGGCCAGCAACTGGTTTTTCGTATTGATGCTGATTACCATGCCCATCGACATCGCGCCGATCAAAAATATGATCGTCATGGCAAAAAGAAAAACCACGCTGCCGCGCAAGGGAACGTGAAACAAGAATTGCGACGTCAGCACGGCCAGCAAGACGTCGAACAGTGCGATCGTGAAATACGGAATCAGCTTGCCGATGATCAATTCCGGCCCTTTCACCGGCGTGGAAATTAACTGCTCCATCGTTCCCCGCTCCCACTCCCGGGCGACCGTAAGCGAAGTCATCAGCGCTGCGATGACCATCATCAATACGCCGATCAGGCCGGGAATGATGAAATTCCGCGATTCCATGTCCTCGTTGAACCATACCCGCGGGCGTATTTCCAGCGGCTGTTGCAAAGCCGGCCCTCCGTTGCCTTGGACGGCCTTTATCACCAGGTTCTGCGAATAGGTTTGCGTCACCGCCTCGGCATAGCCCAAGGCGATGGTCGCCGTGTTCGAATCGCTGCCGTCCACGATAAATTGCACCTCCGCGTCGCGGCCCGCCGAAATCCGCTGCGCGTAATCCCGCGGAATCACCATCGCCGCCAGTGCCCGGCCCGAATCGATCGCCAGCACGATATCCGCGTACTCGTTAAAATGCTCGCGCAAGGAAAAATATCGGGAACCCGCGAATTGGGCGATCAATTCGCGGCTCTG
Source organism: Thermoguttaceae bacterium (assembly GCA_049509395.1). Classification (GTDB taxonomy): domain Bacteria; phylum Planctomycetota; class Planctomycetia; order Pirellulales; family Thermoguttaceae; genus JBEKIK01. The sequence goes on along the minus strand of JBEKZY010000093.1, from coordinate 3,081 downwards.
CTCGGAGCCGCTTTGATCCCAGACCACCAGCGGAACCTTGTCCACGTCCAACGTCAACGCGTACCCGAACAGCATGAGCATCATCATCGGAATCGCAATCGCCATGCCCAGGCTGCGGGCGTCGCGCAAAACATGCAAATATTCCTTGCGAGTTACCGCCCAAATGCGTATCAGTTTCATCCCCGCACCTCCTCCTGAGGCTGCTCCGCGCGATCCCGGGCCTCGATCAGCGAAACAAATACGTCTTCCAGCGAGGGTGTGATTTTCTCCACCCGCTCGATTCGATATCCACGCTCGTCGAGCAATCGCCGGATCGACTCCCCGGCCGCCGCGGCGTCTTCGGCCACCACGTGCAACCCGCGTCCGAACAGCGCCGCTTCCTTCACATCGGGCAATTGCTCGATCTCGCCCATGGCCGTCTCCGCTCGATCGCAAAACACCTCCAACACGTTTTCGGCCATATATTCGTGCTTTAACTGCTCGGGCGTTCCCAGCGCCACTAGGTCTCCCCGATAAATAAGCCCCAGCCGGTCGCAATATTCGGCCTCGTCCATGTAGTGCGTTGTTACGAAAACTGTTACCCCTTTGCCCGACATCTCATAAATCAGGTCCCAAAACGCCCGGCGGCTGATCGGATCCACGCCCGATGTGGGCTCGTCCAGAAACACGATCGGCGGTTGATGCAAAATTGCGCAACCCAGCGCAAGCCTCTGCTTCCATCCGCCGGATAGAAGCGCGGTCGGCCGCCGGCGATGCTCTTTAAGCCCCGCCATCTCGATGACCCACGCTTTGCGATCTTCCTTCAACCGAGACGGAATGTTATAAATGCCGCTGTAAAAATCGATGTTCTCCTCCACGGTCAGATCCTGGTACAGCGAGAACTTCTGGCTCATATACCCGATGTTGGCCTTGATCTTTTCAGGCTGCGTGCGAATGTCATAACCGGCCACTATGCCCGTGCCCCCGCTAGGCGCCAGAATGCCGCACAGCATGCGGATGGTGGTCGATTTGCCCGCTCCGTTGGGCCCCAGAAAACCGAATATCTCGCCCCTGCCAACCTGGAAACTGATGCGATCGACCGCCACGAACCCGCCGAACCGCTTTTCCAGGTCCTCCACCACCACGGCCTTGTCATTGGTTTCGGCATTCATATTTACAACTATTCTTTTTCCGCCAGCACCGAAACAAACACGTCCTCCAGCGTCGGCTCGATCTGCCTGATGCCCGCCGCCGTTAATCCGGCATCGGCAAGCACACCCTTGACCGCGGACGTAATCCGTTCCTCCGGTTCATGCCCCACAACGTGCACCCTATCTCCGAACAATCCCACCGTTGCACCGGCCATTTTTTCCTTAAGCAATGCGCTTGCTCGGCGCGGCTGCTCGCAGCGGATCTCCAGGATCGTGCCACGCATAAGTTTTTTGACCTCATCCGGCGTGCCGCAGGCCAGCATCTTCCCCCGATCCACCAGTGCCACGCGATTGCAGCGTTCAGCCTCGTCAAGATACGCCGTCGATACGAAAATGGTCACCTTTTCCCGCAACAGGCGGTATAAAATCCGCCAGAAATCGCGGCGCGACACGGGATCGACTCCATTAGTCGGCTCGTCGAGAAACAGCACTCTGGGCGTATGGATCAATGCGCACGCCAGCCCGAGCTTCTGTTTCATGCCGCCGGATAGATTTCCCGCCAGCCGTTTTTTAAAGGGCGTCAGATTGCTGAAGGCCAGCAGACGCTCGATTTTCTCCTGCCGACCCTTGTGCGGCTCGCAGTAAACATCGGCATAAAAATGGATGTTCTCCATCACGGTCAGGTCCGGATAAAGTCCGAATCGCTGGCTCATGTAACCAATGTTCTCCTTGATCGCCTCGGCCTGCTTGACTATATGATAACCGGCAATCCATGCCTCGCCCGAGCTAGGCTCCATGATCGAGGTCAAAAGTCGCATGGTGGTCGTTTTACCCGCCCCGTCCGGCCCCACAAGCCCGAATATCTCCCCTTCGGCCACCTCCAGGCTGAGCGAATCGACCGCCGTAAGGTCGCCAAATCGCTTCGTCAATTTCTCGGCTCGAATCGCCTCCATCACTCTCCCCTCTCATCCCTCATCCCTTATCCCTCAAGACTGGGCAATGAATTGCCCAGCCCTTATTCATCCTTCATCCTTCATCCTTCATCCTTCATCCTTCATCCTTCATCCTTCATCCTTCATCCTTCATCTTTCATCCTTCATCCTTCATCCCTCATCCCTATTTCCCCGTTTCAATCACCGCGTCTGCCGGCATTCCGGGCTTAAGTTCCATTTCAGGATTTGTGATGTCGATCTTGATCCGATATACCAGTTTGACTCGCTCCTTTTCTGTCTGCACATTCTTGGGCGTGAACTCGGCCTCCTGGGCGATAAACGACACACGCCCTTCATAAGCCTTGCCCGGATACGTGTCGGTGGTTACTTTCGCCTTTTGACCCACCTTCACCCGCCCTAGCTCGGTTTCCGGTATATACGCCCTCAGCCAAACATTCACCAAATCGCCCACCGTCACCACCGGGGTGCCTGGCGCGACATATTCGCCCGGCTCGATGTTTTTCGACATTACCACGCCCGACATCGGTGCCGTCAGCGTGGCGTAACTCAACCGAGTCTGGGCCAGTTGCAAGGCGGCTTCGGCCTGTTTGACCTTAGCCCGGGCTTGATCGATGGTTTCCTTCCTCGGTCCGGCCATGACCAGGTCGTACTGGGCCTTTGCCTGATTGTAGGCCGCCCTGGCCTCGTCGATTTGTTGCTTGCGCGATCCTTCCTTGACCAAGGCAAGATGTTCCACGGCCTCGCGATAGCGCTGGGCGGCCACGTCAGCGATAGCTTTTGCCGCGTCGTGTTGCTCGTTGGAGATCATCTTCTCCTTAAACAATTGATTTGCCCGGATGTAATCCGCCTGAGACTGCGCCTTCTGGGCATCGGCCGCGCTTAACGACGCCTCGGCGAATTTTATTTCCTGCGGACGCGATCCGGCCTCCAAATCGGCCAGTGCAAACTCCGCCTTATGCATGGCAGCCTCAGACGCGGCTATGTCCTCCTTTCGGCTT
>JBEKZY010000092.1:0-18951 GCA_049509395.1 Thermoguttaceae bacterium | reverse complement strand
CAAACCCATTTGTCTTAACTACATCATTTTTTTATACGGAGCGTCAATATTATATCGAAATCAAATGATTGACGCGACCCCACCCGGACAGGAATAATCATGCTTATTGATGATTTTAGTGGGGTTTGATGACTATTGCGGAAAAGGCAATGTCAACGTATCATGCGTGGTTTTACATATTAGGGTTCAGGGTTCAGGATTAGAGATTATGGACGAGGGACTTGAGACTAGGGATTGGGGATTGGGTCGTAAAATTCAGGTTTTCAATTCTAAATCATTTCGGGCTAACACCCCAAAAAGTTATACGGCACCCATCGGTAGAATGGTGCCGCGACCGCATTGGGGGCATATAGGAGCCGGTCGAAAAACAAGCAATCAAAACACTTGATAATTTAAACCAAGCGAAGGATCTTTTATGACAACCGACCATCAAGTTCAGGTGCATTGGCACGATCATGCCGTAACCCGCGAAGAGCGAGAAAAACTTAACCGCCACCGGGGATGCGTGATTTGGTTTACAGGTCTGAGCGCCTGCGGCAAGAGCACTGTGGCCAATCTGATCGACCACAAACTCCACAGTTTTGGATTGCATAGTTTTGTGCTCGACGGCGACAACATTCGACACGGCCTAAACGCCGGACCCGGGATGCTTAAAGAGCGGCATGGGGAAGAGTTTGCCAAGCGGTTCGGGCTGGGATTTTCAGCCCAGGATCGGGAGGAAAATATCCGCCGCATCGGCGCCGTGGCCAAACTTTTTAGCGATGCAGGCATAATTGCCATCACGGCCTTTATCAGTCCCTATCGGGTGGATCGCGATCGGGTTCGCGCATCGCTCCCGGAGGGCGATTTTATTGAAATCTTCGTCGATGCCCCACTGGAGGTCTGCGAAGCCCGGGATCCTAAAGGTCTTTACAAAAAGGCCCGTCTGGGAGAGGTCAAGGGGTTTACGGGCATTGACGATCCTTATGAACCGCCGCTTAAAGCCGAGCTTGTCCTGGACGCGGGTACGAAACCAGCCGAGGTATTGGCCGAGGAAGTGCTATCATATTTAAGATCTCGGAAAATACTCGGCCGCTAGCCCGGATTATTCCTGGATTTACACCAGCCCGAAGCGCAAGCGAAGAGCGGCAGAAAGTATACCCTCGCTCTTGCCCTTCGGGCTGGTGTTTCTCACTGTGGGTTAAAAAATCCCAGGCTATGAATTATTCGGGCTTTCCGACCAACGCGACCATGCTCAGCATTGTGCCCCATCGATGCCCGATGGCGTCCGGCGGCGCCCACTTGCGGCCAAACAAAATAGTCTGCCAAACAGCCTATTGTGATTACAAATGCGTATAAAGCGATTGGGGGATAATGTGCGATACGCTTTGGGGCTGCGTAAAATCATCCGATTTTCGGCCGTTTTTTGTCTATTATCCGATTTGTTCCCATTTCATAAGTGTCCATACGGAACGACTTTTACATATTAACTTACCAGACATGTCAGCTTGCAAAAAAGTCAGAATTATTAGTGGCAAGCCTGCAATAACTCTCTAATTTATCCCAATTACCAGCGCCCCAAAGGTTCTTTCTTTTACGATGACATCAAGGGAACACAATCACGTTATTCCACCAGTACATGAGACGGAAGGCCGGGGTTTGGATGCAAAAAAGTGCTAGCATTTAATGCATATGCAGACGATAAAAAGGCCCCCACCTGGGTTTAGGCGGAAAAAAGAATCTGCTTATTGTGGGATTGACTTTAATTGTTTTTTAGAGCTTAATTAGGAGTTGTGGGACAATCGCAACTTTGATCCCGGATTAGGTTGTAAAGCTCCATGTAATAAGGTTAATCGCCGTGGGGGATCGGTTGGCATGCGTCTCAGTCGGGCCGGAACGCAAATATAGTCTGACTGTTTTGTACGAAAGCCAGCCGAATGAGCGGCGGAGCGAGCACTCGCGAAAGCGGGTGTGGAATCAGAGCAGGAGCTTAAGTTGGATGAGTGCAACAGCGATTAATGAATTGCATGCGCGAGCCCAGTCGGCATTGGCAAACAGCCCGTTCTTTGAATTGCACGAATTACAGGTCGAGCAACGTGATGGCACGCTATTTATATCCGGCAACGTTACCAGCTTTTACCACAAGCAATTAGCACAGGAGGTCGTCCGTTCGGTCTGCAAAGGGATTGAAGTGACCAATTCGATTAAAGTGGAATTGGCTGAGTGAAGACGTAGGAAGGAATTGCATTGCGTCGGGGCCGGAATAACAATTCGTTCTACGGATAACGTTTAAAAGCAGGCGCACGGAACGAACCTGGATGGCGTACATACGTTGGAACACGGATGTTCCTGGGCATTTCCGCTGATGCCGCTGGATGAAGGGATTACTTGCGGCTATAGAGGAGAAATCCATGGAAGATCAGCCCGCCTCGGCCGGATTGGCCTTACGGACGTTTCGCGATTATTTGCCGGAAACCTTGGAAGAAGCAGAAGAGTTGGCCGCTTCGATTGAACGGGCCGTGCAACAAGAGACCGGCCACGGAGTGCGCAATCTGAGCGTCGTCGTCGATAACGACTCGGTCGTGCTCAAAGGACGCTGCGACAGCTACTACTGCAAGCAATTGGCCCAACACGTGGCCATGTGTCTTTCGCACGGCGAACGGCTCGTAAACGGAATTGAAGTGCTGTAACCGCCCTGACCGGATCTATGCAACTCGTTGCGTAGAGAATGCGTCGCAGTTGACCGGCGAATGGGTTCATTCGTAAATCGCCTCATCCTTGGCATACTAATACCATGCACAATTCTTCCCGACGCGAATTTTTAAAACAATCACTCGGTCTTGGCGCCCTTGCTCTGGCCGCAGCGCCGCTTTGCGATTCACGATTGTTCGGCGCTGAAAAGCCGGGCTCGAAGATGAAAATCGGGCTGGTTACATACCTCTGGGGGCAAGACTGGGATCTGCCCACCCTGCTGGCCAATTGCGAAAAAGCAAAAGTGCTCGGCGTCGAATTGCGGACTGAGCACAAACACGGGGTGGAACCAAAACTTAACGATGCCGAAAGGAAAGAAGTGCGGAAGCGATTCGCCGACTGCCCCGTGGCTTTCGTCGGGCCGGGCACTAACGAATGTTTCGACAGTCCCAATCCGGCCAAGCTGGCCCAAGATTTTCATGCCGATGTTCCGCACGAAAAAACAATCGAGCAGATAGGCAGATCGCTTAACGTCCTGGGCAGTTTCGCCGCCGATTACGGGCAGTCGATCCGCCTTGAAGTGCACGGCTCCTGCGCCGAATTACCCACCATCAAGCAGATCATGGACATCGCAACCGAAAAAAACGTGGGCGTGTGCTGGAATTGCAACGACGATGTAGATTTACGCGGCGGCGGGCTGGAGTATAACTTCAACCTGGTGAAAAACCGTTTTGGCGATACCGTGCACGTGCGCGAGCTGAACATAGGCAATTATCCCTACCAGGAATTGATGAACCTATTCGTGAAAATCGATTATCCCGGCTGGATTCTGCTGGAATGCCGCACAAATCCCAAAGACCGCGTGGCCGCCATGATCGAGCAGCGCGAGGTCTGGCAAAATATGATTGCCAAAGCACAGGTCTGATAATGGCTAATGCACGCCGGGCATCAGCTTCTTGATGGGTTTTGCCAGCACAAGCAGCACTGCTGCCGCGCCGCAGGTAACTAAAACAATGAGAAGGAAACGGCCGGGCATTTGAGGCACGGTTTTTTCTGAAAACGCACCCGCGATCAGTCCGGCGCACAGATTTCCCAAGGAAGTGGCAAGGAACCAGATTCCCATCATTTGCCCCACAAGCCGTTGGGGAGCCAGTTTTGTGACCGAACTAAGACCCACCGGGCTGAGACATAGCTCGCCCACGGTATGCAAGAAATACGTGGCGATAAGCCAAGTAGGCAAGACTTTTTCGCCCTTAGCCACAAATACGGCCGCCCCTGCCATAACCACAAAACCCAGGCCGAGAAATAACAATCCCAGTCCAAACTTCACGGGTATGGATGGATCTTTTTGCCGGCGCGCTAAAATCACCCATATACTCGCCGCGACCGGCGCCAGTAAAAGCACAAAAGCTGCTGGAACCGATTGAAACCAACTGGCCGGCGCCTCGAATTTCATAAAACTGATAAATCGGTCGGTATATCGCTCGGCAAAGAGGTTCAATGTCGATCCGGCCTGTTCGTACCCCGCAAAAAAGATGGCCGACGCAACGAAGAGCACCGCGATTACGGCTATCCTTTTCTTTTCCGCGCCGTCCAGCTTGCCGAATAGAAACAGGCAGGCGAAATACAACACGGCCATCGAGATAATGACATAACTTGTTCTTTCGGCCAACCAGATAGGCTCGATTTTTATAATTCCTATTAATACCAAGACTATGACCGATATTAGAATCGACAATCCCAAGCCAAAAAGCGTCCAGTCGTTGCGGCTGCTCGATTGTGCGGAAATTAGACGATTGCCGGCGTCGCCCAAATGATGTGCAAACAAGCGATATTGGATTAGTCCCAAAACCATGCCCACCCCGGCGGCGGCGAATCCATAATGCCAGTCGATATGCTGGGCAAAGTAGCCGCAGATCAAAGGGCCGATCATTGCGCCAAGGTTGATGCCCATGTAAAAGATAGTGAAGCCCGCGTCGCGACGTCCGCCGCCCTCGGGATAGAGCCGCCCGACCATGGTGCTGATGTTGGGTTTTAACATGCCCGTGCCCAGGGCTATGACGATCAAGCCCAGAAAAAAAGTCTCGTCCCGGGGAATAATCAAAATAAATTGACCCAAGGCGATTATCACCCCTCCCCACCACACGGTTCGCCGCGCTCCCAACAAGCGGTCGGCTATCCATCCGCCGGGCAAGGCCGCCATGTAAACGCCGGCCACGTAAAGCCCGTAAATGGCGGTTGCGATTTTGTCGGTCAGTCCAAGCCCGCCTTTCTCGACAAGCGCAACCATGTAGAGCACCAGCAACGCCCGCATGCCGTAATAACTGAATCGCTCCCACATCTCGGTGAAAAAAAGCACGTACAATCCGCGGGGATGGGCTCTTGTTTCCATTCTGTTTTGTGGGGCATTGTCTGATTTTTAATTTAGCCCGCCATGAATACACGGCGGGTAATGATGCATGCACGACCACATACTTAGCCCCGGGTATATTCACCCGGGGCTAAATATTATTTACTCATTGTTCCGTCGCGGTTCAACTCCTAAAAGATTGCGGACGAAAAAGTCCTGGCGGCGGCGGGCGCCGTAGGGCGATTCGGCCGAGCCGTGTCCGCGGCCTGGGAAGACCAGCAGTTCGAAATCCTTGTCGGCCTTGATCAAGGCGTTCACCACTTGCATGGTGGAAGCCGGGTCCACGTTCTCGTCCATTTCGCCCACGCAGAGCATGAGTTTGCCTTGAATCTTCGATGCGCCGGTGACGTTCGATTGATCGGCGTATTCCGGGCCGACGGGCCAACCCATCCATTGTTCGTTCCACCATATTTTATCCATGCGGTTGTCGTGGCAGCCGCAATCGGATACGGCCACTTTGTAAAAATCGCCGTGGTCGATAAGGGCCCGGGTCGAACTTTGCCCGCCCGCCGAACCGCCGTAAATGCCCACCCGGCCAAGGTCCATGTAAGGATATTTTTCGGCCGCGGCCTTGATCCACAGGATGTGATCGGGTAATCCGGAGTCGGCCAGGTTTTTCCAGCAAACGTCGTGGAACTTCTTCGACCGGTTCGACGTGCCCATGCCGTCGCTTTGGACCAGAATGAATCCCAGTTCGGCCATGATCTGCGGCGAATTTAGGGGACTGAACGACTTAGGCACGAAGGAACCTTGCGGCCCGGCATAGATCAGTTCGATGACCGGATATTTTTTGGAGGCGTCGAAAATCGTGGGGCGATAAATGACTCCGTAAATGTCGGTGTTTCCGTCACGGCCCTTGGCCGCAAACCGTTCCGGAACCTTCCACCCGGTTTTGAGCAATTCGGACCAGTCGGCTTCCTCCAATTTCGAGACCAATGCGCCGTCCTCCATGCGGCGAAGTTCGTTTACCGGCGGCAGGTCGATGCGAGAGAAGGTATCTATGAAAAACCGCCGGTCGGGCGAGAACTTGATGGAATGCGTTCCGTCGCCTTCGGTAAGCACGATCAAGCCGGTGCCGTCGAAGTTCACGCGGCAATAATGGATATAATACGGATCCTGCTCCGGCCGGATGCCGCCCGCATAGAAGTAGATTTGCCGTTTTTCCGCGTCGACCTTTTCCACGCTGCGGACGACCCACTCGCCTTTTGTGATCTGGTTTTTCACGCTTCCGGTTTTGGCGTCGTATAGATAGAGGTGGTTCCAGCCGTCGCGTTCCGACATCCACACGATTTCGCCGCTCTCGTCGAGATATTGCAGGAATTGTTTGCCGGTGTAATCGATAAAGGTGGGGCTTTGCTCGTCCACTACGGTTTGCACTTTGCCCGCGGCCGCGTCCGCGGCCAGGACTCGCATTATCTGGTGGCCGCGCTGATTATACAGGAACAAGAAGCGGCTGGAATCGGGATCCCAGTGCACGTCAGAAACGCTCCAGGGATTGGGAAACAACTCGTCGCTTATGGCGATGTGTTTTCGGCCCGCGACGTCGAACAGTTGCGGTTTGGAAAGGGGGATTTTATCGCCAGGCTTTAGATAATCGTACGAATGCAGCTTGGGTTGAACTTGGTCCTTGGGCGACGATTCGACGTAATAGACCTTGCGCTCGTCGCCTTTTTTGGTCCGCAGGACAACCAGTTTTTTTGAATCAGGCGACCAAAAAAACTCCCCGGAATATTCGTCTTCCGTGGTCCCGTCGTCGCTTAGGGCGAACTCCTCGCGCGACTCGGTGTCGCGCAGATATACATTGTGTTCTTTGAAAAAGGCCAGCCATTGGCCGTCGGGCGAGGTAGCGCTTTGCGATCTGGAACCCCGGAATCGACGCCCCTGCGGCGGATCCTGGAACATCTGGTTCTCGTCGATGACGGCCGAGGCGGGCTGATCCTCGGCCTGGTAAATGCCCAGGGTTTTGCCTTGCGGATCGGCCGCCAGCCAGACGTGCCCGGCGTACGTATGCTGCAGTAGTTTATCGCCGGGTTTGATTTTGCCGTACGATTGGCGCTTGCCTTCCTCGTCGAGCCAAAAGATTTCCACTTCCGCCTTGGTGCGGTTGATAAAGGTCAGCGCGGTTTCTTCGCCGGCCGGCCCACTCCGGCGGGGAAACCTCCGCGGCTGGAGCGGGCGCAGGGGTTTTTCCTCGCCTTTCGCCTCGCGCAACTCGTAATTCTGCAAATCGCAACGCCATATCGTGCCTTCGTTGTGCACGAGCACGACATTCGGATCGTCGTCGTTATATTCGAGCACTTCGATGGGCAAGCGCCGGGCATCGATTTCCTTGCCCAGGACTTTGCCTAGTGATTTGGCCATTTTCTCGTGATCGAAGGCCGGTTCGCGCGTGCCTTTCACCGCGTCGATCAAGATGAATTCGCGCATGCCGTCGGCCAATTCGTTGCGATACCAGAATCGCGCGTTGTCGGCGAACCAGTTGGGCGTGATACGGCTTTTGAAGACCTTGTTCGTGGTCGCTTTGCGCAAACCGTTGGCCCGCTCGTAATCGGCCTTGGTGCCCTGGGCGGACAATGATGCGCATAGGCTGGAGAAAATGAGAATCGCCAGCGTGTTGGTCAATAATGTCGAACGTTTGGCGGGTAGAAATGTGCGTCGGTTCATGGGAGTTTTGGGGCAGTTATGGCGTGAAAAATATTTAGCCCCCGGTGAATACACCGGGGGTCTGGCTCATGTATTTTACATTTTTTCAAAACCCCCCGTGTATTCACGGGGGGCTAAATACAAATAATTTTATCGAGGTTTGCTCAGGCGATCCCGCACTAACTCGGGAAGAAATTTCACCGGAACCGAGGCGGGGGCGAGCACGGCTTCATGGTACCGGCCCAGGCTGAAATTATCGCCCATCTCGCGCTCGATTTGTTGGCGCAGGCGGTACATTGCCGTTCGTCCCACGAAATACGTGGAAAGCTGGCAGGAGCTTTGCTTGGCGCGGATGATCTTTAATCGCGCCTCGCCTTCAGACTGGTAGGCGTCGTTGACCAGGAATTTCAAGGCCTCGTCGTCGGTCATCGCGGTGCAATGCATTTTATAGTCCAGGATGGCGTTGGCCACCGCGCGGAGATAGAACTTCTGTTGGGTCAATCGCAGCGCCAGGTCGCCGTCGCCGTAGCCTTGGTCGAGCATCATTTGCTCGGTGTAAACCGCCCAGCCTTCTATATATACGCCCGATTCCAGCACCCGGCGAATGAGCGATGGATTCCGGTGGGCGTATTCCAATTGGACGAAGTGGCCGGGGTAGGCTTCGTGGATGGTCAGTATGTGCAGCATGTGCGAATTGTATTCTTCCAGCAGGCTTTCCACGCGCTTGGCGTCCCAATCCTTGGGCGGAGGGCTGACGGCATAGAAACTAACCGCCTTGGGATCCAAAGGCGGGGCCGGTTCGCAATAGGCCGTGGAATTGCCGCGCCTGAATTCGGGCATCTCCACGACCCGGCAATTATCGGGGTCGGGCAGGCGGAGTATGTCGTGCTCGGTGATGAACTTTTTTATCCGCTCCACGTCTGCCCGGGCGTCGGGCACAAGATCTTCCGGCTTGCCGTGCTCCAGGGCCACTCGGCCCAAAACCTGTTCGATGCAAAAGCGGCGGCCCTCGGCGTCGTCCGGCGGCAGCGCCTGTTTGGGAAAGTAACGGCTCCAAAGCTGCCGGGCGACCAGATACATGTCGCGCTGCACACGGGCGAACTCCGACTCGGCCTCGGCCAGAACCTGCTCGGGCGTCACGTCCGCCTCCAGATCAAGCTCCAATTTTTTCGCGAACTTTTCCTTGCCCAAGCGCCACTCGCCCTGGGCACGCGGCAACAGATCTTTTTCCAGAAATTGCTGGTATTGCTTTAAAGTTTCTACAAGCGGCTGCGCGGCCGCTTTTATGGCGTCGAGCTGGGGCGTTTCGCCGGCTAACTGAAAAATATCCCGCTCGTAAAAACCGATCGCGCCCAGGTTTTGCTTAATGGCGGTTTCGGTTACCACCGCCGGAGGATTTTGCAGGCTTCGCCTGGCTTGGGCAACCGCATCGGGGATGAGCTTCATACGGGCGATGCAGTTCGATATGTTGGTTTCCTTGGGCAGCGTGGATTGCGTGAGGGGAATGTATACGCTCTCGTTGATGTAAGCGTTGTAGATGCGCGGATCCAATTCAAAGGGCCGCAGGTTTTCCTCGTTCCAAATGGACGATTTGAGATGAAGCTGGAAAATTTCAAAGTCGATCTTTCCGTCCCGCGATAGTTTCTCGTAATCCACCTGCTTGGGCAGTTCTTCCAAGATTTTTCGCGCATGATCGATCCGCGTTTTTCGGGCCTGCGGAGAAAGGTCGTCCAAGAGGTTGTCGAAACGGTGATCGCCCAGGCGCGTGGCTTCCAGCGGCCGAAGCTTAAACGTCTCTTCCTGATATTGTTTGAAAAAGGCGTTGAGCTTGGCATCGGCGTCTTGAGCGAAACCCGGCGAAATACCGGCCGAGAAAATATACAGCGCTGACATGATGCTTCCTATCAATGTGATTCTCATATGATTCAGCCTCGCTATTTGGATAATGTGTAAATACTTTGGATAACTTGATGTAAGTACGGCCCTATGCCGTTGACAATAGATCTATTATAACCGGTATTTGTCGCATATAAAACCTTTACAAAAATAATCTTATTTAGCCCCTGGTAAATACACCGGGGGTTTTGCCTGCCGCTAAAACCACTTAAAGAAAATGACAGGAGCGCAATTGTAAGAAGGGTGGGTAGTTTACTGCCCACTTTGTGACCGCCCACCTTATGTTTTCCCACTTTATGAGATGCATCTCGCGAAGCCGAAAGCGGTTTTTCAGATTTTATTCAGCATACAAGATTTTTTTATTCATCTTTCATCCCTCTTCCTTTCCCCAAATCACTCCTTGGGGGCCTTTTTCTGCCCGGCCGATGGCCCAGCTTTGGAGTTTGAATCGCTTTAATTGCTGGCGGATGCTGTCGGCATAAAAGGGAGCGACGACCAGCACCAGCCCGATGCCCATGTTGAATACCTGGTCCATTTCGGCTTGATCGACTTCGCCCAGGCGCTTAAGCCAAGAGAATATCGGCGGGACCGGCCAGGCGCCGCGGACGATAACCACTTGGACATCTTCCGGCACGATGCGGGCAAGGTTCTCGCACAGGCCGCCGCCGGTGATGTGGGCGATGCCGTGCACGATGTTTTTGACCTTATAATAATTCAGTATTTGCCGGACCGGCCGGGCGTAGAGTATCGTGGGTTCGAGCAAGGCCCGGCCCGCGGTTTGACCCAGTTCCTCCACTTGATCGTTGACCGATAGGCCGGCGATGTCGAAGACGATTTTCCGCGCCAGGCTGTATCCGTTGGAATGCAAGCCCGAGGATGCCACGCCAATGACCGCGTCGCCGGGCTCGATCGCTCGGCCGTCGACGATGTTTTTCTTATCGACCACGCCCACGCAAAAACCGGCCAGGTCGTAATCGCCTGGGGCGTACATATCGGGCAGGATCGCGGTTTCGCCGCCCAACAATGCGCAATCGCTTTGGATGCAGCCCGCCGTAATGCCTTCGACAAGCTGTTCCAACAGGTCCGGGTCGTCCTTGGGCATGGCCACGTAATCGAGGAAGAATAAAGGCTCGGCCCCACAGCACAGGGCGTCGTTTACGCTCATGGCCACCAGGTCGATGCCCACCGTGTTGTGCAGGCCCATGGCCGCAGCCACTTTGAGCTTGGTTCCCACCCCGTCGGTGCAAGATACCAAGACCGGCTGTTTGTAATTTCGGGAAAAGAGTTTATTTTCGAAATCGAGTTGGAAAAGCCCGGCGAAACCACCCTCAAGTGGTATGACCCTGGGCGTGCAAGTCCGCGACAAAAGCCCGGGCAGCCGGGCCATCGCCTGACGATAAACATCCAGATCAACGCCGGCATCCTTATATGTTGCTTTGGCCATATTTTTAAATCGTCCCCTCTCCCGCCGGGAGAGGGCTAGGGTGAGGGCCGGGTGATGGTTTTCGGTGTTTAAGATTATACGAACAAATTATTTGGACTCGTGGAGCAGCCGTATTTTAATGCTCAGCGAATCAATTGGAAAGGCTGGGGGAGCGTCTCCTCAGTTCCGTAACAATAATGCATACAACTACATTGCCAATCCCCTGCGCAAGATCCATGCTAGAAACCCTGGAAAAAACGTTGCAGGGTAAATTGTTTAAAGAAAATGGATGAGAAAAGAAAGATATCTTGGCCGGTTTCTATAGGAGAATCCCTAGTGTGGATTCTGCCTGCGCTCCTGGCCGCATTTGCTCATCTGTTTGCATTTCCTATAGCCCGAATAATGTCTGGCCCTGGACCGGGCTGGCATCTCATAATTATGAATGAAAAAACGACAAATGCACAGTTGATATGGTGGTTTGTGGAATCATTGCCACATCCTTTCTTGTTGTATGCAATTATGCTCCTTGCCGTCCTCTTTATGTTGCGGATGTTGCATGTCCGTTTTATATACAGAATCATTATACTGGTTTTATACAGCATCCCCGGTCTCTGGTATTTCAATATTGAATCTTATCTTGGCGGCAAATTCATTGCATATTGAGACATTGCTCGAAAGAGATTGGAAGATGTGGTAAAACGCATAAGTGAGAATCATATTTATTGCTCATTCTAGCCGCAAAGCCCTCACCCTAACCCTCTCCCGGCGGGAGAGGGGACTTTTTCCGTCCCCTTTCTCAGACTGAAATTGCCGGTTATTCCGGTAATTTCACAGGCAAAGTGGACTTTTTGCATCTTCCCCTCTGGCTTGATGATGAATAAAAGCTATATCTTCTAGGGGAAACCCGCTTAAGCGGGGGGTTCCCTGAATTCGTTGAGCACACACCTGGTTGTAAAGGGGCAACTAAGGATGAGCAATGGATGTCACCACCATAGGCGGGCTGATACTTGGATTTCTGATGATGGGCTGCGCGCTGGCCTTTATGGGAATGAGCAGCGAGGGGGGCATAAATCTGGCCGGATTCATAGACCCGCCGGCCATCATGATGGTTCTTGGCGGGGGCACTGCGGTTATGCTGGTGGGTTTTCCCTTGCACCGCGTGCTTTCCATGTTCCCCGTCATGAAAAAACTTTTCTTCCGTAAAAAAGAAAATCTATCCGAGTTGATTCAAGGCGTGGTCAAATTGGCGGAAGTCGCCCGGCGCGAGGGACTATTGGCTCTTGAAAACAAGACCAAGGACATTAAAGATTCGTTCGTGGCCCTGGGCATTCAGATGGCCGTCGACGGAATCAAGCCCGAGATCGTCGAGGAAATCATGCGCACGGAAATCGAATCCATGGAAACCCGGCACAACGAGGGGCGGAAGGTGTTGGAGACCATCGGGCGCTGCGGTCCGGCGTTTGGAATGATCGCCACGCTTTTGGGGTTGGTGATGATGTTGGGCAACCTGTCTAACGCGGCGTCGATCGGCCCATCGATGGCCGTGGCATTGATCGGAACGCTGTACGGGGCCGTGACCGCCAATTTAATTTGTATTCCAATGGCCGAAAAACTCGCCTGCCTCAATCACGAGGAGGTGCTGATAAAAGAGATTGTGCTCCGCGGCGTATTGTCCATCCAGGCGGGCGATAGTCCCCGCGTGGTCGAGCAGAAGCTGATTACATTCTTGCCGCCGAAGATGCGGCCTTTCAGGGAAGCAACGGCGTAAGGCAATGTCGAAAAAACTCCCACCACCGTCATCCGAAGGCGGAGCGCCGGAATGGATGGTATCCTACGCCGACATGATCACCATTGTGATGGCGTTCTTTGTCGTGCTCTATGCCACCACCAGCGGCGCAGGGAAACACGACAAGGGCCATTCCGCCTCCGACAGCAAAACCGAGGCCAAAAAAGACAATCCCGGCGGTGAAAAGGGCAAGGACGACAATCTCGATGAACAAAATGAAAAACTAAAGGAGGTCTTTAGCTCTTTGTGCGATCGGTTCGGGCCGAACTGGACGCTGGCCAATTGCTGGATCGGTGGGCCCACCGCACTTCAGGGCCGGGTGCCAGCCGAACTGAGGGCCAAACCGGGCGACAAACGGGCAAAAACTCTGGGCCGCGGTCAGATTAACGGCGAAAGCAGCGTCACCCTGGTGGTAAGCAGGCCGGGCGAATCCACCGTGCCCGGCGGACGAGTCTATTTCGATGAATTTTCAGCCAAACTGGATGACTCCCAAAAAACGGATCTGCGTTTCGTGGCCGAGGCGCTTGCGGGCAAATTGCAAAAAATCGAAATCCGCGGACACACATCCCGGCAACCGCTGCCCGCGGGCTCGACATTTCAAGACCATCTTGATCTGGCCTACGCCCGATGCCGTGCCGTGCGCGATTATCTCCAGTCGCAGGGCATCGACCCGCAGCGCATGCGTCTGGGTGTGGCGGCCGAAAATGAGCCTGCCGATACGCTGAGCAAGCCAACTTATGGCGAAAAGAACTCGCGCGTGGAGATTCGGCTTTTAAACGAATGGCTTAAAAACCCGGAAGAAGATCAGGCCGGAATTTCCCCTCCAGCGCCCGCCATGGCGGCAAAATAAACCTCTTGACAGGAAGTTGAAAAGCTGCAAAGCTCGGCTTTTTAATAGCCGGGTAATCCCCCCAAAACAACAATCACGTTGGTGCGGCAGTTGTACTGCCAAATCCGTGCCGGATCATACGGCGTCGGCAGTATAACTGTCGCCCAAACAAGGTTTTTAACAATGTATTTCAGGACACGCTCAAACTGTTAGGAGCTTAAGCATCATGTTGAGAGCAGAAATTAATCGATCATTCGTCGCGGCGCCGGGGCTGGGAATTGCGATGGTTTGGATATTCGCGGCCGTTTGCGCGCTTGTGTCCGCGGCGGGGTTGGAAAATAAGGATGATCCCAATACGCCGGCGCTGCCGGACGCGCCGAAACTTTCTTCCTTTGCCCCGGCCAAGGACCTGGCCGGCCAAGTTCGAGATTATATCAAGGAAATCGAAACCACCCTGGCAGACGAACAAGAGTATAAGGATTCGGAAGGCAAGATCGGCAGATGCTCCAACACTCTGGCGGTGATTGCCCTTTGTCTGGGCATGCACGATGAAGACAACCAGTACAAGGCCCGCGCACCGGCAATTATTAAGGCCGCCCGGGAACTTGCCGCCGCCGCCGATTATCAATCCGCGAAAAAGGCATTCGACGGAGTGAAAGCGGCCGCCGAGGGCAAGCTTCCGGCCCAGGGCGATTTGAAGTGGGAAAAGGTGGCCTCCTTGCCCGACCTGATGAAGCAAGTTCCCAATATCAACACCAAGCTGAAACGAAACATCAAGGGTTCGAAATTCAAGACCAAGGCCAAGGAGACCGCGGGCTATACGGCCGCTATTGCCGCTATCGCCCAAGGTTCGATGGCCGACGCCGGCGCGGCAAAAAATCCGCAAGAGATAAAACAGTGGTACGGGTTTTCCGCCGAGATGCGCGATTCAGCCGGGGCGGCGAATGCCGCTATCCACGCCGGCAACGAGCCCGCCGCGGCCGAAGCCATGCAAAAACTCGCTAAAAGTTGCACCGACTGCCATACCGTTTTCCAT
This sequence comes from Thermoguttaceae bacterium, assembly GCA_049509395.1. GTDB lineage: Bacteria > Planctomycetota > Planctomycetia > Pirellulales > Thermoguttaceae > JBEKIK01. Next base: position 4,258 of record JBEKZY010000092.1, on the reverse strand, counting down.
CCCGAGGCGATACTCACCGAAGAATCGGAAAGTGAAAAATGACATAATCGTTCAGGGAGATCCTGCACCAATGTAGCAGGCACACTCCGTGTGCCGTCTATTTGAAGTTCCTCGGCAAGAAAAATGTCATAAACGGCACACGGAGTGTGCCTGCTACATTGCATATCCTGAACCGTGCAATTTCCTTCCACGCAATGCGCGTTGATCAAATTGGCTTAGCGTCTTGTCCGGCCCTCGGTGTGTTCACCAGGGGCTAAATGCCAAAAACCGCACGCTTTCCCTGCAAAGGCGTGTTCGCCGGGGCAAACTGCCAAAAACCACGCAAAGCCATAAAAAGCGTTAGATTTTACAGCATCTGCGGCTCATGCCGATAACAAGGGATATGGAAGGCTCTTTTTAGGCCGTGCGACCCAACGGCCGAAAAATAGGTGAACGAATATAGGGGTAGCCTAGTTTCTTGCTGTTTTATCTTGCCCAAACAACGTAACCTATAGTTTCAACAGGTTTAGCATGTCGATCGACGTTAACCAATGGTATGCCTGCCAAGTAGGGATGGTTCCAGGATATAGCACCGGGCTCAGAACAATGTTTGAACGTCCTACAGTATTAAAATTCGCTCACCCCCTTCCTTATGGTGCAATTGTACACGATGGTGGGGTGCAATTCGTGGTTTTCTCCCGCCGCGCCACGGCCATGCGGGTGCTTTTATACGACCATGTCTTAGACCGCGAACCTGTACAAAGCATCGATTTCGATCCGGATTTGAACCGTTGGGGCGATATTTGGAGCATCTATGTTCCGGGCGTGGGCCCCGGTCAGCTTTATCATTATCAAGCCGATGGTCCGCATGAGCCCGATAAAGGAAATCGCTTTGATCCCAAGGCCCGTCTGATCGATCCTTATGCCAAGGCCCTGGCTGGAGAATTTTTGCCGGCCGACGACGGCCTGATACGCCCGCCCAAATGCGTGGTCGTAAGCGATGAATTCGATTGGCAGGGCGACAGGCACTTGCGCCGATCCTTGCCGGAGACGATCATTTATGAAATGCACGTCCGCGGTTTCACCCACTCGCGCTCCAGCGGCGTAGATCATCCGGGAACATATCTGGGCATAATCGAAAAGATCCCTTACCTGCAATCGCTGGGCGTCACGGCCGTGGAACTGATGCCGGTGCACGAGTTTTCATCCGACATCGATTGCTTCGGTCACAAGCAGCAGCGCCCGAATTATTGGGGATACGATCCGCTGGCGTTTTTTGCCCCGCACCGGGGTTACGCCACGGGAGCCGAGCCGGGCTGCCAGGTGCGGGAATTCAAGGAGATGGTCCGGGCCTTGCACCAGGCGGGCATCGAGGTGATTCTCGACGTGGTATTCAACCACACCGCCGAAGGCAACGAATACGGGCCCACGCTGAGTTTCAAGGGATTGGAAAATCGAGTCTATTACATGCTGGAAAACGGCGGGGGTAATTACCGCAATTATTCCGGTTGCGGCAACACGCTCAACGGCAACCACCCCATAGTCCGCGAACTGATCTTCCTTTGCCTGCGCTATTGGGTTCACAACTGCCACGTCGACGGCTTCCGCTTTGATTTGGCTTCGATCTTAAGCCGCGACCGCAACGGCGAACTGATCCCCAATCCGCCAGTGGTGGAATCCATCGGCGAAGATCCGCTTTTGGCCGACACGAAAATCATCGCCGAGGCCTGGGACGCCTCAGGGGCCTATCAGGTAGGCACCTTCGGCTCCATGCGCTGGGCCGAATGGAACGGACGCTATCGCGACGACATGCGGCGTTTTTGGCGCGGCGACGCCAACATGGTCGGGCCGCTGGCCACGCGCCTGGCCGGATCCAGCGATCTTTATCAGTCTAGCGGGCGAAAGCCGTATCACAGCATAAATTTCATTACCTCCCACGACGGCTTTACCCTAAACGACCTGGTCAGTTACAACGAAAAGCACAACGAAGACAACGGCGAAGACAACCGCGACGGCGAATCCAACAACTATAGTTACAACTACGGCTTCGAAGGGCATTCGCGGCGCACGACTGTCGAGAATCTCCGCAATAGGCAGATTAAAAACATGCTGGCCACGCTCATGCTCAGCCAAGGCGTGCCGATGATCCTTTCGGGCGACGAGTGCCGGCGAACCCAGGGCGGGAACAACAACGCATATTGCCAGGATAACTCTATTTCCTGGTTCAATTGGTCGCTGGTCGAAAAAAATCAGGCCCTATGGCGGTTCTGCCGGGCACTGATCGCCTTCCGTCGCGCGGAACCGAGCGTGCGGCGAACGAATTTCTTATATGGCGAGCCTCCGCTTCCCAGCGGGTTTCCCGACGTCACCTGGTTTACCGCCGCCGGTGAATCGGTCGATTGGACGGGCGAGGAAAACACTTTGGTTTGTCTGCTCGCCGCCGCGCCGCGACAAGACCGGCTTGCGCCGGAGAATCATCACTTGTTGATGATGTTCAATGCCGGAACCGAACAGCAAGAATTTATTATTCCCAACGCCGTGGGCCGCATCACCTGGCGGAAATTCATCGACACCGCGGCCGATAGCCCGGGCGACATCTATCCTTCTTTGGACGGTCCGCCGCCTCCAGCCGACGGTAGAGTATTGATTGAAGGGCGCTCGATGCTCGTTTTCATCGCTCCCGATGAAACAATAGTAATATGAACATTATCGGGTGGGTGAATTTACGGCAATTAATAGTGTTGCCAGCGGCGCGAACGCCTGTCTTCTTACCTCCCGGCCAAGACCGTGCAGCGAAATTCATAAATCTGCGCATAGCTGGCATGTGCCACCAGCGCCAAAAGGAAAAGGGTAAAAGAGATAAAGGGAAAAGGGGTCTACCTCCGGCATCTCCACCACATCAATCCGGCAATCGCTCCGCTAACTGTCAAGATGATGCTGCCTGGCTCAGGAACATATGCTACGCGGAACCCTATGTAGCTACGCTCGCTCGCTGGGCCATAGTCGTTGCGACTGGAGGAAATCAGATCGCCCGAGTTCTCGGTAAACGACCCGCCACGCATCCCACGCGCCGAAAAATGGGGAAGGGCCGTTTCATTCCACTCCCAAAGATTACCGCCCTGGTCTAACGTGCCATAGGCACTCAATGAGTTGGCAAACGAGCCGACTTCAGTGGTCCATGGTGTGCTGCTTAGCGTGGTGATTCTGCCGATACTATAATTAGCATTGTTGGTGCTCGTCGAGGGATACACGTTACTCGGAGCCGTGTTGCTCTTCGTGGGATAGAGCCAGTAGCCGCCAACTCCCAAGCCGCCCTTGTTCGGGTCGTAATAGGCCGCCTTGTACCATTCGTCCTCGGTTGGGATCACATACGTAGCTCCGGCATTGCGAGTCACGGTCATCAAATAGGTGCTATCGGAATGGCCGCCGAGCGTATAAGCTCCGTTCTCGGTTGTGCCCGTTTGCAGCCAGTTGCAGAACCGTGCCGCATCACCCCAAGAGACATAATTTACTGGTTGATTTGGCAAGGCCGCCATGTAACCGCTGCCAGTTTTGGTAATTATCGAGCCAACAGAGCTTAATGCCATACTGCCATTGTAAAGGCCATATGGATCCGAAGTTCCCGCCACGGCGTTGAGGAACTCTGCATATTGCCCGGCTGTAATTTCGCACTTGCTGATGCTGTAAGCGTAGCCCACCGGACCGTAGCCAGTGGTGCCATCGTTCATTACGAGAGTATCAGGTGCATTACCTGGATTACCCACGGGCACCATTTGCAGGTTAGTTAAACCCGGTCCCATGTTGAATACATCAGCCGAGACTATCCTGGCTGTCAAAACCATCGCCGCCGCCAAAATCATCCGATTCAGTTTGTGCCACATTGCATGTTGTTTCTTCGATTAAGATAAAAAAATGTTGAAACTCACAATAACGAATATTGATGCGAACCACCGACATGAGCGTATAGCCCATCACGCGGCGGATTACTAACCAAGGGAAAACACCCAGCCCAAGAACGGCCCACGGCAAGGTAATGCCTTGCATGGCGAGCAACATGGCTAGGTACGTGAACGCTGCCTCGATATCAGGGTCACGGATTTTCGAAGACCACAACCTTATCCCGCCGAAAGGAGCTGGACTGTTTCGGTGGCCACAATCGCCTGAATATCCCCCTAATTTACCATTCCATTGTGTTCTTTGCAAGGGAGTGGATGGAATTGGGAGCAGTAAAGGATTATGAGCCATAGCTGTAGGGTGCGTGCTTGCACGCACGAGCCGA
>JBEKZY010000091.1:0-15924 GCA_049509395.1 Thermoguttaceae bacterium | reverse complement strand
CGCAGCGCTGATCAGGGCAGGTCGGCCGCAGGAGGCAATCAACCACTACAAGCAGGGTTTACGGCTAAAACCCAACGACACCTCGCTGTACATGAATTTGGCTGTGACTTATGCCAGTGTGAAACAATCCTCCGAGGCCATCGCCGCGGCCCAGAAGGCCATAGAACTCGCCAGGACGCAGGGGCAAACGGAATTGGCCAGGCAAGACGAAGATTGGCTGAATTCCTACCGTGCCGGTTTGTCAAGCCTGCCAGAGAAGCCTCCTTCCAAAACTGCCTCCCCGCCTTAGGATTATTAAGTAATCGCAGCGGATTTTATTGCCCCATGCAGATCCATATTGGTCTTGCGTATTATACTGTAAAATAGATGCGATTATTCCAAATAAATAATAATATGCCATAACCATCCGAGCGCGTTTTGGGATGTTTAAACACAAGAGATCTTCCGATAAACAAACGTCCCAGGCCCGATTTAGGGGCTTTTTCCCAATTGCGCTTCGCCAACGGGTGTCGGCAGGAGTAGCTTTAATTGCCATTGCCGTCTTCTTGGCTTACCGCCCATCAATGACCGGCGGATTCATTTTGGACGATGACCGGCTCATATATGACAATGATCTTATCAAGGCCTCGGACGGCCTGCAGCAGTTTTGGTGCACCACCAGAGCCGACGACTACTGGCCCGCAACAAATTCCGCGCTGTGGATCGAGTGGCGCCTGTGGGGAATGCACCCGACCGGGTATCACGTCACCAATCTGATATTGCACATAATCGAGGCGCTGCTGATTTGGATAATCTTGCGGAAGTTGTCCATTCCCGGCGCGTTCTTGGCGGCCATTATATTCGCCGTGCACCCGGTGAACGTGGAGTCGGTGGCGTGGATCGCCCAGCGGAAAAACACCATGGCGATGTTGTTCTTCCTGTTGTCGATCTTGTGGTATTTAAAGGCCGACATGCCCGCGGCAAGCGTGGGCATGGCACCCGCACGTCGCCACGGAGGACCGTGGGAACTGGATAAAATCCACTTTCCACACTACACACTCCACTCTCACCTTTGGTACTGGCTAAGCCTGGCGGCGTTCGTATTGGCGATGCTCAGCAAGGGGTCGGCCGTAGTTCTACCGATGCTGCTTTTGGGGATCATATGGTGGCTGCGCCCTTTGACCAGACTAGACCTGATGCGAACCGCGCCGTTTTTCCTATTTGCCGCAGCGCTGGCTATAGTGAACGTGTGGTTTCAAACGCACGGTTCGGGCGAAGTGCTCCGATCCGCCAGTTTTCTGGAGCGCTTGTTGGGTGCAGGCGGAGTGTTGTGGTTCTATTTTAACAAGGCGCTTTTGCCGCTCAATCTATATTTCGTCTATCCGCAGTGGCACATCATGACCGGCAATCCGCTGTGGTGGCTCCCGCTTTTTGCGGCAATGGCCGTTACGGCGGTTCTTTGGCGGTATAGAGCCAGCTGGGGCCGGCCGTTTTTATTCGCCTGGGGACTTTTCTGCGTGGCCTTGGCGCCGGTGATGGGCTTTGCGGACGTGGGCTTCATGAAAAGTTCGCTGGTGGCGGACCATTATCAGCACATTGCGGTTATCGGGCTGATCGCCTTGGCATCGGCGGGCTGGAGCGCATGGCATTGTCTTGCGCGGAGCGGAACGCGCCGGGCGGCAACGGCCGTCGCCATTGCCGCGGCGGGGGCTTTCATGTTTCTGACGTGGGAGCAAAATCAGATATACAGCAACGACGTCACGCTGTATCGGGCGGCATTGGAAAAAAATCCGGGCTTTTGGATGGGCCACGGCAACCTGGCCAACATATTGAGCAAGGCAGGCCGACTGAAGGATGCGATCGCGCATTACGAGCAAGCCTTGGCCTTAAACCCTGAATATTTCGATGCCCATAATAACTTGAGCGTCATACTGACCCAAATTGGTCGGCCTGAGGAAGCCATCGAACACTCTAAGCAGGCCCTGCTGCTGAATTCCAACTTCGCCGAGTCCAGATTTAACCTGGGTAACGCCTATAATGGCGCGGGCCAACATGAACAGGCAATCAAATATTATGAGCAAGCCCTGCGCATGAAACCCAATTACCCTGATGCCATGAACAACATGGGGCTTGTACTGGTCGAGGAAGGTCGGTTTGAGGAGGCGATCGAATATTACCGGAAAGCCTTGGCGCTTAGACCCGATTACGCCGATGCCCACTACAATCTGGGCCTCGCACTGGCCCAAACAGGCCGGCCCGAGGAGGCAATCGAACATTATACCGAGGCCCTGAGGATTAAATCCAACTTTGCCGAGGCACACGCGAACCTGGGCCTGGCGTTATTCCAAACGAGCCGGATTTGGGAAGGGATCAATCATTACCGGGAAGCCCTGCGTCTAAAACCCGATTTCATCGATGCACATAACAACCTGGCCCTTGCCTTGGAACGAATAGGGCAGACTGAGGAGGCTGTCGAACACTTCCAATATGTATTGCGGCTTAAACCCGATCTAACCGAGGCCTATTTCAATCTGGCAATACTCTATGCGTCGATGCACAAATCCCCCGAGGCCATCGCAACAGGCCGAAAAGCCCTGGAGGTAGCCCAATCCAAGAATCAGACCGCATTGGCCAAGAAGATTGAAAACTGGTTGAATAATTACCGCGCCAGCCAGTCAGATCGCTCAAAATAACCCCCTATTTATAGTGGGTCGAGTTTATCAGTAGGAATGAAAATTCGCCATGTACCCGCTACAACAGCTATTTCCGGTAAATCCCGGCAGATCACTAAAACAAAGCCGTGGGGCTCATCGTAGGTAATCCTAACTCCAAGTGTTATAATGAAATAACAGCATGTGTAGTTTTAATCAGGGCTTCTAGAATATAAAATACATTTTCTTTTACCTTACTCTTCCAGGAAATGCACAGTGAACGAGACCGACCATAGCCACATGTATGGACCGAGTGAATCGTCCCGCGCAACAGACTATCAGCAAAACGAACTTACCAGGTTGCAGCGGTCATTGTTGTGCATTTTCGTGCTGGTTCCGCTGTTTGTGGTGATTTATTTTCTCAGTTTCTGGCTGCGGACCGAGGGAAAACTCACCAACGATCAATGGATCGTTTTTTTGATGACCGTCAGCGGGGTTGTGTTGCTGAAGATGATGGTATTTCTCTGGTTTCGCGTGCACCGGATTTTAGGTCGTTATGTAACTTTCCAGGACTTGCTCACGCTGATCTGGGCCGCCACTGTTAACCTGGGTGTTTTGGCCGTTATCATCTATTATTTACAGATCAGCTCCATCCCTCGCAGCGTTTTGCCTTTAGACTGGTTGTTGACCATTATGGCAGTCGGCGGTCTTCTGGCTGTTTTACGCGTGCTGCACGAAAACAATTGGCCGCCGTTTGCTTTTTTCTCCAAAAAAGTGCCCACCCTGATCGTAGGCGCCAACGAGGCCGGCGAATCGTTGTTGTATGCTATTCTGCGCAACCGCAAAATGCCCTATCACGTGGTCGGATTCATCGATGAAGATCCCCAGCGCGTAGGTACGCGCATCGGCAGTTCGCGCGTGCTGGGAACGCTGCCCGAAACCTGCCAAATCGCCGCCCATTACGGCGTTACCGAAATTCTAATAACCACGGGCGGACTATCCGGGCGCCAGGTGCGGCGATTGGTCGAAGAAGCCCGGCAACGCCAGATGCAAGTGAAGGTCTTGCCCAGTTTCGAGGAACTCATCAGCGGACGGTTGGCCGTGCAGCCCCGCCCAGTGGCCATCGAGGACTTGCTGCGCCGCGAACCCGTAAAACTGGAGTTGGAAAACATCCGCCAATGGATCGATAATCGAGTGCTCATGGTCACCGGCAGCGCAGGCAGCATCGGCTCGGAAATCTGCCGCCAATTGCTGCATTTCTCACCGAAACGGCTGATCATGCTGGACCGCTGGGAAACAGGCCAATTTTATCTGGAACAAGAATTAAACCGGCAACACCACGACGTGCAAATCGACGTGCAAATCGCCGACCTCCTCGATGAAAAACGCATGCGCGAGGTCCTGGAAGGCTGCCGCCCGGACATCATTTTCCACGCCGCCGCCTACAAACACGTGCCCTTGATGGAAAAACACCCTTGCGAGGCGTTGCGAAACATCGTCCTGGCCACGCGCACCGTGGCCAATCTGGCAATGCAATGCAAGGTCGATTCGTTCGTGATGATTTCCACCGATAAAGCGGTCAATCCCACCAATGTAATGGGCGCGTGCAAACGAGTGGCCGAACTATACGTGCAGTCGCTGGCCGGACAGTCTTCTTGCCGCTTTGTTACGGTCCGGTTCGGCAACGTGCTGGATTCGTCGGGCAGCGTGGTGCCTATTTTCCGGCAGCAGATCGCCCACGGCGGGCCGGTAACCGTGACCGATCCCGGCATTGTGCGATATTTCATGACCATTCCCGAGGCTTCCCAACTCGTGATTCAGGCCGGCATCATCGGCAACGGCGGTGAAATCCTGGTTTTGGACATGGGCGAGCCCGTGCGGATCGTGGACCTGGCGACCGACATGATCCGCCTTTCCGGCCTGGAGGTCGGCCGCGACGTGGAGATCGTTTTCATCGGTTTGCGTCCCGGCGAGAAACTCTTTGAAGAACTGCATTACGCCGACGCGAAATATCTTCCCACCCGGCACCCCAAAATCCTGGTTCTCGGCGGCGCCCGCCGCGATCCCAAGGAACTCCATGCCACAGTCGATAGGTTGTTAAACCTTGGCGACAACAATCCTTGGCGAATCGTGGAACGTCTCCGCGAATTGGTGCCCGAGTACAAACCCGGCAGCACCTCGCCTTATGCCGACAACGCCTCGCCCGTAACGGCCGATTCGCAAGAAACTCCCGCCGATACGGCTCCAAGGGCACAACTGTCGTCTTGAAGGCAGCAAATTTTGATTTTTTCAAGCGCTCTTCATACAATTCCATGCTAGCACGGCCAATTTGCCCATATTTCTGATATTGTTGAGCATGGGCATATATAATAAATTATTAATACGTTCCCGGTAATTTCGGGATTGCGAGTCAGGGACGACCGCTAACTGTAGGAGGCCGGCGATGAGTTCGATCCGGAGTCTTTCTGCCTGGTCTATGGATGGATCAGGTCAGCCGCGGGAAATAGGGGGCGCCGACCCTCAAATCCTCAAAACACTGGGCACGCCCGTCCGGCGCGCTATTACGCGCACCAGGCAATGGCTGCTCACTGAGCAGCACTCCGATGGCTCCTGGTGTGCGGAATTGGAAGGCGATACCCTCACCGAAACCGAAACCATCCTGCTTTTGGCCTACTTGGGCCGGGAAGACTCCGATCTGGCTCAACGGGCAGCCGCTTATATAGTCGAAAAACAACTCCCCGAGGGCGGCTGGGCCATGTATCAGGGCGGAAAACTGGCCATCAGCAGCAGCGTGGAGGCTTATTTCGCCCTGAAACTCACCGGCCACGACCCCAGCGCCGAATACATGCAGCGGGCCCGGGAGGCCATTCTCGCTCATGGCGGGGCCGATGCCGTTAATAGCTACACACGCTTCTTTCTGGCCCTGCTGGGACAGATCTCTTACGAGCAGTGCCCGGCCGTCCCCCCGGAAATCATGCTTTTGCCCAAGTGGTTTCCTATCAATATTTATGACGTCAGCGCCTGGTCGAGGACGATAATCGTGCCCTTGTCGATAGTATCCGCGTTTCAGCCGGTCCGCGAAATCAATCCTCGCCTGGGCATCCGCGAATTGTTCATCCGCGAACCGGAAAATTGGCCCCCGCTAAGATGCCCCGGCCTGAAAGGCGGCACCGGTTTTTTGAGTTGGGATCGCTTTTTCCGCACTATCGATGGTATCTGGAAATGGTGTCGGCGGCATCGGTTCCTGCCGCTAAGGCGGCGGGCGATTGACGCCGCGAAAAAGTGGATGCTGGATCGTTTCCAGGAAAGCGACGGGCTGGGAGCGATTTATCCTCCCATCGTCTGGAGCATTTTAGCGCTAAAGTGTCTCGGTTACGCCGACGATAGCCCCGAAGTCCTTGAGTGCATCAAGCAATTGGAAGACCTGGTGATCGAGGACCCGGAAAACGACACCGCCCGAGTGCAACCCTGCAAATCGCCGGTCTGGGACACTGCCATAACACTACGGGCCTTGTCGGCCGGCGGCATTGGCAAGGATGTTCCCTCGATTCGCAAGGCAATCGCCTGGCTTTTAAACCGGCAGATTTCCCGACCCGGAGATTGGGCCGAAAAGGTAAAAGTCGAGCCGGGCGGATGGTGCTTCGAGTATGCCAATGCCTTTTATCCCGACATCGACGATACGGTTATGACTCTTATGGCACTCCACGCCCATTTGAACGATGGGCTTGACACAACAGGTTCCCTGCCGCCTGCCCTGCGTTTAATCTCGGAAATCGACAACTGCGAAGATGAGGTTTTTACCATTGAGCAAACAGTCCAGGCAATACACCGCGGCGATGAATGGATTCTGGCCATGCAAAACGACGACGGCGGCTGGGGCGCCTTCGATCGCAACAACAACCGCGAATTCCTCTGCCATATCCCCTTCGCCGATCATAATGCCATGATCGACCCCAGCACCCCGGATATGACCGGTCGAGTGCTGGAGGCCCTGGGCAAACTTGGCCGCCGGCTGGGCGACCCGGCAGTGGACCGGGCCGTGGCCTATGTTCGCCGCGCCCAGAAGCCCGACGGCAGTTGGTTCGGCCGCTGGGGCGTGAATTACATCTACGGCACCTGGCAGGCCATAACCGGGCTGACCGCAGTGGGCGTACCGCCCGAAGATCCTGCCGTGGCCGCGGGGGCCAATTGGCTTTTGACTCATCAACAGGCGAGCGGCGGCTGGGGCGAATCGCCCGACAGCTACGAGCATCCGCATCTCAGCGGACAAGGCGATCCCACGGCCTCGCAAACGGCCTGGGCCGTCATGGGATTGATCGCCGCCGGCCTCCAGCAGCATCAAGCCGTCACCCGGGCGGTCCGTTATCTGACCATCATGCAAAACGACGACGGCACCTGGGACGAAGCCGAATTTACCGGCACCGGTTTTCCGCAAGTATATTATCTCCGCTATCATTACTATCCGATTTATTTCCCCCTCCTGGCCCTGTCGCAATGGGCTTTGAAAGTCAATCCTAAACAGACCGACAACGAATTGAGCGTTTTACGGCAAAAACTCCCCGCCTCCGAAACCGTCGCTCCCACCCAGAAAAAATCCAAATTTGTTTTCGCCCAGGCGGAAAATTTCTAAGTGGGCAATTCCCCTCTACGGGTGCAGCGCAGCGGTCGGGGGGATTAGAGTGAGGGGAAATTAATTTACGATCAAAATCACCCCTGGTTTCGTATACCGTTTTAAATTACGTTTTTTTTGCGATTTCATACTTAAAACCGATAACTTAAAACTGATAACTACATAATCATGCGATTCCCTTTTTCCCTTACGCGTTCGGTCGCCGGTTACCTGCTGCGAAAAAAATTCGCCGGCGAAAAGTACTTCCCCCTGGTCTTGATGCTGGAACCGCTGCATGCCTGCAATTTGTCCTGCACCGGTTGCGGCAGGATCCGCGAGTACGCCGACACGATTTCCTGCCGGCTTACGATCGATCAATGCCTGTCCGCAGTCGATGAGTGCGCCTCTCCCATCGTGAGCGTTTGCGGCGGCGAGCCGCTGATCTATCCCGAGATCGAAGCGCTGATCCAATCCCTCATCGCCCGGCGAAAGCACGTTTATCTTTGCACCAACGGCTTGCTATTGGAAAATAAACTGCCCGGCTTGCAGCCGGACAAACGCTTGTTCATCAACGTGCACCTCGACGGCATGGAAGCCACGCACGACCGGCTGGTGCAGCGGGAAGGCGTTTTTTCGGCGGCGGTTTCCGGCATCCAGGCCGCCAAGAAAGCCGGTTTCATGGTCTGCACCAATACGACCATCTATAAAGACACCGACATGCACGAAATCGCCGTGCTCTTCGCCTTTCTCGCCGAGTTGGGCATAGACGGCATGATGATCTCGCCAGCATACGGCTATGATGCCGTCGTGCAAGCCCGGCCCACGGACGCACAAGACATTTTCATGACCCGGCGGGAAATTCACGAAAAATTTCGCATCGCTCAAAAGCTCCTTAGCCGCTTCAGACTCACCGCCTCGCCCATCTATCTGGAGTTTCTCCGCGGCCGGCGCGAATTGCAGTGCGCGGCATGGGCCAATCCGACTTTCAACGTCCGCGGTTGGCGCGGACCTTGCTATCTACGCGGCGACGCACATTACCTCACATACCGCCAACTCATCGACATAACCGATTGGAGCCGCCTTGGCCCGGGCAATGACCCCCGATGCGAAAACTGCCTGGTCCACTGCGGATTCGAGCCTGCCGCCGTGCTTGCGGCCAACAAACGAATTCGCGACATCCTACGCATGGCCGTCTGGCAAATGAAGTGAATAGGCTGTAGGGTAGAGTCTCTAGGCTGTCACTTTAGCCACCATTAATGCGCGACCAATGGTCGCGGCTTTACATATTGTTTCCCCAACACAATGTCCAGCTTGGAAATAAAGCCTTGCCATTTTGGAGTAATCTTTGCCCTGGGCATCGAATCCGGTAGTTTTGAAGACCTGCTTTCCGGAGCGATTCGCATCCGCGGCAGCGGCTTTTTTATCAAGGAAGGCGGATTAAAAGGCCGCCGCGTGGTGGTTATCCGCTCCGGGGCAGGCCGGGAAAACGCAGCCCGGGCGGCAGAAGTCCTTATCGACGGCCATCGACCTCAAATCATCATCTCCGCCGGATTTGCCGGCGGGCTTGATCCTTCGCTTAAACGCCATGACATTCTGCTGGCCGATAGCGTGATCGACTCCAAAGGCGGACAAATCATTCTCCGTCAGGCACTTCCATCGCCAGATATCGCGAACCAGGTGCAGTCTTCCAGTGTTGGGCCATCATCCAGCGAGGGGCGGCCGCTTAGGTGGCCGCTTGCCCTATCCTCCATCGATCCAAGTGAATCAATCTGGCCCGGCCTAAGGTTCGGCAAACTGCTTACGGTCGATCACGTGGTTCGCGATTCGGCCGAAAAACAGGCCCTCCATCAACATCACCAAGCCTTGGTCGTGGACATGGAGACCTTTGCCGTGGCCGAAGTCTGCCGCGACTGCGGCGTTCCGCTTTGTGCAGTCCGCATTATCCACGACGCCGCCGGAGACGAACTGCCACCAGACGTCGAACGCCTGCTGCGTCAAAAATCCGAACCCGCCCGCCTCGGCGCAGCGCTGGCCGCAATCTGGCGCCGCCCGGGGAGCGTCAAAGACCTCTGGACACTGAAAGAGAATTCCCTCGACTCCTCGGCCCAATTAGCCAAGTTCCTTCAATGTTTGGTTGAACAATAGGGTGCATAAAATGCACCATAATCATCAGCAGGAAAAGCAGGGAGAGGAACCTATCCAATCTCTACAGCATCACCTTTAACGTCGCGGTGCATTCCAGACCATATTGCCTTATAAGTAAAGGCAACTATTTAACAGATGAACAATTGGGTGGTGATTGTTGAAAAGTCGGGGTTGCACTATGATAGAACATTAATCAATTTATCTACCTTATTATCATTTGGGAGAGCACTCATGCATATCCTCCATAATTATCGGTGGATTCTCAAACTTGTATTCCTTGTGGCGGCCTTTCTGTTGTTGCTTACGGCCGCCATCACATTGCCGCATCTTCAAGCACAAAACCAACTGGGTCCTGCGGAACAAACGCCGGCAGGCAACAAGGATGCCGTCTCGCCGAAGCAATCCGAAGAATGGGGAACGGAGCGTGATGGCTTGCGCACCCGCCTTCTTCCTGCGCAAAATGAGTATGTCCTCGGTCAACCGGCCAGGTTCCGTTTGGAAATGAAAAACTTCGGCGAGCACGAACGTACGTATGACCCTCAAGCAGTGGATGTGAATAACTCCATACAAATTATTGATCTGGACGGTAAATCGGTTAGGTACGTGGGTGGATCATTCCAGACGGGAGGAAGTCCCAAGTCGATTGCGCCGGGTAAAACAGTGGTACTCTTTGACGGACTCGACTTAGTCACCCAATATCTAATAATCAAATCCGGCTCTTACACGCTCCAGTTTCGTGGAACTAATGTGAGGTGGCATTCGGAATCGGAAATTCCGCCGTCCAACAAAATCAAGATTGAGATGCGGTCGGGAACGGTACCCGCATCTATGCAGGTCCCGGCCCGCCTGATAGACATTGTGCCAGAGAAATGGGGTTTGAGTTTGAATCTTAGGGTATATAAAGTTAATGACGGTCAGATTATTCCTCCCGGATGGGAGTCGGGGCGTGGGACCTACGTGGCGCTTTTGACAAATCTTGTCCATTCCGGATTGAAGCGTGACGTAATATGTGTGCAAATTTGGGTCGCCGAAAATAGACTGACTTGGACAGGAAAAGGCCAAACAGAGAAAGAGGTAATGCCTGGTGAAGCCGCGATTTACTTGGGGAAAGGGGCCGATGGATATGTCTACTGGATTGTACCAGATAAGGCCGAAACAGAATGGCCGGACATCCGAGTAAAAGTCATGACTGCTTTACAAATCACGCCTATCATACCGGAGCCTAGGGCATCAAACTGATTACCTTATTTATTGACAGTGACATTTATTTATGTTTTTATAATTTACTATCTCTTTGCTGCTTGGGCAGGATGATAACAAATGTCGCCCCTTGTCCCGGCCGGCTTTCGACATCGATCCGGCCGCCGTGATTGGTCACGATCCGCCAGCATTTTGAAAGTCCCAAGCCCAAGCCGCGGCCTGCCTGGCGGGCGGAAAAGAAGGGGTCGAAGATGTGGCGGCGTTGTTCGGGCGTAATGCCCGGCCCGTTGTCGCTTACCCGAATCATCACATTGTCGCCCTTGGTCTGAAGATCGATTTCAATTTTTCCGCCATGCCCCAGGGTTTCCAGAGAATTCTGACAAAGGGCCCGAATTGCAACGGCCATTTGCGTTGCGTCGGCCTCGATTTCCAGCGGGCCGGATTGCCCTGATTGGTTTAACACGGTTTCCTGCCCCGCGGCGGCCGTATGATAATCCGCAATCGTCTCGTCGATGATTTTAGCCGCATCGACTGGGGCAAAATTGGGCTGCGGCGGCCGGGCGAAGAGCATCATGTCGGCGATCATCTCGTAAATCCGCATGGCCTGCGAATTCACAAGCGCAAGAGACCTGCGCCGCTCTGGATCGGTCTCCCCCTGCAAAAACAGTTGCGCCCGGCCGGCGATTATCGTCAGCGGGTTGTTTATTTCGTGACCTGCCCCGGCGGCGAACTCGGCCATGGCCTCGAGCTTTTCCGCTTCCACGGTCTCTTGGAATTTATTTTCCAATGTCTCGAGCCGCGACAGAATAGTTGCCAACTCCGCCTCGTTCACCTACATGCTCCGGACAATAATCATGCGCTGGCCGGCACTTCGATATCCAGATGCGCGCACATTCGTTCGACCAGCTTTTCCACCTCGAACGGCTTGTGCAAGAAGTCGTTCGCGCCGGCCGCCTTGAGCTCGCCGATCTTGTCTTCTTCAACCATGCCCGAGATGCATATGATCCGCACGTCGTCCATCGACTTGTCGCTGCGGACCCGCTGGCAAACTTCCTTGCCGTTGATGTCGGGCAGCATCACGTCGAGCACGATCAAGTCGGGCCGGTATTCCTTAACCATCATTCCCGCATCGAATCCGTTGTTCACAGAGCGGACCTCGAAGCGGCCGTCGCGTTCCAATACGTCGCTGATCAATTCGACCAGTTCTTCGTCGTCGTCGACAATGAGTATCTTTCTCTTGCCGCTTTCCAAGGCATCGGTGGGTATGCCGTTATCGCGCATGAACGTGAAAAGTTGATCGCGGGGAATTCGCCGGAACCGGCTGCCCGGTACGCGGAATCCCTTTAGTTGTCCTGAATCGAAGCAACGAATGATTGTCTGCTGGCTGACCTTGCAAATCTTGGCAGCCTCGCCGGTCGTAAACACAGTTTTCATATTCGTTTCACCATCCCTTGACTAGTTGCCCGGGGCAACCAGCTATAGCGAAGACACTGGATCCGCTGTCGGTCGTCGTTCCAGCGACTTCTGGTCATCCGTGGAAAAACGGTCATTAAATCGCCTTGAATTCGCCGTATTCGCAAATCTCTTACTTCACTACGCTGCGTATAAACAGCAGGCTCATCCGGTCCTTCCGACATTACCGAACTTACCAATCGGGCTTAATTATAGCTATCTTCACGTCTCTGTCAATACGACTCGTAAGTTTATAAGTCTATTAGCCATAAGACTTTACAATTTTCAACTCTATTCTTTTAATACAATTTTTTCAGTCCAGGCAAAGTAGGGCAATAACGCGACTTGGGGATAACGCATAGATCTTGTCGATTGCATGAAAAGGGCGGATCGATATTTATCACTCCGAAACGTGTGTTTTTCTGTCACTTATCCACTTGATTTATTCCCCGGAAACCATCCAAATCAGTTACCATTCCTCATCTTTAGTCCGCGATCAGATATCCCACGTCCGCACTCCCTTGTCGCCGGTCAAATGGATCATCAGAACGGCAATATCGGCCGGCGTAATTCCGCTAATCCGGCCGGCTTGCGCTAGGTCTGCCGGTCTGACACGGGCAAGTTTTTCCCGGGCTTCCTGCCGCAAATGCAGCACCGCATTGTAATCCAAAACGCCTGGTATTCGCCGCGCAGCCAAACGCTGCTGCCGCTCGATTTCAACTTGCTGCCTGGCAATGTAACCGGCGTATTTGGCGTCATATTCCACTTGACGGCTTACCTCGCGCGAAACTCCGCTTAATTCCGGCAACTTGGCTGCCAGGTCTTTCCAAGTTGACTCCGGACGCCTCAGGATTTTTGCCAACGAGATCGATCCCTCATGCGTGGTTTCCAAAAGTTCCGTTATTCGCTCGATTTCCTCTTGTTTTACCTGGAATTTGTTCCATCGCTGTGGATCGATTAAGCCCAGGCCGTGGGCCGGCGGCGTAAGTCTGCGATCGGCATTGTCCTGCCTGAGCATCAAGCGATATTCCGCCCGGCTGGTGAACATTCGATAGGGCTCGTCCACGCCCCGGGTAACCAGATCGTCAATCATCACACCGATGTAAGCCTGGTGGCGTCCCAGGACAAGCGGTTCTTTCCCCTGCAATGCCAGCGCTGCATTCACACCGGCCATCAGTCCTTGTGCGGCTGCCTCCTCGTAGCCCGTGGTTCCGTTTACCTGCCCCGCGAAATACAAGCCGGCCACGCGCTTGGTTTCCAGCGAAATCTGCAACTGCTCGGGCGGAAGATAATCATATTCGATTGCATATCCGTAACGGAGGATTTCGGCCTTTTCCAAGCCGGGAATAAAACGCAGCATCGCCTCTTGCACGTCGCGAGGCAGACTGGTCGATAACCCGTTGACGTAAACCTCATGCGTGTTCCGCCCCTCGGGTTCGAGAAATAATTGGTGCCGCGGCTTGTCGGCAAAGCGAACGATCTTGGTCTCCAGCGACGGGCAGTACCGCGGGCCGGTCGATTGAATCTGCCCGGTGTACATCGGGGCCCGGTGCAGATTCGCACGCACAAGTTCATGCACCGACTGGTTGGTGTATGTGATCCAGCAAGGAATCTGCTGACAGTCAATCCGGTCCGTCAGAAATGAGAACGGCTCGGGCTCGTCGTCGCCGCACTGGATTTCGGTTTTTGAATAATCGATGGTCCGCCCGTTTATTCGCGGCGGCGTGCCGGTCTTGAAGCGGCTGATGGCAAATCCCAACCTGGCCAGGGCTCGACTCAGTCCCGCGTGAGTCGGCTCGCCCATGCGTCCGCCGGGCATGGTAGTTTCGCCCACGTGGAGCAAGCCTTGCATGAATGTACCTGTGCACAAAATGACAGCCTTTGCCCGATAGACCGCATCGCCCAGCACGCGCACGCCGGCCACGCGCATTGTCTCGCCGGACTGTTCGACGATCAGATCATCGGCGGTCTCTTGGCGCAACGTCAGCCCAGGTTGCGATTCGACAATTCGCTTAATTTCCCGTTGATAGGCCCATTTATCGGCCTGCGCCCGAGGCCCGTGCATGGCCGGCCCCTTGCTGCGGTTTAGCATGCGGAACTGGATTGCCGTGGCGTCGATCGCTCTGCCCATTGCACCGCCCATGGCGTCGATTTCCCGGGCGATCTGACCCTTAGCCACGCCGCCGATTGCCGGATTGCAACTCATCTGCGCGATGGTGTCGAGATTGCTTGTAAGCAGCGCAGTTTTCGCCCCCATTCGCGCAGCCGCAAGTGCCGCCTCCGCCCCCGCGTGCCCGCCGCCAATAACAATGATGTCGAAATCGTAAGAATTACCCATAACCATACATATTATGCTACCAGAAATGCATCAACCAGGGGATAAACAATTGACGAAATATCAAACATCATCTAATATTAAACTGTAGTATTGAAAAAGAAGGAGTTTTATTATGTTTGAGCGCATTGAAATTGACCCCCGGCGTTGCGGCGGTTCACCCGTGATTCGCGGTACGCGTATCCCGGTTGCCGTTATAATCGATCAATTAGCCAGCGGTGAAACATGGGATTCTTTGTTGAAAGGCTATCCGGAATTAACTATTGACGATATTCGTGCGGCCTTGCTCTTTGCCAAGGCATCCATCGAAAATTCCGAAATCATACCCGCCTCAATCGGTTAGCCGGTTATGAAAATCTTTCTGGATCAGATGTTCCGTGCAGAGTTTGCGGAAAAACTACGTGCGGAAGGACACGATGTTCTGCGCGCTTGTGAACTCGGTCAAGCTTCTGCTGATGATGCGGCGATACTTCTTAAAGTCATCGAAATACAACGAGTACTCATAACCTTGGATGAACATTTTGGAAATTGGGCTGTTTTGCCTATGACAAAACACCCAGGAGTTATCCGCCTTAAAATCCATCCCGCAACAACCAGCGAAGCGGCAAAACTGCTGATTCCTTTCTTAGCGAAACACGACTCAGATGAATTTCAAAATCATCTGATTATATTGTCCCGTTCAACAGAAAGATGGATTAATACAACAAATAATATTTGATGCAATATGCCATGGAATATTGCAATTAGAGGCTTGGCATGAGCACTGTAACGCGATTTATGATGTGTGAAATTTAGAATCGCGGCCAACTGCCGGGCTTTACAGATGAATTCCGCATGGCTCAAGGTTCCACGCGGCGCAGGTAATACCAAGTGCCGCCGACTAAACTAGCCAATGACAATGTGATGGCAAGGCCCAGGGGCCAAAATATGGTAATATTTTCCTCGACGATGAAAAAGTGCACTATAAAGGCGAAGGCGTATGTCAGAAGCAGCGTGGTGAATAATCCACTGCCGGCGGAAATTGCCGGGCTTTGCATAAAACACGAAAAAAGCCAGGTAACGCAAAAGAATGTCAGACCAGCTATCAGAAATCCTCCTGTCACTGCTCCAATAGGTGGTGAACTTTTTTGCATGAAATTTTGTGGAACAGCTAAGTAGCAAATCCCAATAATCGAAAAATTGACAATCCAAATAAAGGCGCCAATCAATAAAGCAACGAGTAACTTACTGGTTATGATCTTTCCTCGTGAAATGGGGAGATAGGCCAGAAACTCGGCTGAGCGATCGGCACGTTCGCAGGCAATGGCATTGCCGCCCATAAAAGCAAAAACAATCGATGACAAAAACAGGCTGGATGTAGCTGATACAAACAAGGTATTAGAGAAATCTGCGGAACCATTATAGTTATGATAGTCGTGTTTTGCGTAACATGTGACAGTGACTGCTATTAGGTTGGGCACTACCACAATGAACAGCGCCATGATTATGATCAACCAGTTCAGCCGAAAATCTTTCCAAAGAAGCCATTTCATTTTGATACCCTTTGCCCTTTA
>JBEKZY010000090.1:0-15949 GCA_049509395.1 Thermoguttaceae bacterium | reverse complement strand
CACGGCTCACTTCATGGGAGGTTGCCATGAAACGATTCACGATTATCATCGTCTCTATCGGTTTCTTCGCTACATTACTGATGTTGGCTCCGCTCACCACTGCACAACAAACTGGGACTTCACAGAGCGATGTGGACCAGATAAAACAGTTGCAGAAGGAACGCATAACAGTCTTGAGTCAGGTTGTGCAAATCATGACGAGATCTTACGAGCAAGGAGTTCAAAACGCAGACTTTAGGCAGGTTATTTCCGCACAAACAGAGTTGATCAATGCCCAGTTGGATGCGACTGATAATCTTAAAGAACGAATTGCTTTGCTTGAAGATCTTTCGAAGTTGATAAAGACACTGCTGGATTTAGCTGAACAACGTGTACATGTGGCAACGAGCAGCGAGGTTGATATGTTGTCGATAAAATCGCTTTATCTAAAATCTCAGATCGATTTGTTAAAAGAACGTCTGAAGCTAAAGGCGGCGAAAGACCCCAATCAATGATTGTTTTTCCAAAAGTTTGACGAGCATGGGTAAAAAAGGGGTCAGAACTATTTTCTGGGACCGAGGGCGAATAAGTCGAAGTAAAAAGGGAATAAGTCCAATTACTGACAGGAAGGGCGACACGAATAATTGGATTCCCTTTTTTGGCCTCGGAACACGGCGGCGAGATTATGGAGGCATGGCGTAAAGAGGAGGTGAAACGTGGTCACGGCGAAGGCTAGAATCAAGGTCCACGACGATTACGAGTCGATTGTACCCATTGTGATTCCCGAGTTGGACGAGGTGCGTCGATTTGCGGGCAAGATTCATGCCCAAGGAAAGCTCTGGACAGGCGAAGCGTTCGGCTGGACCGCGGAGTATCACCCGGAGCGGGCGGAGCCGCCCTTGGACTCGAAGTTGCCTTTCACTCCAGCAGATTTCTGTATCGACGAATCCGGCGTTTGGTTCTTCTCGTTGATGTGGGAACATGGCAAGGACGCGCCGCCCGTGGAATTCCTGGACGATAAGAACATTCTCGCCAAGGCCGCGCCCGAGCAATTCCTTCATGAATGAACGCCGGAATCTTAAAGAATTGCCCGTTTTGGACCGGATTTGGACCAGAGTGAAAATATCAAGTCCATGCACCTCAACGAAGCGATAAATTACCGGATGCTGGACCGGCAATTTTGGACGTAAGAGCAATAAGGCATATCTAATAATTACCTATTGTGTCCAAGGAATTGTCCGGAATTGTCTGGGATTGTGGGTTAAGATATCTTAATCACCACGCCCTCAAAAACGCAATCGTAGCCCCCTCTAAAAACCTGCTTTCTTTACCAAAATATCTCTTTCTTACCCTAATTATTTGTTATAATGGGATTGATTGATTATTTTAATTTTGAGATTGGGGGATCATATTATGATTAAAAAATTTTTTGATGCTGCAATAGTGACAATCGTACCACTTGCTATTATTTCTATACTCGGGTACTTGGGTAATTGGTTCATACATAGTCATGGTGAAGTAGTTTTTGGGCCTGCAATTTCAATTCAGGATCAAGTATTCTATTGCATCGACATTAATAATTATGAGAATATAACATTAGATGGTATTCGTTTTTATATTCCCAAAGAAGTCGATATAAATTCAATAAAGGCATCATCTTTTATGTCGTCTAAATTACTTGAATCTACATCACAGGGAGATAAAAGAAATATTATTGTAATATCAGGTATTCAGCCTGATTCTATGACACGACTTTTCATACCGATAAATAATAATGCACCATCATCTATGATTGATCTTATCAATGCTGCTGAGATGAAACTTGATATTAGATACGCCAGCCAAGTCAAGAGTTCTTTTAGGGCTGCGGTTCGAGATGCTATAGTAACGGCTATTCTTTATTCCATACTAATCTTTTGTTCAACACTTTATATAAATGATAGAAATGGAAAAAGGCAAATTAAATATGATAATAATATCAATGAAACTAAAAATGACTTGAAAAAAGAAGAGGAGAAGTGGAGCAAATAATTTGATAAGATAAAGGAATATAACGAGAAGACTAGAAAAGATATGCAGAGAAGTCTAGCCATGGTAAAAGTGATTTCCTTAAAACGAATTAGTTATCTTCAAAAAGAGAATGAATATTGGAGAGATACAGTTCGTTTATATTTTCACGATAAAACTGGAACACTAACTGATAAAATTATAATGTCAATAAGAAAAGTATTGAAAATACAACCAAATTATGATGACTTACCGGAATATGATTTAGAGACACTCGAAGAAATACTAAAAGAAGTTCAAGCAACAATGCCCGATGACGTAAAACAAATAGAGGTAGATAAGAAAAGTTAGAGATGATTACCGATTGGTGTCGGAGGCTAGAAAGGATAAAGGGGTCGGGAGTCTTTGTTCTTCCCCTGAACGCTCGGGTTGGAAAATGGAGTCGCACACCATGAAACGGCCAGACTATGGTTTTGAT
Organism: Thermoguttaceae bacterium; assembly: GCA_049509395.1. Lineage (GTDB taxonomy): Bacteria > Planctomycetota > Planctomycetia > Pirellulales > Thermoguttaceae > JBEKIK01. Next base: position 13,485 of record JBEKZY010000090.1, on the reverse strand, counting down.
GCTCCCGGCACAGTCTGCAACTTGCTTATTGCGGGAATAGCCGCCTTGCTGCTCTTACTACCAGCGCCTTTTGGCTTTTGGCCCGGTCAGCCGTGGGGCGCTCTTCTGGCATGTCTGCTTCTGTTGTGCGCGGCAGACTTCCTTGGTTTGGGCTTTCTTGTACTGCACGCCAGCCGAACCGGCAAGCTCAGCCAACGCGAGCGTCTGCTCGACCTCATCCCCTGGAGCGGGCGAGAGCACGTTCTCGACGTTGGCTGCGGGCATGGCCTGATGCTTGTGGGAGCCGCCAAGCGGCTCTCGACGGGCAAAGCTATTGGGATCGACCTCTGGCACTCGGAAGACCAAGCCGATAATCGCCCAGACGCACCCCTCAGCAACGCACGGCTGGAGAACGTGGCGGATCGTGTTGAGGTGCAAACGGCTGACATGCGCCACTTGCCCTTCCCCGATGAGTCGTTCGATGTGGTTCTGTCGCACTGGGTGGTACACAATCTGCACGATGCGAAAGACCGTTCACAGGCACTTGCCGAGATGGCCCGCGTCCTCAAACGAGGAGGGTACATCGTATTGGCCGACATCGAGCATCACGCAGAGTACGCCGTTCGGCTCGCTTCGCTTGGCCTGAGTGACATTCGGCATGTTGGCATTTCCTGGGAGACCGCACTGATGGCGTCCATTTCTCTCGGCAGATTTCGCCCAACTGCCGTGGTAGCCCGCAAGGAACAAACATAGTTATCCAATCCATGCAGCAACACACGCGGGTAGTACCGATTCTTGAACCTGTGAAACGGAGTACAGAGAGGTTGCGGCAGGCAGGTTGCTTGGGCATAATGGAATTATGAGTTCAGTCCGGCAAATCATAGACGAGCGGTTGTACGCAAATTTCGTCACGTTTGGGAACCTTTTGTGGCAAGCCACACCGTTTCAAGAACCGGCTCTACCCGACAGGAAAGGTTCTTAGGAGAATATCGCATGAAGAAACATTTATTAATTGTTATCGCATTTACCACGATTTTGCGGCTGGATTGCATGTGCGTTTGTGCCGCCGATAAGGAGACGGCCGGGGCGGGCGAGTATAAAACGCAACTCGTTTCGCTGCGGATCGACAAACCCCTGCCGGGTATGAACATGGCGCGGATGGGAGGGCATCCGGGCACTTCTTTGGCCTTTTGGATTGCGGACCCGGAGAACCGCCTTGTAGCCTTCGATGCGAAACAGAGCAAGCTGGAGAACTTTGTGGACGACAAAGGGACTGATCTTACGGAACTTATGCCGGGCCCTTTTAACTGGTCGCGATTCGGGGTGTTTCGCGGCAGCCATACAACCAGCCCGTCGGCGAATGGATTCCAGTTGGAAGTGGGCGGCGATAGTTATCCAGCCCCGGGGGCCACAAAGATATCGCTTAAGGCCACGCTGGTCTTCCGCCGCGCTTCGAGCGAGAAGATCGTCGAGGAAAAAGACGTTCCGGTCAAGACCGGCAGGAAGAGCAAGGCCGGTGATCTCCAATTGAGCATCGAAGCGGTAAGCGAAGAAAAAATGAAGGAAAACCAAGAGCGCAACCGGGGTTTTAGGGGAACCGACCTCCCAGAAACAAAGATGGGCATTTCGCTTGTTGCGAGCGGGCCGCTGGAAAACATTAAGGGCGTCTTGTTTTTCAATCCGAAAGGCGATGAGATAAAAATCACAATGACGAGCAGCGGCAGCCAGAGCTCCGGTCTGTTCGGAACGACTTATACCAATGATTATTGGCTTGCGGAAAAGCTCGATGAGGTGACCGTGAAGATAACCTATTACGAAGGCATTGAAACGGTGAAAATACCGCTTAACATGGAAACGGGAGTGGGATTCTGAGGAAGGCAATGGAAAGCGGAAGGTCTGATTATTTATCGATTTCGATCATGAAGGAGGCATTTTAAAATTCTGAACGCCGGGGAAATTCGGGGATACCGCGAATGCCGACAGAGCGCTACAAACTCTCAATAATTATGTAAAGTATTCCGGGAATTCCCGAAACTGGGACCTATTTCTGGGGTTAGAACCCGATGTTGTGGAATTTATGGAGAATATACAATGAAAATACTTTATCTCTGGTTGATGGTGATCGCTTCTGTCTCTTTGTGCTATTCGCAGGAGGCGCCCAATCCCGAAATCGCACTCAATTCTTACGAAGCTTATCTAAAGAGTATCCGCAACGTTAGTTTTAGCTCGCTATCAAAGGATCGTGATGCGGAAAAAAGCGACGTTTTCGCAAACATATTATCTGAAAAATTGAAAATCGATTTTGAAAGAAAACGCATGTGGCGAACCACGCGGTCGGTAATCGAAAATCCACAGACGGAAAGCGATAAGGTGCGGGCGACATCATTGGATGAAACCCTCATAACCTCCAGGGCTCTGCTCGAGATATCTACACTCACCGACAAAACGAATGCGGACAAAGCGACCGTGTCGGGCTTTACAGGTTATTTGAAAATACCGGCCGACTATTGGCAAAAACATTTAACGCTTGGATGCCTTTCATATCCCTTCGGGTATATTCAGGATGGGCGGCAGTACAAGTATATTCCCGACATGATTCGCAATGGCACAAAAAAGGTCGCGTTTGAAAAAGGAGATTCCACGCCGCTTGCCGTTCTGGCATGCGAGACGGAAGAATATTTGTTCAATATCCGGCTCGATCCATCAAAGGGTTGGATGCCGGATCGGATCGAGTTTACCAGAAAAGCCTCGAGTAAAGCCGACGTGCGAAATGATTATTGCCTGTACGCGGTAGATCATTCAAGCGATCATGGCGGCGTATGGATTGCTGATTCATATCGCTGCAAAGTCTCATCTCCCGCCGGACGAAATAAGCTTCCCGAGAACATTCGGATGGTAAACGGGGCATTTATATTAATCGACAAAAATACTAAAGAGCCTAAACCGGGAGTTGATTACATAGAGTACCCAAAATCAACCTTGATCGCTGAAGTCAGGCTTTCCGATATCGATCTTTCCCCGCTACACGATTCTGATTTTCATATACAAACCAAGATTCCAAATGGGACCAGGGTCTACATGCAAGACGTTATCGGACCTGTTTTCATATGGCAAAACGGCAAGATTCTTCCGCTCGGCGACGATGCCGTGAAAGCCTGGCGAGATTCACGATTTCTGGGCGGTCCGAGTTCGTATCGGTTTTGGTTGTTTATCGAGGGATTGGTTATGGGAATTCCTGGAATCCCAGGGACACAACCCATGTTTTGGTTGTTTGAATAATTTACGTAATGCCGGATAATGCTGGGGCCGCCGTTCAGAAATGGCATGGAGGGCGGCGGTCGGCAACACAGATTTTCGGAGAGCCCTTGTCCTAGGGTAGCCGCTGCGCGGCAACCCTAGGCTATCATATTCTATCCCTTCGGGATATTTATTAGAATATAGCAGCACCGGCGGGACGAAATCCTTCGAGATATTTATTAGGATATAGGGGCAACGGGGGGGCGACATCCTGAGAGGATGGCGAGATTTTTCGATTGCCGTTTAAGCTATTGCGGCAAAGCCGCCCCGGGTCAAGAACCGATGCCACCAGCTTTATCGAGATCCTTCGCTACGCTCAGAATGACCTTTGGGATAGGCGTTAAGTTTATCGATCCCCTTTTTTCTCCTGGTTGAGGCGGGGACAATTCTTGCGTGATTTTGTGTTGCCGAGCGAGTTATATGTATACTTTCCGTAAGTGCCGAGGTTCACCGGTGCTGCGGGGGCAAAGATAAGTTGAGGTGGTCCTTGACGGATGCCGAGTTGTTGCAGAGCGTGCAGACTGGCGATCTGTCGGCGTGGGAGCAATTGTACCAGCGCTACCTGCCGACCGTCTGGCGCTACGTCTACCTGCAAGCCGGCGGCGACAGGCATCTGGCCGAAGACGTGGTGAGCGAAACGGTGCTTGCCCTGGTCCGCCAGATATCGAGCCTGGCTGAGGGCGACGGTAACCTGTCCGGTTGGCTGATCGCCGTGGCGCGAAACAAGCTTAGCGACCAGCGGCGAAATGCGGCACGCGATGCGCTGGCTGCGAAGGACGCCGGCGCGAATGACAGATCGGCGGTTGGCGGCAGGCCCGAGGTCGCACTGGAAACGGACGAGACCCGCCAGCAGGTAATCGCGGTCATGGATTGCTTGCCGTGCGAAGAACGGATGGCATTGGAGTGGAAGTATCTTGAAGACCTGTCGGTTGGCGAAATTGCCGGCCGGCTGGGGCGCACGGAAAAGGCGGCCGAGTCGGTGTTGTACCGGGCCAGGCAGTCGTTTCGTTCGCACTTCAATCGCCTCTTTGGCGAAAGCCTTTAGAGGCGGGGAGAGGAAAGATTATGGTCGCCGACAAAAATCACGACAAGATCGGGCAACTCATCAGGCAGTGCTGCGATGCGCCGCCGCCCGGCGAGGAGTTTTTAAAGTCGCTTGCAGCGCGGGCAAAGCAGGAGCTGGCCGGTGTTGTGCTGGTGAAGTTGAAGGCCGACGCGGCCCGTGCGCGACGTGGATCACCAACCGCTCGACGTTTGCGGAGCGCAACCCTTGCGGTGGCCGGAACCGCGGCGCTAATCTTTATCGGCGTGTGGTTGTGGATTGGGCAGGAGCGGAACCTCTGGGCCCAAGTGGTCGATGCGGTGCGGGCGAAGCCTTGGGTTCACGGTGTCGCACAACCAACTAAAGGAATCGCTGTACAGCCGAACGATGGAAATGAGAAGTTGGAGATGTGGATATCGCTGAAGAACGCCGTATTAGCCGCCCGGTATGGTGGTTTGGTCATATATGACGACGGCCGCACAGGCGTTCGCCAGGAATACGATCCGGAAAAGAAGAAACTCTATCTTTCGTCCTCTCCGGAGGGCACGGAAAAAATGATCCGCTCGGTCCAAATGATTTTTTCCGATCTTTTCCGCGGGAGTGAGAAGGTTGGGCAGTTTTTTACCGGCCCACGGATTGCCAAGCAAGAGCGGCGACGAGTGTCGGATCAGGGACGGGAATGGATCGAATACACGTTATCGCTTGAGGGCGGGAATGGCCCGAGACGCATTGTGTTCCGCGTCGATCCGCAGACTCATCTGCCCCAGTCGATGGCGTACTTCAATTCGAACGAGCCAACGGCTGAAACAAAGCCGCAAGTAAGGTTCGTACTCGACTATCCAGAAGAAGGCCCGGCGGACATCTATGCCTTGGGAGTGCCGCGGCTGGCGAAGATCGTCGATTCGGTTCCCAAGCCTGAACTGGCCCGGGTGATTGACGGCGTTAGGGCCAGCCGCCAGCGTTTTGCCGACTCGTACTACGCAATTGTTGCCGATACCATGGGCGCCCCGATGATCGGCCAGAGCGACAAGTGGTGGCAGGCGGCGAGTCTCTATCAGGTATGGTGCAAGGGGGATTGCTGGCGCGTCGAGAGTGGTTATCCCCGCAACATGCAATATTCACTCTTCTATAAGCCAGCCGAATCGCCGGGCGAGGGCGTCGACAAAATGGCGTGGTGGAAGGAGCACTTGAAGGACTTTAATTTCGAACCGTCGGGCGTTTGCGACGGGAAGGCGATTTACGCCCCTAAGAGGGCCCCGCCTGGCCAGCCGATAACGCAAGAGAATGCCGTTTGGGAGCGTTTTAATAAGATCGATCCCGGCGTAGGCAGGATACCCAATGCGGCATCGTTCGGCCCCGCGAGCAATAACATGCCCGAATACTATGCCTACTCCGTTGGCATCGGCCAACCCTACCGTGACACGGTCGCTGAATTGGACCCCAATCCGTCGGACAGCCCGACAGGAACATTGCTTCTGAAGTACCAGAATCAGAGCACCGATCCGAACGTAATCAAGAGCTGCCGTTATTGGGTCGATCCAGCGCGGAGCTATATTACGTTGCGGTATGAGTTGGGCAAGGCCGTGGAGGCGAAGGCGGGACCTGATGCGGAATGGCCGGACACCTATATGATGGAGGAGCTTGCCCAGACGCCCAGCGGGATTTGGTACGCTGCAGTGGTACGGCGACTCTGCCCCGGCAAAGTGACGTCGCCCGATAAGCGGGTCACCATGGTCTGGCGGTTCTTCGTAGACTTCAATGCCGACATGCCGGACACACTATTCAAGCCGGGTCCGCTGGCGGTGGAAAAGACCACGAAAGCGCCTCCTCCGGCGCGAGGGACAGGCAATTTGCGGAACATTGCGATGGCCATGAACCGCTACCACGACATCCACGGGAAATTTCCAGCCGCCTGGACGGTCGACAAGCAAGGCCAGCCGATGTTGAGTTGGCGCGTCGAGTTGCTGCCAATGCTTGGGCAAGAGGAACTCTATAAGCAGTTCCACCTCGACGAGCCATGGGATAGCCAGCACAACCGGACGCTGATCGAGAAAATGCCGGAGGTTTATCGTACGCCGGCATCGGGAGCATACAGTGCACCGGGCGCGAAGGTGAAAGAGCCGGGCCAAACCAATTACGTTGTTCCCGTGGGAAAGGAGACTGCCTTTCCAGGCAGCGACGCTGTGAGGATAAGAGATATCAAGGACGGCTGCGCGAATACGATCATGGCCGTAGAGGTGGACGACGAGCATGCCGTGATCTGGACCAAGCCCGAGGATTTTCCTTTCGACGCCGCAAATCCCGCCGATGGTTTAGCCATGTTGCCTAAAAGGGGCTTTTGGGCGGTGCTGTGCGATGGCAGCGTCCGATGGATTCCCCAGGATTTCAACCCGAAGTATCTTCGCGCTGCATTCACGCGCGCGGGGGGCGAAGCGATCGAGTGGTGAGACATTGGACCAGGACCATCCCCTACGTTTTCCATGAGGGGGAAAAAGGGGACATCACTGATTTTGGTTAGTCACGCTAACACAAGGAAATCAGAGATGTCCCCTTTTCATATTAAGATATCCAGCGTTCCCACGCGGAGCGTGGGAACGAGAAAGAACCGGTGCGACATGCGTTACTCGACAAGTCGTGGCGGAACTATATCGGTTTGACGTTTTCGGCGCAGGGGCCTTTCGGACCTCGGCCTTCGGTGTAGGAGACCTTTTGGCCTTCATGCAGTTCGTCGAAACTGACGCCTTGCAGGCTCTTGGAGTGGAAAAACAGGTCTTTTTCCTTGCCTGTATTGATAAACCCAAAACCCTTGTCCGTTAATTTTTTGATGACGCCTTCAGCCATTTGTACGTTTCCTGAAAAAATGATTGAACTAACGCCGTTCGGCTTACGATTGCCGACTGGTCGTTTGTTGGTTGAAAGAAGTGTACCACGTCAGGGTGTCATAATGCAAGAGGGGTGGCGAAAACAGGCAAATATAGCCAAAACACGAAGGATGAAGCCTTTTGCCGTAGAGACTAGCGGGGACAGAGCCACTTGTTCTTGGGTTTGGGCTTGGGTTTGGGGAGGGGATTTAGGAAGGATTCGGCCCGTTTGATAGAGCCGTCCAATTCTTCGTCGTATTGTTCGGCCACAAAATCCCTGACCAAATCCGAACGCTCGCCGTCTGGGACATCGCCGTAGGTGTCCATCCAGACGGCATTGAATTGGTTGTCGGTGATTTTCAGCAACACGGCTTCCAGTTTGTTCCGCTTGAGCATGAGTCTCTCACTTTCAGTTAGACTCCACCGCCTCCCGGTCACGCACGATTGACAGAATTACACGAACTTGCCCTATTGTACTCCTTTGGAGAGGGATTGACCAGTAGCTGGCCGGAATTGGGTTGGTCACGCTTTACCCGTGAAATATTCACTCGTTCCCAGGCTCCGCCTGGGAACGACCTTATTTTGGGAACGATAAGTGAATTCTGGCATAATCCTGGAATTGTCCCGTTGACTGCGAAGGGATTTTTATTCCACTTTCCAGGCTTCCAGGCCGTTGGGCGAGGCTACGATGAGGACGGGTTGGCCGTCGATAGAGACGGTGGCCAGGCCTTGGAGCATTGCGCCGTAGTTGAAGGCGTCGAGCGGCTTGCCGCCGGCGGCGACGAAGTTGATCGAGCCGTCCGGGCCGGGAAGGATCCACTGGCCGGGTCCTTGGCTGGTGATTTTGCCGGAGATGATCGGTTCGATGGGTTGGGGCTGCAAGCCCACGGGCAGGGGATAGTTCCAGAGTTCCCGGCCGTCGAGATCAAAGCCCAGGGCGGTGGTTTCGCCCATTTTCACGGCGGAGCCGGACAGCCCGCACCACAGCAACCGGCCGTCGCCTTGCAAATCGGCGGCGGCGATGCAGCCGATGATGCGATTGGGCACGGATATTTCCGCTTGGCGCTGGCCCTTGGCATCGAGTTCGACGAGCGTGCCGGTGTTGTTTACACAGAGTAATAGGCGCCGGCCGTCGGCGTCGGGCTCGGTAGCGGCCATGCGTGCGACGTTGGAAATGGAGCGGTTGGACCAGATGCGTTTGCCCTCGAGGGTAACGGCCTGCACGCCGACCACGTCCCAATAGCCGACGTAGATTTTCGGCGCGCCGTCGCCGTCCAGGTCGCCGAGTTCCACGTCGGCGATGCCGCTGTGCGGATTCTCGATGGCATTTTCCGGGTAACTGAGCACTATATTCCACTGGTCGTCCAAAACGTGACAACGCTGCTGGAAGCCGGCAAAAACGGCGAAATAGAATTTTCCATCGGCCGTGGCCAGCGAGCGGATGTTGGTGACGAATTCCGCCTCGCCGATATTTAGTTTATGCAGGGCGATGAGTTTGCCGTCCAGGCCGACTTCGGCCAGGGATTTGGCGCTTTCGATAACTATCAATCGGGGCTGGGCATTGGGCGAATTGAGGACCAAGATGTTGCCCGGGGATTTTAGATCGGCGCATTTCCAAAGCGGGGAGAGCTTGAAAGTGCGGGGGTCGTTGCGCTGGGGGATTTTGGCCAGGGGCACGGGCTGCTCTTGCACATTGGCGCCGCTGTCTTCCTGGCTCATGGACTTTTCATACTGTTTGAGATCTTCCTGATAGCGCTTCAAGGGGGCATCGAAGATGTTTTCGCCGGCCAGGAGCTTGTCGATTTTTTCGGGCAGAACAGCGGCCAGGTTGGGATTTGCCCCGGCTTCGTAATCTTGCACGACGCCATTGGCGTCGATGATGAAAGAGGTGGGAATGCCGGGGAATTTGAAGGCCATGGAGGTGTTTTCCGGATCGCGGCAAATGGGAATAGAGAGTTTCAAATCCTGGAAAAGGTCTTCTATAGCCTTGTCGCCGACCCCCGGATCGTCGACGCTTACGGCCAGGAACACGACTTTATCGTTGTCTTTATATTTTTCATAGACTTTTTGCAGGTTGGGAAGGCTTATCCTGCAGGGTTCGCAGTTGGTTGCCCAAAAATCGAGCACCGCGATTTTGCCGGCCAGCGATTGGGGAGTAACAGGCTTGCCGTCAAGACCGACGAACTTGAACTCGGGGACTTTTTTGGCCAGCAATTGACCCGGATCGGGCGGAATGAAAAAGTTTACGATCTCGGCGTCGGCGGGGACTTCGAATTTGAACGCGCGGGGATCGATGGAACCGTTAAATTGGGCGCCGGGAAAATCGGCTACAAGCGAGAGGGTTTCGACCGGGCTGCCGATTTCTCTGGTTATCTCGGTGCGAATTTCTTCGGTGGGCAGTATCATTCGCACCAAGACAAACGTTTCCTTGTCGATCCACAAGACGGCAAGACCGTCGGGCCGGCGGATTTGCACCCGATAGCACGGGCGGCCCTCGATCTCGCCGGGATCGACCAGTTTGGGTTCTTCGGCGTCGCGCAATAAAATATCGACCGCTTTGTCCTCTAAAAGCAGCAATATTTGCGGGACCGCGCCGGCAAATCCGTTGCATGAAGCGGCAGTGAGGATGCGATCGCAATAAACCGATTTCATGGTCAAGTCGGCGGGGGCTTCTTTTTCCATGACCTGGCCGGGTAGATCTTCGATGGCGGCATAGAGCTTTTTGCCGTCAATGACTGTCTTGGCCGAGTAGGCCTCCGTGCGCAATTTGTCAGGGCGCTGGTAAGCCACGAAAAAATTAACCGTTTTATCGATGATCTTTTTCCCTCCCGCCTCGACCAGAAGCCGGGCGGTGCCCTTATCGCTGTAGGTTTTCGCGCCGCGATAAGTCTTGACCAGGGCCTCCAATACGCCGCGGCCCGTATCGAGTTTCGGGGCGGATGCGGACCTTGATTCGGGCGGCAACATCTCCACATCGCTCTTTGGATTGGATGCGGCGGATCCTTTTCCCGATTCCGTGCGACTGCATCCGACCCATAAGAACATCAAAAACGCGACGGTGAAAAATGGTAAAAGAAGATTGAAAGCGGAATTCTTTCGGTAAATAATCCGTGACATGATTTGATCCTTTGGAAAAAAATAAACGCAACATTTTGGCTATATGCAGTATTGAAAACACTAGCCAGAAGCGCAAGCGAGGGATCGAATGTTTTTAAACCAATTTGCCCTCGCTTGCGCTTCGGGCTAGTGTATGCCAGATTTTAAATTTTACTGCAAACGGCTAAAAAATCACAAATAACCTAATTCTGAGCTTGATGCATTATTGGCAAAGAAGGCAATCGGGTAAAGCTCGACTTTTTGGCGGTTTAAATATCGAAAAATCGAGGTTTTAGCACACCCGCCACTTTCCTAGAGTACCCGAATTAGCCTGCTTGTTCATTGTAACAGTGCTTTATAATGAGCGATGATTTAGCGATAATAATGGATTGTTGTTTTTAATGTAAGTCGTTTTATGCGGCAGGTGCGTTGGGATTTAAAGCATGCCCGATATTTCCGCTCGAATTGGCAAAAATTTGTCTCTGGTGCGCCAGCGCATCGCCACGGCAGCAATGCGAAGCGGGCGACGAGGGGAAGATATTAAACTGGTGGCAGTGACCAAATACGTGGGCAAGGCGGAAATCGAGGCCCTGGTGGCGGCCGGGTGCAGCGACTTGGGCGAAAGCCGGCCGCAACAGCTCTGGCAAAGGGCCGAGGAATTTGCCGATCTGCCGATCCGCTGGCATTTGATCGGGCATTTGCAGCGGAATAAAGTCCGACGCACGCTGCCGTTGGCGACGATGATTCATTCGGCCGATAGCGTGCGAATTATAAAAGCCATCGAAGAAACGGCGGCCGAACTTGGCCGGCGCGGGGACTGTCCCGATTTTCATGTCAACGAAAATGGGACTGTCCCCTTTCGTCAGCGGCGCGTTTCGCTTCTCCTGGAAGTGAACACTTCGGGCGAAACGGCCAAAGGGGGCTTTCTGGCCCCTGAGGTCGAACCTTTGCTGCCGGAACTGGCCCAGTTTGAGAACGTGGATATACGCGGACTGATGTGCATGGCGAGCCTGGAAGGCGGACTGGAGGCCGCCCGGCGTGATTTCGCCGCCTTGCGAAAACTCCGCGATCGGATGCTTGCGCACTGTCCTCCGGAAATAGTTTTTGATGAATTATCGATGGGCATGAGTGGCGATTATGAAATAGCCATCGAGGAAGGGGCAACAATTGTGCGGATTGGCTCGGCCTTGTTCGAAGGAATGGTTTAATACCAGTGTAAGAGCTTCTAACAAAATGAAGTTAAAGATTAAATTGTGTGCCACTGCTTGCTTGCAAGCAGTGTTTTTCTGGCAGTTCCACCAGCACTGCTGGACAAGCCAGCAGTGGCACCCTCACGCATCGGGTCGGCCGTGTTTGAAGGAGTGGTTCAGTGATTGATTTGCAACCGCATCCACAAGGTACGATCTTGCCTGTGCGGGCTCAGCCCGGGGCCAAGCGCAATGAAATTCGCGGAGAACAAGACGGAATGCTAAAGGTGTGCGTCACCCAATCGCCCGAAAAAGGCAAGGCCAACAAAGCGGTTATCGAACTAATGGCAAAATCGCTGGGCTTGCGAAAATCGCAGATCGAATTGATTTCCGGGGAGACTTCGCATCAGAAACGTTTTTTGATTCGCGGCATTACGCCCGAGGAACTAGCCCAAAAACTCGTGGAGAAAATGAATTAAATGAAATTTAAGTCTGATAATCACTTTATTTCTTTGTTTCTTCCGACCCTTTTATTGCCTCCTGAATTCACCCAAGATTACGCAAGGCTTTTTAGGTTCGGGAAACGCTCGACGAGCGTATGTCGCAAATCACAGTAATTTTCGTAGATCAGATGGATCCAATGGATGACTTGGGAGGCCCGAACATACTTGCACTTCTTGTTCCACGCGCTTTGAATGCCAAAAAGTTGAACCTGCTCAGGGCTCCACACGCTGTTACCACATGGGACAGCTTGCCATAACCCCCCGCCACTCATGCCGAATGGCTCTCCCAGGTGGTTATGGCCCTCATTCTCCTCGTGAAAGCACATTTCCTCTTCCTGGTCATATGGCAAGAAGATGTCCACCTTTTGGTCCGTGGGGTGGTCATCCAAAGAGACGATGGGCCACATTGTATGTCTGATAGGATTGTTAGTATAGCACGATCCTTGGAAACTCAGATGGCCCTCATATTTCGACGGCCGAGATAACCATTTTAGGTCCTCAGGATATCCGCAAAGGAAGCAAAGTTGGCTAGGATCACCTGGACCTAGCAGACTGATTCGCTCCAGGCCGATTGCCTCTTTGGTAAGGACCGATAGTGTCCCTTCAAGAGCGAGTTCTAGGAAACCGACATCTGGCCAGTCGGATGCGGGCTTGCCGTAACGCAAAACAACCGGCAATCCGGGCTTAAGGTCTCTGGACGTGCGAGAAGCAAACGCCAGGCGGGTTTCGGGATTGCTTGGTATAACGTGAGCAGCGGTGGCAACAAACAGATGCTTCTCCACCAGGACTAGAATTCCGCTTGCGAGCGTCTTTGGCTCCTCCCCCACCACATCCACGAACGCCACATGGAGCTTGCTCAGGTTATCAATCATTGCCCGAGAGATCGTATTGAAAAGCAGATTGTTTCGTTCATCCATACTGTCGGTCATTGAAATTACTTCCTTCCACATACAATGCAATGCCCCACGGCCAGCTGCATTCAAGGGACACAATATCTAATTGTTCACATGGTATGTAAGAGTTAAGTAATGTGTCCCCCGAATTCCCCCCGAATTCCGAATTCGGCCTGAATCCGGACAAATCAAAGACTTCCAATCCCGTTGCTCGGTCCCGTGGTACTCGATCCAAGCCCGTTACTCGGTCTTTCGTTTCTTTTCCGTTCCTCGCTCTGTGCTTCAAGTACCGCAGAAATTGCTGTCGTCAGGTCAACATTGAAGAACTCCCTGTTTTTCGCGACTCGATAGCCGTCCTTTTCAAGCCGGGCGTGAACGTACGTTTCCGCTCTGTCACAATCCTCAACATACGCATCGAATGCCAACACAAAAGGTGTCGGGATTGCAGTCGCAGACGAAAGTTCAGTGATCCGCTCGCGCGGATCGCGTTTCGTCTTTCCGATCTTGATCATGTTACCAAGCGACGGGTTCGTGAGTATGTAGAGATAGCCCGCATTCCCTAGCACCGCCGCACTGCCACTTTGCAGGCGCTCGTAGATGCCCGTGAATCTCGTTATGAACGAAGCG
>JBEKZY010000009.1:0-35237 GCA_049509395.1 Thermoguttaceae bacterium | reverse complement strand
TTGATGTGACAACAGCAGAAAGCTATAAGTCTTGCTTACCCTTCCGCGAGTAAGGTTAAGATCGCCACGTTTTTCCACCGTTACTCAGGCCCCAATCAGCGCCACGGTTTTCAACCGTTGTGTTTCTACTTTTGCCGTCGCCAAGTGAAGGCTAGCAGGCTGATTGCACCGATGCCCAGGAGGACGAGAGTGGATGATTCGGGAACGGAAGTAAGGTTCTCGCTTAATGCCATTGGCCCGCCGGGAATAGCTTGGATGGTAACTGTCGCGCCGCTGCCGATGGTCAATGTGCCTTGGACAATGGACGCGGCAGTCAGAGTTGCGCCGCTGTCTACTTGTGTGATCCCGCTCCCATTTATCGCACCGACCGCATGTGTGCCGTTTACCACTTCGAAGGTCGCCAGCGGAGAGGTGTTGATATTGAGATTCGTCTTGTTCACATTAACCGTTTTCAAAACCGCTTTGCCCGATTGAATATCAATAAGCGACGTCCCGCTTGCACCGATGCCGCCGGCAATCTCCAGCGTGCCTCCGCTGATGATTGTGTCTCCGCTATAGGTATTTTGGGCGGTTAGCGTAAACGTGCCTGAGCCGCTTTTTCTGATCCCTCCCGCTCCGCTAAGAACGCCCGAATAAGTTCCCTGGCCGGGATTGATCGTCAACACGCCCGATCCCAATGTATAAGAAGCGTTTCCGATCAGCGCCGAAAACACTTTTCCGTCGTTGTTTTCGTTGAATGTTCCACTGACCAGAGTAACCACCGCCCTGGCCGGCACGGTGTAGGACGAACCGATCAAGAACGGGTCATATTGCTTCAAGTCGTCGCCTGGCGTGTCGGAAGTGACATAAGGCGTCATGTAATCCGTTTGATAGCCGGCCGCACCGTTGAAATTAGGCTGCACTTCGACGCCGCCGGTATTCTGGTTGACGTATACCACGGTGATTTTGCGGGTGGTGTTGTCGCGGTAGGCGCTGGCCAAGAGTCCGAGGGGAGTGCTATTGTCGCCGGTGAAATCGATGCGTTGCGCTCCCGGGCGTATAAAACGACTGTAATTACCCAACGCCCAAAGGGTTTTGGAAGCGACGAACGTCTGATTGTTCACGTCGACGTAGATCAAGCCGTCTTTATAATCATAGGACGACATGGCCAGCCACCATTGCCAGGCCGAGGCATTGGCCACGGTGAGATCGTAATGAATGACCCGGGCCACGTTCAGTGCGGTGTTCATGGTCAAATCCCGCCCCGGGCCGCCGGAGCCGAGTATGCAATACTCGGTCATCCATACTTTCCAGCCGGGATACTGGGCCATTTTGTTGGCCAGGGCTTGGCGATTTTGAATCAACTGCGTAGATGGATCGTCGGACCCGTAGCTGTGATAGCTGATGGTGTTGCCCATCTTTGTGTTGACTGTCGGATCGCCGGCGAAACTATCCACGAAATCGCGGCTGCCGCCGTACATATCGGTAATGCTGCCCGATTCAAGGGCCGCAATTTGCGTGTTGACGCCCTGGTTGTTCAGTTCAGTGTAAAGTGCTTGAATCCAGGATTTGATATCGCTGTTGCTGGCCCGATTGCCTTCCTGCGAATTACCCGTCCAGGACCATTGCGGCTCGTTGACCGGACTGATGTAATTGAAGTTGATTTGCAAGGCGGGATCGGGATTGTCGCGGAAATGCTTGAGGATGGTGACCAGGTATTGCGCGTAGAGTTGCACACAACTGCTCTTCAGGTTGGTGGTGCCGCTGTCGTTGGGGCAATAGGTGTGGCCGTTGCGGGTCATCCAGGAGGGCGGGCTGTTGACAAAGGCCAGAAATTGCGGCACGCCCCGCGCTTTGGCGGCGGATAGAAACCATTGTTCATTGGCCTGGTTGGTCCACACGAATTGACCTTGTGCAGGCTCGAAAGTCTCGGCGGTTCTCTGGGGATCGGTGATAGTTGAATCGATGCCCCCACCCAAGTTGAACCGCCAGCAGCTCAGCCCGATGCCCGAAGTGGTGGAAAACAACAAATCGGCGATCGATTCCTTGGCCGCCGTGTTCGTCCATCCTCCGACCTCTTGCGCGAGCCAACAATCTGATGCGCCGAAGTTGTCGATGGTTTGATGGGTCGTGCTCACCACAAAAGTATCGACCCGCGGCTCGGCCCACGCGGAGGATGCGCAGACGGCAATAAGAATTCCCCCAAGAATTAGCTGCCCAGTCAACCGGGAATAACACGCGTAGGAGACATGAACATTACGGTCTTGAAGATGCAAATTCTCCGCACAGCATACCATTGTTTTAATCCTTTTTTAGCCGATATTTTCCATTCGCGGAATGTCTGGATCCGATCCAAGCCCACTATCTACTAAAGTACCAGCTTCTGCTGCCGTGTCAATAAAATTCATGGAGGGATTTAAAAAGAAGTTTTTCGGACAACGAAAACAAACTGTGGTTATAATGGCGACTGTTCCCGCGGGCCTCTCCAAAGGGGGTTTTATGGCAGTATCTATACACATGTTTATACTCATGTCTTTTTGTTTTATTCGCTTCTGCCGCACCAAAATGTTTTACGTGATGCCGTGACCATAGAAGATTGTGATATATCCTCTTCTCAAATTCACGAGCGAAGCATTAGAATAAATTGACACGGATTCGAATACGTGGAATTGACAAGCATGTTAAGCTTATTTTTGCCGATGCAGGAATGACACATGGCAGTTAATATTCTGCACTTGGGTATTGTCGAGGATCAGTTTTATCTTTGGGGTGAAAAGACTCCGAACGGCAGCAGTGAAACTTTGCGTAAGCATCGGCGCAAATCGCGTTTATCTTTACCAGTGCTGCCGTTTGGCGCCGCGGTTACTGATATTACTTCCAGCTTAAAGGCCGCAAATGTTAATCACTCCTTGGAATTTATCCGGAAACCAATATCCAAGTGTATACGTATGAATCTATGTAAGGACAACACAAATTGTATTTCATGGAGGATCTCCGTATGCACACCGAACCGAGGTGTCCGAGTTGGCGTATTCCTGATGGGCTTTGGGCCCGAATGCAATCTTTTTTACCCAAATACCGCAAATCTCCTTTTGGGGGACGGCCACGGTCAGATCTGCGAAAGATCGCCAACGGCATTTTTTACGTCTTGCGAACCGGTTGCCAATGGAAAGCCGCGCCGCGTGAGTTTGCTCCCGGCAGTACATTGCACGACTACTTTCAGGAATGGGCACGACGCCACGTTCTCCATAAACTCTGGAAATATCTGCTGCGACAGTATGATGAACTCCAGGGCATCCAATGGGAGTGGCAAAGTCTCGACGGATCGACCGCCAAGGCGCCCTTGGGCGGGGAAAAAAACCGGGAAAAACCCGACGGATCGAGGCAAGTTGGGTGTCAAACGCTCGGTGTTGACCGATGGCCGGGGCGTACCTCTGGGCGTTGCGATCGCCGGCGCTAATGTGCATGATCAGAAACTTTTTCACGCCACGCTTAGCAGTCTTCCCATCCGTCGTCCCCACCCCACAGCGCGTCGTCCGCAGCATCTCTGCTGCGATAAGGGATACGATGCCGCGATCATCCACCGCGAAGCCCGCCGACGCCGTTACATTCCGCACATCAAATCCCGTGGCGAAGAACAAATCGCCAAACGCATCCGAGGCCGCCGCGCTCGCCGCTGGGTGGTAGAGCGCATCGCCTCCTGGATGAATCGTTTTCGGCGGATTTTCATCCGTTGGGAGAAAAAAGCAATAAACTATGAAGCTCTGATCCATTGGACTTTAGCTTATATTACTTGGAAACAAATTAGGGTTTTCGGATAGGCTCTAAATCCGCAATGTCGATATGATGTGATCGAACATGTAACCGATCGCCGTTTCACGCAATTTGAATACTCGGAAATCGCCGTGATAAGCGAACGGCCTTCCTCTGGCAGTTTTGCAGTTATATGACATAATCGTCGCATAAAATCGTACTTTGCTCATGCGAAATAGCCTTTCTCAACAACCTGATCCCGGAGGATCGTCAACTCGAAGCGTCGAGATAGTCGGAGAGTTTCGAGAGTTTGGGGTACCAATTTGCGTGGAAACGACACTAAAAAAAACCGGTATCGAAAACCGAGACTTCGGAGAGCTCTCGACAAGCAAACAAACTTGCGACGTTCTCCTGTTAACCAGTTCGAAGAGGGTTGCTTTCGCTCTAAGAAATACGACAACTGTAAGTCATTGCTACACAAGGACTTACGCCAAAAACTCCCCGACAAGGACTCGAACCTTGGACTTAGCGGTTAACAGCCGCTCGCTCTACCAACTGAGCTATCGGGGAAGGTAGTCTTCTAGTTTAATTCGGCCTTTGGCCTTTGACAATAGGCCGTCAGACCGTGAAATCAGGGGATAGCGGATAGGGAACTGATGGGGGATAGGGGCTGGCAAATGGGGATAGAGAAACTGCGAGATTGAAAGTCGGCATGTAGGACTTATACGGCGTTCTAATTTAATTCAGCGCGTCTATTATCGGTAACCGAGCCTGTTTTCGCGTAGCGTAAACACGCGGTGAGGCGCTGTTTTAAGTTGATACTGGTATTAAAAAACTTGAGAACGGTAAACCGAGAACTGTAAACTGTAAATCGATAAACAACCCGATCATTTGATCGAGGCCCGGGCGGCATCGCTGCGGTCTCTTTCCAGGATCACGTGGTTTCCCGGCGGGTTGAAGGAAACGCGGGACATGAAGGCCCGCATCAGGAGCACGCCTCGGCCGCCGGGTTTATCGAGAAAGGCGTCGTCGGTGGGGTCGGGCAGCAAGTCGGGGGCGAAGCCGGGGCCCTCGTCGGTTATTTCCACGTGCACCCGCCGCGGTGAAAGCCGACAGACAAAATGCACTTTTTTACCCAGGTCTTCCTGGTTGCCGTGCACAATGGCGTTGATCAGGGCCTCGTAAACCGCCAAATGCACGCAGAAAATGTCGCGCTTCGTCCAATGTTGCAGCTCCAATTCCCTGAGGACTTCCTCCAGGATGCGCCGGCCGGTTCGCGTATCGCTGGGAAATTTATTTTCGCACTGCCATGTCCATGGCTCATCGGACGTGTGCATGAAAGGCGGGCGGGGTTCAGGGTTCAGGGTTCAGCACATTCCACTGGCACGGTCGAATATCAAAAGGCCGCCAGGGCATCGGCTTCGTCCTCTTTGATGTCGAACAGGCGGTTCAGCTTGGTAATGGCGAAGACCTCGAAAATCTCGGGACGGATATTTGACAATTTAAGCAAGCCCCCGTGGGCTTTTACCCTTTTATCGAGCGTGATCAGTTTGCCCAGGGCGGCGCTGGAAAGAAATTCCACCGAGGAAAAATTCAAAAGCAACTTGCCGCGCCGGTCTTTTTCCACCAGGTGGAACATTTCCTGCCCCAATTCCTGGATGTTGACGTCCTCCACGATTTTATGATCGCGGAAGCGGACCACGGTAACATCGCCCACTTCGTTTACTTCCAGCCGCCGATATCCGCTCATGCTTGGAACTCCGATGAAGGCAAATTGGGGGGACAGAACTGACCACCAGTTATCATAGGGATTCGCCATCGAGTGTCAAGCACATTGACCAGGTTTGGCCCCTCTTATGACGCGAATATTCCGTTTAAGCGAAGATGAGCCGTCGCTCCGGGGTGGAAACACAGATTCCACCCCAACAAGCATAGATTTTACACCGCACCGTCATTGGGCGGCATCGGATGAGCGGATGCGGGATTTTAATTCCACCCGGTTTACAAGGAGGAAATTCTCGCCGCGGTACTCCGAAATCGTGCCCGAAACGATCCATTCCAACCTCTTGGCATTTTCGGCGATGGCCTGTGCCACCCGTTCCAAATTGCGGTTTTCCAGGGCGATGAAGCTGCGTTTATTATCGGCCGACTCAAAGGCCAGGCGATTGCCGGTTGCATGAAAATAACCAGCCTGGTTGACGATTTCACCCCCCTCGCGAAGGCCGACTTTCTTATCATTGCCCTGTAATTTTTCCCCGGAATCGTAGGTCTGGCTCAACACGCTCGTTTCCAGCGCGGTATTGGCGGTATTGGGCATGGCAGCCGAGCGCGTCCAGGCCAAAGTCACTCCAAAAAGAATTGCCGCCGCACATATAAGCCCGGCCATGGGGGCCCGATCCAAGGCCGTCAGAAGCTGCGGAAACCACTGCTTTACCAGATTGACCGACATGGCTTTTCCCTCCTTTTTCAGGGTTCGGAGTTCAGGGTTCAGGGTTCAGGATTCGGGGTAGGGGGTTTGGAGTTTAACTCTCAACAAAATTCTGTTCCCTGAACCCTGACCACTTCACCCCTAGACCTTCTCGGAGATCAGGGGCGTCGGATAAAAGGAAAGTTTTCCAAGACGGCCGATATCGAATGTTTCCATAATAGCGATGGCGAAGAAAATGACGGTGGCAAGGATGATATGCAAAAATCATGCAGCTAGAATCGGGCAAAGCACGTTTTCTTCACAATCCGTTGATAAAAAGCAACCATATAAAGCCGGTAATGATGCCCGTCTTTAATCGACTTTCTCTATAACTCGTTATGCCGCAAGGATATTTATCTCAAGCCCGCCCGCGCGATCTTTGCCGGGCACATAGTTTGCCGTTAATGCCTGTGCTGTCCCGGATCAACAACACTGGAAAACGGCCCTTCGATGCTTGCAACCGGATTCATCCGCCGCCTCCTCGCCTGCCTGATTGTCTTGTCGTCGGCGCCGGCCATCGGGCCGGTTGCCATTTCGGCAATGGCTCAGCAGCCCGGCATCGATGGGCAAGACGACATCGTGGTTCATTTGATTTCCGGCCGCACGATGACGGCCAAGATCGACGCCCGAACGGACGCCGGGCAACTATGGCTGCGTTGGGAAAGCCCCGGGGCCGAGGTGCTTAGGCCCATCCAATGGGAATGCGTGACGACGGCGGAGATAAACGGCGACAACATATCGGGCAAAGAGTTTTTCGATCTGGTCGATCAAATCCGCCGCGACGTTCCCGCCCAACCGGCATCTGCGCCAATAACACGGTCTATCGTCATGCTGGGCTCGCCCGCTGAAAAAAGGGGTAGCCCAGGTTCTCGAACCTGGACAAGCAAAGAGGGTAGCCCAGGTTCTCGAACCTGGACAAGCAAAGAGGGTAGCCCAGGTTCTCGAACCTGGGCGGCTTTGCCGGAAGAGGCCGATCGGGCAATGCAAAACCATGACAAAACCTCTTGGAACTTCGCCCCACCGGTTCAAGAACCGGTGCTACCCGGTTCAAATAACAAACAAGAACCCAAGCCGCCGGTGCAATGGTTGGATATCGATGCCCGACCGGCCAGGTGGGATAATTACGTCGATATCGACGGCATGTCGATTTGCATCGCCCCCAAGGACGCCTACGGCCAGGTAATTCCGGTCCGCGGCACGCTGGACGTGGACTTGATTGCCGAGCACGCGGGCGTGGACCGGTTGCCGTATCCATTCAGCCGCATCGCTCACTGGTCGCAGGCCGTGCGTCCCGAGGATTTCGGGCCGTCTGGGGCGGTGTATAAGTTGCCGTTTCAAGACGTAAACCCCGAATTCGACAATCATCTCGGCCCGCACGGCGCAATTCACGCAACCCTAAGCGTGCCCGGCCAAGACACCTTCGAAGCCACGGCCGACGCCCGCATCCGCCCCTACAGCCTGATCCGCGACCGGCTGCTGCAAACCACAGGCCGGCGATTCTTTCCCGAAGAGACAATCGGACTGCCCTGGGAAAAGAAGTAAATAGTAGGTGGTAGGTAGTAGATGGGAGATGGTTGGCGGCGATTGATTCAAAAAACGCCATTTATAGACCTTGTTCTCCTCCCCACCGAGAACTACCTGTTGCTGATTGTTGTATTCGTGCAAGAGCGCATCGCAGGAAAGGCCGATGCCCTAGTTGAGCTTGACGTCCAGACGTTCGCCCGGCGATGCGTCCGCGCGTCGCTCCAAACGCACATTGTACACCTCGGGGCGAGCAAATCTGACCGGAGAACTATTTTCATTCTCCCATTGGCCGGAAGCGCCTATGACTCGCGTTGAGAACCACCAAGCAAGGCCAGTGGGCACCGAGTCGATGTGGAATCGGCCGTCTTGGTCGGTCTTTGCGCCCGCCAGGTCATCTCTATAGTGCGGCGGCGGAACTTGATCGCCCCGAATTACCACATAAGTGTCGGCGATCGGAGAACCGGAGGCATCCAAGAACCGCCCTTCCACTGTAGCCGCCGGCGCCATGACAAAATCGATCTGGCGCGGCTGGTTCGGCAGCAGGTAGTCCTCGGGCTTCTTGCTTCCGATCCGGGATGTGGGCCTTAGTTCAGCGAACGCCACCTCGCCCTGTTTGTACAGATTTCGCTCGGATAAGCCCGGCTTGAATGGCGAAACGACACAATCTTGAGGACTAGTAATCCAACGCTTGAGTCCCTCGTCGTACATTTGGCCGTTGCCGGCGAAGCGAATCGTATAGGAACCGTCCTTGTCGGTTAGAACTTGGACCTGATTCCCATAGTTGCGGTTGACGTAGATCGTCACGTCCTCCAACGCCGTGCCCGATGCGTCGGTCACTTTGCCGGTTATGATCCAGGGCCAGCGCTGTTGGATTTCGGCCTGCGAAAGAGGCACACTGGTCAACTTGACGGTCACTTCAGTATCCCGGCCGTCGGGAATCTCAATGGCCAACGGCGACTGCTGACAAACATAGTTGGGGTCGCCATATTGTCGGGCCGGGCAATCGACCTGCAACGTGTACCGGCCGGGCGGGAGATGGGGATACGTGAAGCGGCCGGCGGCGAACGAATGAATAGCCCCACGGCCGTGAGGCGTCACCGGAAGGCCGTCCGGGCGCACAAGCGTCAGATCGCTTCCGGTAACTTTCGCACCTGTGGCTTCATCGACAGCGTCGATCGTCAGCGAGGGACCCGTTTCAAAGCGGATGGTCTCCGTGGTCGTCGCCTGGCGACCATCGAGGCGGATCACGGGGCTAAGCCCTATAACCGGTTCGGCCTGCTGGAACTGCGAAGTGAGGCTGCCCCAGACCGTCAAGCGATAATCTCCGGCGCTTAAGCCTGGCAAGGTGATCGAGTCGCCGTGCATGTACGCATCGTCGATCAAGTCCCAAGTCGTGCCGGTAGCGCGGTCCTCCCATCGGCATGGCCCAAGATCATAGGAGGAACGCGGATGCTTGGGCGGAATCTTGACAGCGGTCCCATCGGCAGCCCTCCACAAGCACATCGTTGTGTTGGCGACCGGCTTTCCGTCGGGCTCTACGATCCGGGCCTTGATTTCGAGCGTCAGCGGCAATGGCGCGGACTCGGGGATGGAACCATCGCCGATCGTAAAGCTTATCGGATTGCTCACGGGCATCGAGTGCGTTGGCGGCCTGCTGTCCAAGCCATCTACGTCAAACGCCACGCGCATCGTGTACTTGCCCTTTACAAGAATAAGCGGCGCAAAACTGCCTTTTACCCTCCAGGGTCCGCCTAGAAAAATTGGGATCGCACCCTGCACGTCGCCGGGCGGAAACGGCGAAAGTGGCACTTCCAAGGGGCCACTCCAATGATACCACACACCGTTGAGCTCCAACTCGCACATCTCCTCTGTTCGACCGATCCACCACTTGCGAGCGCCGGCATTGCGCAAGTCGATCTCGAAGCGGGTGTCTTCGTTCAACCGCCACTGGGAGTTCGAACCCCGAAGCCGGCATTGAAGCCCGTCCTCGTTGCTCGGTCCCCATTTGCTGGCGCCATCTTCGCCGACCGGCTGCTCAGTTTCAACCTTGTCTGGCGGCCCTGCTTGGTCCGAGGCGTTCGTTTGCGTGCTCTGTGCCTGGGCCGGGCTGCCCGCAAACAATAACGAAGCCGCCATCAAGCCCCACGCACTCAGAATGTATGCCCAAGAGATCCCCTCTCCTTTTTGGAGAGGCGTAGGGCGTGAGGGCATTGTCGGCCAAGCCTTCGGATATCGACGTTTCATGGCACCAACGCCCCCCACCCGAACGCTCTGAAGAGAGCAGACGGAACCACCGTTACAAGCCTCTGAACTCGCGATTGGATGCGTAATCACGCTAGATTATCCTCCGCCCCCACTTCCTCTCATATTAGCGGGCGACTCCAAGGTGTCAAGATAGGTTGGCAATTCGGGACTCGCTAAAACCTTATTCGACTGCAATCCGCAATTCAGTCATGTTTCTGAAAAACATATGAGTTTACCAATTCCAGAACACCCACATATAATTATGATAGGGTGTCCTTGATTTAAAATTGGTCCACATAGGAGAACAACAAATGGTAGGCAGACAAAAAGGGCGGCCGACCAAATGGGTTTCCGCATCCGTGGAGCAGGCATTCCCAGTTGGAAAGCCGGGAATTACCTTCGAAGTTTGGGAAAAGTGGAAGAGAAAACGCAAAAAACTGGGAACTCTAACCGTAAGCGTGGGCGGCCTGCGATGGTGGCCGCATAAAGCTCCAAAGCCCCGCCAAAAAAGTTGGCGACGAATTGCGGAATGGTTCGACTCGGATTAACAGCCCATCTCAAAACAATATTCGTCATTCTGAGCGCAGCGAAGAATCTAGAAGGTACACAAAGACAAAAATGGGTAGTATGGAGCTGCAACCAAGATCCTTCGCTACGCTCAGGATGACTTTTGGGATAGGCTCTAAATAAGAATATGGTTTTTCAAATGGGGCTCGAACGCTACAACCTACCCTCTACTACCTGCCATCTACTACCTACCATCTACTTTTTAAGTGCCCGGCTTTTTCATGCCCCAACTATGAAGGATCAGCACGCTGCCGACGGATAGCAGCGACCAGCCCAGCCACTCCGGAGGAGACCAGGTTTTTTGGGCCGGCGGGCTATCGCTTTGAAATAGCGTCTGCGTGGTGGCGCTGACCGAGGCCATGGGATGATTCGTGCGTTCGGCCAAAAACAGGGAGAATTTCGCGTTCAACTGGAATGTCTCCACCATGTTGAATTCCAGTCCCAAGAGCAGCAGGACTAATCCGGCAAAGAAATACTGGTTTCGGGTTATATCCATCATTGGAGGTTCCTCCTGTATCTGCTTCGGTGCCATGGCCAAGCTTGGGTGCCATGGCCAAGCTTGCTTGGCCATGTTTTTGCACTTGTCCCATGCTCATAGCAAGCGTGGGCATGGTGCCCCTATTGTTTTTGATATCGAAACGCCCGCCCCGCCGACTTCATACCGCCCATTTACGTAGCGTTTATAACGAAACCCTTTACACGGATGAACCGGTTTTGGCGTTTGCGCCGCCTAGCGCGATTTCAACGCCCGGGTAAAAAAACGGCGAAAAGCGTTTTATGACTGTCGCCTTGTCAAAACCAGGCATTCAGCACGCTGTCGAGTACGAAGGGGCCAATTTGATCCTGATCGACTCGGAATGATTTGTAGTAGATCTGATGTTCCAGCCGGCCGGAGCACAGTTGTAGCCCGTTGAATTTCCACAGGCCACATTAAAGGGCACTCAAGAGGCGGGAAAAGAGCAAACAACTGGAAGTTGGCAGTTGTCTGCAAAGCTGTAAACGCAAGTAATCCAACCAGCCATATGGCCGCCGACTGCACCACCGTCTTTCTCCCTAAATCGGGTGGCGTTGACATTTTTCACCGTGATCTATATCTTAAATGTAGTTTTGCAGGTGGGAGGTCCGCCTGCACCTTCCATAAACCTGCCTAGAGGCAGTATTAGCACCCGGCATAATCACGTTTCGTCTCTTATCCGAGCGTGTGAGGGTGCGTTCTTGTTCGGCTCGTTACGAAGAGCTGTTCCGCGTTCGAAAGGTTCGATAAGCGTCCGTTCCCGATTTTAATGTATTTACCGAAGGATAAGTTTCTATGTTTGAGGAAAAGAAAAAGTCAAACGTTCGTCGATCCGTTATGATCGTGGTTGTCGGATGTGCCGCCGTCTTCGCTTCCTTTCCCATGGCGGCATGGGCCGCGATCACCATTGAAACGGTTCCCGTAGGCGATGCCGGTAACGCGGCGAACACGAGGGGCGGCGGCGGCGCGGTGGCTTACAATTACAACATTGGCAAGTACGACGTGACCAACGCCCAGTATTGCGAGTTCCTCAACGCCAAGGCGTCCCACAGCGACCTCTACGGCCTGTGGAATAGCGACATGAGCGGCAGTACCTACGGTGAAGGCGGTATTAGTCGCTCAGGCACCGGACCATACACCTACAAGGTCAATGCCGGGAAGGCGAACCAGCCGGTGGTCTTCGTGAGTTTGTATGATGCGATTCGGTTTGCGAACTGGCTCTCGAACGGCCAAGGCAGTGGCGACACGGAGAACGGCGCCTACGCTATTAGCGGTAGCGGTCCGGACTGGACAGTGGCCAAGCCTACACCCGCCGAGCGTGCAGCCTGGGCAGCTGGCAACAAGACATACTGGCTTATCCCCACTTTAGACGAATGGTGTAAGGCTGCGTACTATAAGGGCGGTGGCACGAACTCGGGCTACTGGCTCTATCCGACGCAGAGCGACACCGCGCCGACATGGGAACGCAGCACCTCGACGGGGCCCAACCCCGGCGCCAACTCATCTAACTTTTACGACCCCATGCGGGGCTACTCCGTGACCAGCTCGACGAGCTGGAATCCGAGCCAGGATTACTTGACGGACGTTGGCGCATATCCGAATTCGGTCAGCGCCTATGGAACCCTTGACCAGGGCGGCGATGTGGTTCAATGGAGCGACAGGTTACTCGATTCGTGGTGTAATGTGTGTGGCGGGTCGTTCGCCGACGTCTCAAACGAAATGGCCTCCTACGGCGTCGCCGTCCCAGCGTCTGGGGAAAGCTATGGCATAGGGTTCCGCGTGGCAATGGTTCCTGAGCCCGGCAGCATGGCCTTGTTGGCTACCGGTACCGTCATCAGCCTATTGGTCTGCGCTTGGCGACACCGACGGCCATGACCATTCCCCGCAAGAATCTTTAAAACTCTGCCTAATCTACATCAATCCACCCTTTCTGATGACCTAGGTTTTAAACCTTACCAGTTAAATTAGCTTGGGATAGTAAATGAAAGATATAGAGTTCTTGTACTTTGAAATCCCGAGCCAAGTCTTTGATAAAGACGATTCCTCCATATTCGCGGAAGAAATCGACTACATCGTGCCATCGACGCCGGCTTGAATGTCATCATCTCTTTATTTCGAACTCGATCGCTGGTGCAAGGCCGATGCCTTTTTCATCAAGGCGTTGTACTGTTCGACCATGTCGGGCCCGCTGAGGTCCGGGCTTAAGACCAAGGTCGATTTCAGCAGTTGCTCGGCCTCCTTCGCCTTTTCGGCGGCTTGGGTTTTATCCTTGGCCTCGGAGGCCTGGCCGTAGAGCGCGGCGGCCAGATTGTACGTGGCCTCGAAGTATTCCGGCGGTTTTGGCGCCATGCGCAGAAGCATGCTGCGCAGTTTGGCCCAATGGTCAACCGCCTGTTGGTAATGCGAAGGATCTCTTTGCGCCCAGGACAACAAAATGCGTCCTTGCGTCATGAGCAGATCCAGTGCGCGGGGATTGGCCGCGGCGAGTTGCGAGATCTGCTTGTAGGCCTCTTCATAATCGCCCGTTTTGGAGAGCAAGTCGACAAGCTGGGCCCGCACCCGCTGGAGCGCCTTTCCTCCGGACTTGGCAAAAGCGGGATCTTTTTCCGCTCTATTAGCCACGCGCAGATAGGTTTCCCGGGCGATGTCGGGCAAGCCGGCTGCCATGCACATATCGGCAAAGAAAACCGATGCCGAAAGGGAAAACTCCTTGCGCGAAGACATCTTCACCAGCAGTTTGTCCATCATTTCCGTGACAGACTTGAGTTTTGCCCGGGCTTCGTCGGCGGCCGGGGAATTAGCCTCGCCCGAGCCTGCCGGAACCGCTGCTTCGGCCAGTTTGCGTTTGGCGTTGAGCATTTTTAGAACTTCCACCAGCGCTGCGTTGACGCCTTGAACATCGGGCCCCCAGTCGGCCAGAGCCATCCCGATCTCCACGGCTTTATCCAGATTGTCTTGCGCCAGGTACGCCCGCACCGCGCCGGCATAGATCCGGACAACCGTGTTGTCAACTTCTTCGGGCTGCGAGGCGGTTATGGCATCGACCAGCGGTTGCAACAGGGCCGCCGCCTCGCGTGTATCGCCGGTGTTGAGCTTGATTTCGGCCAGCAGCAATTGGGTCTCGATCATGGATCTGGAGGGCGGCTCGCCGGGCTCGGCCTTTTTCTCTTGCAGCCTCAGACTGGCGCTGAGGTTCTTCAGCGCATGGTCAAGATCGGCGTCCATCTGGCCCTTGTTCCTGCTCTTCTCGGGCTTTTCCTTTTCCGCGAGCCAGCGGCGAAAGTACGTTTCCGCGGCCAGAAGCAGGGCGTTTGGATATCGCACCGAGCGGGGATCGATCTTTTCGAACCCGGCCAGCGCCTCGTCGATTTTGCCCTGCACCAGGTCGGCCTGTGCGAGCATCATCCGGGCGTCGTCGGCTTCGGGCTTGCCCGGCCAGGCCTCTTCCGTAAGCCGGGCGTATTTTTTCAGCCGTTCCAGGGCCGCCGCTTTTTTGCCCTCCGGCGCGGCGGCGTACAAATTCAACGCCGCGGAAACAGCCAGCGAACCGGCCATCGGCGCTGCGGGGCTGTCCTTGTATTCCTTGAAAATCTTCTCCGTGGTGCCAAGACAATCCTCCCATTTTTTCGAAATCATTTGGCTGCGGGCCTGGGTATAAAGTGCGTTGACCAGGGCGTCGATCGCCTCTTTGCGCAATGAATCGCCGATCTTATCCTTGTCGGCCAGCTTCAAAGCCAGGGTATAGTTTGTCGCCGCCTCGGACCACTGCTGCCCGATGACTGCGGCCTCGCCCAGGGCCATGGCCTCTTCAAACGACGCCGGCTCCGCCCCTTTGCCGCTGGACTTGACGTATTGGCGCCTTAACAAGACGGCCTCCTGCTGGTACTGACTGCGGACTTTGCTCATCTCCGCCAGCAAACCCAGCGCGCTTGTAATGAGCTTGCTCCTTTCCACGCCGGATGCGAATTCCGCGGCCTCGAGTTTGGCCTTGGCCAGATTTAACACGATCGCCTGGTAACCATCGGTCTGGCTGGATTGCGTCTTGCGATATTGCTGCACCCACTGGCCGGCCTCGTCCATGAATTGCGAGGGCGATTGCTTGGCCAGAATTTGCAGGCGGAAATGTTCCACTTGGGCGAAAAGCGATTGCATCGCCGGATCCCCTTGGGGCTGGCCCGGTTCGGGCGCATTGACCAGCACCTCGTCGTAAATATCCAAGGCCGTTTGCCAATCGCCCAATTCTTCCGTCGCTTTGCCGTGCCACATGTGCGCCAGCAGGCCGACGCTTTCCATGCGGTTGGCCTGGAACAGGGCGTCAAAGGCCTTGGCCGCGTCCTGCAAAACCTGTTTGCGCTCCGTGCTGTCCGGAGCAAAAGTCTGGGCGATGTAATAATCAATAAGCGCGTACTGAAAGCGATAGTTCAAGATGTCGGCCTTGATCTCCTGCTGCCGCGCCAAGGAATCCCGATCGGCTTTTTTTAGCGGCCTTTTCGGCGGCGGCTGCATCGCACTCAATTCGTCTTGACTCTTTGCCTCGGCTTGCTGAAACCGCTCCCGGGCCTTGCCCAGGGCGCTGCGGGCGTCCTCGAGAAGCTGGGCCTTTTGTTTTTTATCGCCGCCGGTTTGCGCCGAACGCAGGTTTTTTAAGGCTTTATCCATGGAAAAGTCGGCCCAAATCGCCCTGGCCTCGGACGCCTCCGGATGGTCCGGCTTTTCCCGGAGAAACTTGGTCAAGTGCTTTTCCGCTTCGCGCATCAAAGATTCCGAGTCCTCGGCATTGTAGGCGTCATGAGCGGCGGATCGCAAAGACTTGCTCATTTCCAAGTCCCAGGTGTCGCGAAGCTCTTTTGAAAGGTCGTCGTTCCGCTTGAGCATGTTGAGATAATCCACGGCCATGTCGCCGTAACCTTGATTCTCAAGGGCGTGAAGAAATGCTATCGGCCGGACCTCGCCGCCCAAAGCCGGCCGAAAATGCCAGCCGACAACGAGCAAGTTGATTACCAGCAATAAGCGAACGATTTTCATGATGCACTATGTCTAGTTATTGAATCAGAGGTATAGAATGTCATTAAGCCCACGGGGTGCAACCTACGGGCTTTGCGATATTTATAATAGTTCTCAATCGCCGTGGAGATTATCCCTTTCCGCGGATTCATCCACGTCATCCGTTTCGACTTTTTCCAGCCAGTCCTCTACAGGGTTGCCGCCGGGTTTTGCTTGCAGTCTGGGCGTCTCAAATAATCGGCTTCGGCCTCTCCGCAGTAGCAGCCCCCATCTTATCAGCAAGAAAATTACAAATCCCGCCAGTAAAAATAAGCCCCAAGTCCAATCCGAGGCCCTGGCCCGTAGATTTCCGGCCGGCCGCCAGATCAACCGACCCAAGAACAAGGGCGCTTTTAGCGGTTTAGCGTCGGGCTTTGCCCCGGCCGGTTGATATCCTTGCAGTTTAAAAAAGTATCCTGCAAAATCGGCCTTTTCCTTTATATTTCGCCCAATCGGCATTGCTTTGGGCAAATCGATAATCACTACGTTGTAAAGCCATACTCCCGATTCATCCGTGGCGCCCCAAACGTCGAAAAGCTCATCTCCGTTATATTTTTCGTCCAAATCGCGAATCAATTGCGCAGTCATCTCGAATTTGAACAATTGCCCGCGATATTTGTCGGGCGATTGATAAAACTTATTGAATGCCACATCCTTGCCGGCTCGACGGCTCATCTCGGCAAAGGTCTGATTCTGAACCCAGCTTAACACTCGGTTGTAGGCGAACATTTCCTGGGGTTCCAGCTTTTCCGTGCCGTCGATTACAGCTAGAAATTGCTCTTTAGCGGCGTCGGCCTCTTCCGGATCTTCATCGGTGACGTCGCTGGACATCGGCAATTTTGCCTTGGATATGCCTGCCTGTGCGGATACGCTCGTTTCAGATGAACCTGTTGCCTGCTCCTTGTTGTTCTTTTCCCCATTAGATACAAGGGAATCAGGTTGATTAGCCGGCCCGGTGTCATTAGTGAGCCAGGCCCAGGTATTCGGATCCCGGCTGCGGGTAATTAATAGAAAAATCACGCCTAACATGACCACCATGGTCATAAGCCGCATCAGTTCATTGCCGCGAAAAACGCTTCCCGGCGGATTTGGTTGACGACGTAGCATTCTTCATCCCTTTAAACCGGACAATAAATTGCCCGGCCCTCATCCTTCACTCCTGCGGCAATTCCACAAAGCTGAGTTTCGACAGTTTTTGACCGTTGGGCAGCTTCAAGTGCGTGCAAATATCCACCACTTTCATCAATTCTTCATAACGCAAGGTGCTGCCGACTTGGATGAGCACCTGCTCGAATGAATTATCCTTGTCGGCGAAGATCTGTTGCAACCGTGTATCCAGGGCGGTGAGATTGGGCACGCCGCTCTCGCCCACGCCCAAAGAACCGATGCCGCCCGATTTGTCGGCGAAAACGCTGATCGTCAGCGTATCCACGCCCTTGGCCGGATTAGTGTTCGTAATATCCGAGCCCACTGGTTCCGTGCCTTTGGTCACCGGTTGCGGCGGAGGCAGGCGGAGCGAAATCTGCCCTTCGATCGGCGCCGGCCGGAACGTAAGTATGAAAAACGTGAGCAACTGAAAGGCCATGTCCAGCATCGAGGCCATGTTCAGTTCCACTTCGGCTTGCGGTCGTTGATAGCGGCGTCTCATGTGCCAGTCTTCAGTTTACATTAGTTTACAGTTTTCAGTTTTGGTGATCAGCTATCAGTGGTCGGCAATCAGGAACAAATTTTGCTTATCGTTTTTTAAATGGGCAATAAATTGCCCATCCCTTAACCCTCATCCCTCATCCCTTATCCCTCATCCTTCATCTCTCATCTTTTATTTATGGCCATAAGCGCGAATCTGCGGTATCCGTTGTCCTGGCAGGCCTTGATCACCCGGTTGAGCAACTTAAACGGCGTGGCCTCGTCGGCCCGAATCACCACCATCGAGGGCAATTCGTCGCCTGGTTGTAAGTCCAGTTTAGGCCGGAAGGCCCAACGCGTGGCCTGAGCCTCGCCGGCTATGTAACTATCAATATCCTTGGGGATTCCATACACGATCAGTTTGCCCTCCTGGGTGATGTTCAGAATCAGCAGGTCTTCCATCCCCTTGGTGTCCACCGGCCGGGCCGATCCGACGATCGGCAACCTCAGGCTCAGATCCAGCGACGCCGACTTGAAATTGATGACCAGCATGAAAAAAGTGATCAACTGGAACACCATGTCCAAGATGGGCGTGAGGTTCGGCTCGGCCTTCGTTTTTTGCATTAACGATGCGGACATGAACGCGATTACTCTTTCAGCGACGACGCATCGGCCGCCGCGGGCTTTTTTGCCCGCGCCGCGTGCGAAAACTGCCGCAGGAAATGATCCGCCGCAACCACCGTGGTAACGGATATGTGCGACACGCGATTGCGGAACAGGGCGAAAAAGTAAATCGCCGGCACCGCCAATCCCACGCCCTCGAACGTCAACACCAGCGACGTGGAAATTCCGCTGGCCACCTCGCTGGCCTTCATTTGCACGTCGCTGCGGGCGATAACGCTGAAACTCTCGATCATTCCCATCAGCGTGCCCAACAGCCCGATCATCGGCCCCAGCGTGCCCAGCACGGCCAGCATGCTGATTTTCTTTTCCATTTCCACGGTCATCGAGTCGCCCACCCGCTCCATCGATTCGCGGGCCTCGGGCAGTCCGTTGGGCAGTTCCGAAATGCCCGTGGTCAAAAGCCGGCTGAAAAACGAATCATCCCCCCTGACGATATCGAAGACCCCCTTGAAATCCCGCTGCTGGAGCAGTTCTTCACAGCGCCCGATAATCTCCGGAGGCATGGCCATTGAAATCCGTAGCTCGAAAAACAACCGCGCCACCGTGCTCACGAAATAGATGGAAAGCAGCAGGATCACCAGCCCGATAAATCCCGACGATTTCACGATAAAAGAAAACCACGACATGGTTGGCTGCACCGGAGGGCCTTCATCGGCGGCCGCGGCCGGCTTTTTATCCTCATCCGCGCCCCATGATGGACGCGGCGCCATGCTCGCCGCCAAAGCGGCCCATAACAACACAAAGACCAGTAAAAGCCATGTCCGATTGCGCTCTTTGCGCCACTGATATTCCATTACAAACTCCTCTTCTCTCCTGTGCTGCTGCTTGCTTGCTAGCAGTGCATTGCTTGAGTCTGTAGGGTGCGTGAAACGCACCGTATCCTACAGATCGTGGTGCATTTCATGCACCCTACAAAAAAACTATCCGGAGTTATCCGCTCCGAATGCGTGTATTATTCCACGAATGGAAAAATAGGTCAATGTTCAGTTATATATACCCTTTTTCTCCTGTTAAAAAAGTCGTATTATGACGATTGCAACGATTGACGCGGAAACCGGCTAATTACAACTGTCTCGTTTCCACGGCC
This sequence comes from Thermoguttaceae bacterium, assembly GCA_049509395.1. Taxonomy (GTDB): domain Bacteria; phylum Planctomycetota; class Planctomycetia; order Pirellulales; family Thermoguttaceae; genus JBEKIK01. Next base: position 15,749 of record JBEKZY010000009.1, on the reverse strand, counting down.
AACGCGGCGGGGCAAATATGAAAACCAGCAATATGGCCAGGCCAAATAGATAATAAACTATCGTCATCGTGTCCGGCGATACCTGCCAAAATAAGATCTCGTGCAGCATCCGGCCGATAAATGTCCCCTCCTCGACCGTCTCGCCGGCCCTTTCCCGCAGTTGATCTTCCCATACGGTAAGCGGACATTTAACGCCCAGGATCGTCTTCTCCACCACCGTGGCAATCATGGCTAAATGGACAATGCGGAACCAAAAATTCCGCACCCACCGCCACTTTAGCGCGATCCCCAGCAAAATGGCCGCCATGCCTATCACGATAAATACCACCAAGGCCAAGTGGATCGCCACCACTACGTCGGCAAGTATGCGGTAAATGGGCATAATAATTCCGTAATGTAGCAGGCACACTCCGTGTGCCGTCGGCCGGACAGGAGAGTCAAGTCGACAATACCATAAACGGCACACGGAGTGTGCCTGCTACATTGAACGATTATGAAATTATATTCAATGCTAGACTCACTCCTGGCGGCTGTATTCTCGAAAGGCCCCAGGCAGAAATTCTACCAAATCGCGGGCGATTAGCGAGACTTCGCCTTTTTCTTTTGCCGCCAGGTCGCCGGCCAGCCCGTGTAGATGAGCACCAAGTTGTGCGGCGGCAAAAGTCTCGAGATGCTGGCATAAAAGCGCCGTTATCAGCCCGGTCAATATATCGCCCATGCCGCCGGTGGCCATGCCCGGATTGCCCGTGGTATTGATCGCCCGCCGTTTTCCGTCGGTCACCAGCGTGCGGTGTCCTTTTAGCAGTACTACCACGCCGCATCGGCCGGCCAGATCAACGGCCGCTTCCTGGCGCTGGTCGCCGTCGAGTTTTTTGCCCACCAGCCGGGCAAATTCGCCCGGATGAGGGGTCAAAATCCTAGGCCCGCCGGGTTTGGCAAGAATGTCAGGCTGAGTAGACAAGGCGTTTAGCGCGTCGGCGTCCACAACCATGGGTTTTTCAATTTCCCGATAAAGTTTGCCGACCAATTGAATTAGCTCATCCGAACGCCCAAGACCCGGCCCGAGCGCCAAAACCGATGCAGCCGCACTGTGTTCGATAATCCGCGGCAGGGCCGCCAGAGCGATTCTACCCGTTGAATCGCAAGCCAAAGGCACGGTCATGTACGAGGGCTCAAACCCGGCCACTGTTTCCAAACATACATCGGGCACGGCCAGTCTAACCAATCCCGCCCCGCCCCTAAGCGCCGCCATTCCGGCCAGAGTAACCGCCCCGCTCATCCCCCGCGATCCGCCAATAATAAGCGCGGTCCCGAAATCGCCCTTATGCGCATCCGGCTTTCGCGGCGGAAGTTTCAGCAGCGGTTCGTTTGCGGAATTCGCCATGGTCGCCTAACACCTTGCTATTATGCTGTGCAGAGACCAGCCATTTCTTTTGGAATAGGACGGAATTCCTTACCGCTGCATGGTTTGAAATTATCCGGCCAACAAGAACGCATTCTACACAGTACCTTTTGTTGTAAGGGAGCATCAGTATTTAATCGATCCACAACAAGATCAATGGAATCAGGTTCACAATTATTTAATAAATGAAGAATATCGCGAGCTAGATACCTAGGAACATAACCAATTAAAGTTCTCTCGGTATCGGTTCGCAGGGCAACGGCATTGTGATCAAAGTGATTGCATGGATCAGGCATAAGCGAAAGTTTTTCTCCCGAAATCAAGCGGTTGACTCGTTCAATTGCGGCAGGAGGCATCCAACTTACACCATGGAGAAAAAACTTATTAAAATAGCCGCAAAACTCTTCGCGAATTGCACAAGGGAAAACCTCAATTGAGTCAGTTTGACGAATTCCACCAGTGATGCCGAGAACTGTAATAGGATCGGGTTGACTGCCGGATTCAAATCCTCCCCATCGAAGAAAGGCTTCATACTCAGGTCGCGTTCTAGGCAACAAGCGATTTGAGAATAATGGAAAGAGTTCTTCCGATTCATACACTTTATTCAAATCATCCATTCCTGGAAATGGCTGGAAACCAAGGAGCTTTTCTGCACCATATGTATAACAAAAACGATATACTCCTACATCGTGGACAAGCATGCCGACAGGTCCCCATGCTTCGTTGTTTTGGTCTCTTGACCGCCATGCAACAAAAAGAATATTTTTCATTTCAAGTATTCCCGCAATAAACGATCTCGATTCACTACTAATAATTCTAGCGTAAAACGCTTGGCAATTCCAGACATTCGTGTATCAGGAACTTTATTGATTATTTCTTCGATATCATCCCCTTTTATCGTTGCCAATCGTTCAAGCCATATTTGTGCCGCCTTAGGGGCATGGCCGGCAAATTCCTCGAATGCATCGAAAGTTCCGATTGTTTTGGAATCGTTCTTGTTTTTATAGAATGCTGATCTTGCACGTTGAGTGAATTGCTGGATGGAGAAATTCCGGTCTTTTGTCTCTAATCGTTCTTGTCTTTGTTCATCCGAAATATTTCTAGCTAATGCCGCGCCGTGATCGAAACTAGGGGCCAAGCGCAACGGCCCCTTTTGCATTATAACTTTAAAATCATGTTGATATTTTGCTGGTGGAACAAAACGAGGTTTAGTTTCTTGTATTGCTCCCCAATTCTCATGATGTCTATCTTGGTTGGCTATCCAAGCATCAATCATAATATAACCGATAAAAATATCCAGTGCATTTTTATGACCATCAGGTATATTATTTATCCAGATTTCATTAGGAAGTTCAAGTTGCTGAATTGCTTCGCAAACAGCCTCCACAGTATGTTCGCGTACTTTATATCTGCTTTTTTTGGCGGGATAAGCAGGGTCAAGTTTCAAAAGCAATTGGTTTCCATAGATAAGCGAAAATGGAGGTGGGGCACAGTGTTTGCATATCACTCCTCGTTTGATAAGATTTCCCGCGTCATAAAGAGCAGCAAAATCATAATGCACATGCGGAATCCCCAGAAGTTTACACAATTCACAGGCAATTTTTTCTGCCCAATCTTCACCGATTTCACGGTGTTAGATTTTAAAAAGCGTGCGGTCGGTTTCGAATAAAAACCAAAATTTCGGCATAGTTCCCGATGGCTCAATTGCTGTGGGAATACATGCAAATGGTTCTGTTTTAGTGGGATCGCTTTTTTCTAATTCAAAAAGAAAAATAGGATACATCGCAACCTTTATATTTCAGATTATGAAGCGATGCTTGGCATTGCTGTTCCCCCATGTTCCACGATCAGCACGTTTTCGCCGAATTCTTCGGCATCTTCATCCCTTGCCCGGCCCCGGTCGTCGAGTTCCATATCGGCCTGAGCGGTGCGTTTCTTGGCTAATTCGAGGAGTTGTTTATAAAGCTTGTCGCGATTGGCGTTGTTGATGCGGCTGACGGCCGTGGCCACTTCGCCGATGTAGCGGAGGAACAGGTTCCGGCGCTCGCCTTCGTGGCGCACTCGCTGCCGGCGGCGGAGATACATGCCCAGTTTGCGGCCCACGGCCTGCAAGGCCAGGCGGATTTCCTTTTGGATCTCGGGATAAGATGCCACGGCCTCTTTCGATTCGCTGGTAAAGGGGACCCAAACGCTGGCCATGTGCACCATCAGCGTCACCGGCCCGGCGGGCAGCGAGCCCCGCGACTGCGACAGCCCATAGGAGCGCCAGTTGGTTTGGATCACGGTCTGCGTGATCGCGCAGGCCCCGGCCTGGAACTGCAACGGCACGCGGTTGGCGTAGCGCAGGATGTTCATTGTCTGGCCGTCGGTCAGGTTGACGCTTTGCAGGGCCTTATGGAGTTTGTCGATTTCGGCGCCCTTCAGATTGCCCGGGGCCACGCGAATCTTGGTGGCGGCTTCTTCCAGGATTTTGTCGGCGGCATCGGCCCCGATGCCGTGGAAGGTGGTGATAAGAAACTGCCGCAGTGTCCGGGCGTCGCTTTCTTCGAGCAGTTCGGCCAGTGCATCGCGGGAAACCCGGTGCGCTATGGGCGCCCCGCCGTAAGCCAAACCGACTTCGATGGCAAACGGATTGCCCCGATACACCGAGGGCGGCCTGGTGGCGGCCGCGTAAAATTCGCCCGGCACCACCTGGTGCAATCCCTTGAGGATCAGTTCCTCGCCGATGGGCGAGATGCAATCGGTCGACGGGGCGGGAATCTTCGTCTGCTGGATCGTCTGATAAACCAGGTCGGCCTCGTGCCGGCCGATCCTTTTTGGATTCGCCCGCGTGGAGATCTTCGCCCCGGCGCAAATCTTTCTGGCCACTGCCGGCGATACCCGCGAAAACGACTTGATCAAAAACTGCGCGATCGTCGGCGCCTTGGTGTCCTTGAGCATGCCCACCAGGCGTCCCAATTCCACGCCGTAAGGATGCGGCTTGATTTCCCTGGGCTCGGGCGGAAGCGTCTCGGTTACCCGCTGATAGTCGATTTTGTTTTCATCCGGGTCGGTGTAATGAATGGCCACGTGCGGATTGGCGATGGCCGTTTGTTCCAGATACTCGTCCACGCTGCCGCGCCCGCGCTGGTACTTGCCTTCCAACTCGATTGTCACCCGGGTGCCGTGCTCCGATTCGATCCATTCGATGCCGTGTTTTTCAATAGCCTTTGCGCCGGCATCGCCGGTCGGAATTTCCACGCCCTCGCCCCTGCCGTTTAATATTTCAGGTTTATTGTGTTTAGTGTCGATTTGGATCTCATAATAATGGGCCGGATCGCGCCGCGAGACCTTCGACATGATCTTTACCGGCTTGCCGGTGGTCAATAGCCCGTACATGCCGGCAGCGCTAATGCCGATGCCTTGCTGTCCGCGGCTCATCCGCATGCGGTGGAATTTCGATCCGTAAAGCAGCTTGCCGAAAATGAGGGGAATGGTTTTTTTCAATATTCCCGGGCCATTGTCCTGCACCCCGACCTTAAAGCGGTCGGAAGAAGTGCGCAGGATATGCACCCAGATTTCGGGCAGAATGCCGGCCTCTTCGCAGGCGTCCAGGGCGTTATCGACCGCCTCTTTGACCGCGGTAAGCAGGGCCCGGCGCGGACTGTCAAAACCCAGCAAATGCCGGTTCTTGGCGAAGAATTCGCTGACTGAAATATCCCGCTGGCTGGCGGCCATCGATTGGGCGGTCGCCCTGCGCCTCGGTCGCTCGATCCTGGCGCCATTGCCATTGGAATTTTTGGGCGGGCCGGGTGTATTTAAAGGTGGGGGTTGCGTCGATTTTAATGCGGCATCTACAGGCACTCTCAAAACTCCCTCAAATGGGTTATTATAAACGCTGAAAATCCGGACGGCAACTCAGAGAGATCCGGTTACTGCTATACTAATAGTCCCCCTCTCCCTCTGAGAGAGGGTTAGAGTGAGGGCGGATTGACAGTTTTGGCTGCGACTCCAATCCCCTCACACCCAACAAGACATTAAGTCTAACTTTGTGGATTATAACGATTGTAATATCTTCCGCCCACACGTCTTTCCTTGCCTTTTCCGCAAATTGCGTGTCTTCGCTTTATCCGGCAAATAAAGATTCACCCGCAATACCGTTGCAAGCCGAGATTTTAGAATAATGAGTGCGGGATTATGAATGATGAATTTTGTTTTAAACTGCTTTTGTTTTGCATTATGAAACTCCGAAAAGTGGTCAGTAAACTGACCACCCCCTTATAAATCCAGGACCCTGAACCCAGAACCCCGAATCCTGAACTCCGAACCCTAAATCTCGAACCCTATCCCGCAGGAGCCAAATAATGACACGCGGCAATTTATGCTTTATATTCATTTTCTTCGCATTGCTTCTGATTTTTGGCTGCAATAACTTTGCGGCCGGTCGAGAAAGTGCGCCGGGCGATCTGTTTTACAACTTTTACGTACCCCCGGTCGGAGAGCAAAGCGTGGGCGCGGAATTATATCCCTGCCCCAGGCCCGCGCCGCCCTTGGTCGGATGGACCTACGTCACCTACCAGCCGCTCATGCCTCACGAATTCCTGTACCACCATCACCGCACGTATGTGTATTATCACGCCGACGGCGGAAGAACGGTTACGACAGTTTGCTGGCACTAAAAATAGGGATTAGAGATTAGAGGCTGGGAACTAGGTAGAAAAAAATGTTTAAGCCCCGGCGCATGCGCCGGGAGTTTTTCAAAGGGAATTTAAACCATGAAATACACATTCACTATCATTTTGGCGTCGCTGTTTTTCGCGGCGGCGGCCGATCAGACTGTTGCCGGTTGCTGCTATGGTTCCGTTAAGGGCCGGGTGGCTTATTACTCCTCGCAGACTTATCCCTGGCACGGCGGTTATTACGATGCCGCCTGGGGCATGCCCGTGGCACTGGTCGTGCCGCCCACGGCCGAGAACCAGACCAAGTGGGGCTGGGGTGTGGGCAATACCCGCGTCGTCTCCATCGATCATCAATTCCAACGCGACTATCCGGGCGAAGGCATCTTCACCCGTTCCTGGTTCCAACCCACACCGCGCTGGCCCAGCGACACCGACCAATTCGGCGTCTACTACATCCGCGGCCCGTGGTAAATCGATCTTCAGTCTACAGTTAACGGTTTACCGTTTGATTGTTTTAATCTGCGTCCAGACATAATATAATCTTACTTACCACGAAGGGCACGGAGATTCTGTCTTCGCGTACTTCGTGCCTTTCGTGGTAGTAAACGATATGCCGAATTGCCATGCGGACTGAAGATCATGTCGGATTCATCACTTCTTGATGATGCAAAAGCGGATCAAGCGTCAATTGCCGCCGATAAACCCCCTTTTTACAAGCATTGGATAGTCCTCGGGCTTTTGGTTATTGCCAACGCTGCTTTTGGGGCGTATTTCAATCCGGATGGCAAGGATTCAAGCGAAATCGGCGAAAAAACCGCTTATATGCTGACCGGTTTCCTACATACTCAACCATTTCTTTTCGCTCTGTGGGCTGCATTCGCACCCCAGAGATTTTACCAGCGTTTTTTATGGGCTCTGCTAATATTCAGTTTTGTCGCTTTCGCTGAAGAACTTGGAACATTATTAGGGAATCGAAATACCTATCTTGGTTTTGGGATGGTAGAACAACTGATGCTTTTTATCTTGTTCACATCGGTATTGCTACTGTTTCGGCGATTTTTCGGATGGCGTTTCAATCGTTCACAAATAGAATTTATACCCAGCGATTATCAAGCAAATCAATTCGGCATAAAACATCTAATCCTCCTGACGACTATTACGGGCATTGCTTTTGCACTGATTCACATCTTAATGATTTTAAACTCTATTAACCGGCTGCCATCCGTCGTTAGTGTCCTCGCTTCCACAGGTTTTTTTTCCGCAATGATTATTCCAATAATGATTGTTCCCTTGTTTATCATGACTTTCCGCAGAAACACGATAAAGTTAATCGTGCTGGCGATTGTTTTGTTAGGAATTATTGATCCGCTTAGTTTTCTAATAGTCCAACAACCAACTCCCCCATTATTTTTTTCGTTCGGCGAAATTCTCCGGGCCGTTCTCCTCATGCAACTAGGTGGCTGTATTTCGGTTCTGCTTAACACCAAAGTGCTCTATTTGTGCGGTTACCGGTTGATCCGCGAGAGAAAATCGGTTTCTTCTTCGCAGGCGCTTTTACAATAGCGATCCCCAACCTGCAAGGCGGCTCCCGATTTTAAAAATTCAACCAAACGCACTCCCCATTTCTTGGGGTAAAATTGTTGACAAAATCCGTTTTGATGACCACAATAGTGTATTACGTATAAATGGGGGAGTGTCGTCTTTTCCGGCGTTCTCTCACACTATGCCTTGATGTTATTTACACAGGCGTGACTTCTGTGTATTGAGAGGGTATCGACCATGTTCCAAAACCGTCGAATCGGATTGTTTTTTTGTCTTTTCACCATAGCCGCGCTGCTGAACTCCGCCCAGCCCGCGTTTGGGGCTATCTACCAATGGGAATGGATCGATCCGAACGATCACAGCCAGGGCAAACAGCAAAGCACTACATTATGCCCCGCCGGACAGTGGGCAACAGCGGAGCCTTATGCTTATTTTCCGGCGGATGACTTTAGCCAGGCATATCTTATCGGGGCTGACTTAACCGGTGCACAGTGCTTGTTTACTATATTTACTAATGCGGATTTCAGCCGGGCGAATCTCACTAATGCAAGTTTTGTGGATGCCACACTGGCAGGTGCAACCTTTACGGACGCCGTGGTGCAAGGGACGGATTTCACTTACACAACTAACCAGGGATTTACATCTTCACAGCTCTACTCCACGGCAAGTTATAAGGCAAAGAACCTGACGGGAATTAAGTTAACTGGGAACGATCTGACCGGTTGGAACTTTACCAACCAAAACCTTACCGGCGCATCCTTATCTGGCACCACGCTGACCGGTGCAAATCTAAATGATGCAACAATCAATGGAACAAATCTCAGCGGCGTCACGTCCAACGGATTTATCGCCTCGCAACTCAATTCCACTGCAAGCTATAAGATAAAAGATCTTCAGGGCGTGATTTTCGACTACAACGATTTTTATGGCTGGAACTTTGCCGGCCAAAATCTTTCCAACGCATCTTTCAGTGGAACTAATCTGACTAATGCGGACCTGCACCAGGCAAATCTGACTAATGCGAATTTTTCTTATACCACATTGCTAGGCACAAACCTACAGGACGCCGTGGTGCGAGGAGCGAATTTCAGCACCACAACTGTTTGGGGATTTGCACGTACGCAGCTTTACTCCACGGCCAGCTATAAGGCAAGAGATCTAACCGGTATAAACCTTTCCATGAATGACTTATCCGGATGGAGCTTTAACTTCCAAAACCTCACTGGCGCGTCTTTTGCTTCTACCCGGCTTTCAAATGCGCGTTTTTATTATGCAGTGGTGCTGGGAACCGACTTTAGCGGCACCACCTCTTACGGTGGTTTTACCGCAACGCAGCTTTACTCCACGGCAAGCTATGCGGCAGATAATCTCACTGGGATCGGTCTAAGTTACAATGACCTGACGGGCTGGAACTTCGCCAACCAAAACCTCAGCAACGCATCCTTTTATTCATCAAACCTGACAAGCGCAGACTTTACTAACGCCGTGGTACAGGGAACGGATTTCAGTGGCACGACTTACTATGGTTTTAATGCCGCGCAGCTTTATTCCACGGCAAACTATAAGGCAAAGGATCTTACAGGGATCAAATTAGCCTACAACGATCTGACCGGTTGGAACTTTGCAAACCAAAATCTTACCAATGCATCGTTCCGTTGGACCAATTTGACCGATGCTGTCCTCACTGACGCCATAATAAAAGGAGCCGATTTCACCGGCATCTGGGGATACGTGGGAATGATGTCCGAGCAGATTTATTCCACGGCAAGCTACAAGACAAAGGATTTAACGGGTATTATATTCGATAGCAACGACTTGACCGGCTGGAACTTCGCCGGTCAAAATCTTTCCAACGCATCTTTCCGTGGAACCACGCTATCTAATGCGGATCTGCACCAGGCGAATCTCACTAACGTAACTTTCGATTCCAGTACCAATGTAAGCTTCGCAAACCTAAGTCAAGTAAATCTCACTCATGCCAATTTATCCAACGTCAATTTTTATCAGGCGAACCTCGCGCAATCGATCCTTACCGACGCCAATTTATCCGGCGCTTATTTTTCCGGGGCCATATTGGACCAGGCCGAGTTGAATCGTGCGGACCTCCGTTGGGCAAATCTCGAATCCGCAAGCCTGGTAAACGCGAACCTTACCCAGGCAAATCTCACCCAGGCAAGCCTCGCCTCTACCGTCCTTACCGGCGCGAACCTCACGGACGCCCTAATAACCGGGGCGAATTTCTCCAATTCCACGCCGGGCGGTTTTTCCCCTTCCCAACTATATTCCACGGCAAACTATAAGGCAAAGGATCTATCTAGTATAGACTTTTCCAACAATGATTTTTCCGGCTGGAACCTCGCCGGTCAAAACCTCAGCAACGCGAATTTTTCCTCCACCAATCTGACCGGCGCAAACCTCGCCCGGTCCAATCTTGCCCGGGTAAATTTCACCTCGTCGATCCTGGCGGGCGCGGATCTGACCGATGCCCTCGTGCAAGGAGCCAATTTCAGCGCAACCTCCTCGACCGGATTGACTCCAGCGCAGATTTATTCCACCGCCAGTTATAAGGCTAATGATCTTTCCGGAATCAACCTTTCCGGCAACGATCTGGGGAACTTAAATCTGGCCAATCAAAACCTTGCCGGCGCGTCGTTTCAAGGTTCTAGTTTGCCGGGAGCCAACCTAAGCGGAGCAAATCTCACAAATGCGAACTTATTCCAGGCCGTGCTCGCGGGCGCAAATCTCGAACTATCAAATCTTACGAATGCGATCTTATCCCAGGCCGTGCTCGCGGGCGCCAATCTCCAACAATCGAATCTTGCGGGCACGCTGTTCCAGGGAGCCGATCTCTCATACGCAAACCTAAGCCGAGCAAACGCCGTCAACTTGAATTTCAGCAACGTCGCGCTTACCGGCGCAAATTTGTCCCAGGCGAACTTCAGCCAATCCAGGTTCGATTACGCCGATTTAAGCGGAGCGGACCTGAGCCGGGCTAACCTGGCAAACGCGTCTTTATATCAAACCTGGCTGGTAAGGACCAATCTCAATCAGGCCAACCTGTCGGGCGCAAACGGCGTAGGGGCCGTGTTTGTCGGCGCAAACTTAGGCCAGGCCGATCTAACAGGCGCACAATTCTCTCAGGCGTATTTTTACGGCGCCGATCTTAGCCAGACGAATCTCACCGGCGCAAACTTCGCTTACGGCTATCTAATAGGCGCGGACTTGCGCTCGGCCAATCTCTCGAACGCCTCCTTTTATGACGCCACGCTGGCGGGAGCCGACTTGCGCCAGGCAACCCTTGTAAATTCTTATTTCCATTATGCCAATATGGCAAGCGCTAATCTCGGCCAGGCGGATATGACGGGCGCAGATTTTTCCTCATCCATGCTCGCCGGCGCAAACTTGACGGACGCCGTGGTGCAAAATACAAATTTCTCCAGCGTAACTGGATTGGCGTCTTGGCAGCTTTATTCCACCGCAAGCTATAAGAGCAAAGATCTTTCCGGAATTAATCTTTCGCTAAACCCCATGTCCGGTTGGAATTTTAGCGGACAAAATCTGTCCGGCGCAAGTTTATATGGCGCCAATTTAGCCGGCGCAAACTTCATGCAGGCTGGCATCGACGGCGTAAACTTCTCCGGCGCCGATTTGACGGGCGCAAAATTCCAGCAAGCTACAATCACCAATTCCAGTTTCGCGTATGCCTTTCTAGTGAATGTCGATCTAAGCCACATGGACCTGAGAACCAATAACTTTCATTCGGCCGGGCTGGCGGGCGCGAACCTTACCGACGCCCTGGTCCAAGGCGTGGATTTCGGCTGCGATTATTTGGCCGAGATTGGCATAAACGTCACGCAACTTTATTCAACCGCCAGCTACAAGGCGAACGATATTACCGGCATCAAGCTGGATAATAAAGATCTCAGCGGCTGGATTTTTACCAATCAAAACCTCGCCGCCGCATCATTTTCCAACTGCACGCTCTCGGGCACCGATTTTACCAACGCCATTGTGCAAGGCGCAAATTTTCAATGCACCACGTACAACGGGTTTACAGCCGACCAACTTTATTCCACGGCCAGCTATAAAATATTCAATCTCCCCGGCATTAATCTAAGCGGCAACGACCTGACAGGCTGGAACCTGGCAAATCAAAACCTCTCCGGCGCATCTTTTAACGTATCCACGCTGGCCAACGCCAATCTGACGCATGCGAACCTGACCGGCGCGTCTTTCCAAGCAACTGCGATTACGCAAACCGACTTCAGCCATGCGAATCTTGGCAATGCGATATTCCAATTCGCGGCGCTGACGGACACAAACCTGGCGCAGGCGAATCTGGCCGGCGCGGACTTCTCCAACGCCTCTTTGCTGCGAACCGATCTTACCGAAGCGAATCTTATCGGCGCAAATTGTTCTTTCGCTTCGTTAAGCAATGCGAATTTCACCCGGGCCTCTCTAGCCTATGCAACTTGCTGCAATGCCTATACTGCGTATTCGGACTTTACGCAGGCCAATCTTACCGGGGCAGGTTTCGGGTCAGCCCACCTCGAGAGTACGAACCTCGACACTGCGAATCTTGCAAATGCCGATTTTTCCAGCTCCTGGTCGGCAAACACGAACTTCGCCCGCGCAAATCTCTCCAATGCCAATTTCAGTTACGCCGATTTGATAGTCTGCAACTTGAGGGAAGCCAATCTCAGCAACGCCGATTTTTCCAGCGCCTTTATTACAGCCTGGCTTGCGCCTTGGTATACATCCGCCACTGAGGTCGATCTCACACACGCCAACCTTTCCAACTCGATTTTTAGCGGGGCCGTTTTGTACGAAGCGGATTTCAGCCAGGCTCAAGGCCCCAACGTGCAATTCACGGGGGCTTCCATCACACAGTCGAAGTTCATTGCCGCCAACCTGCCTAATGCGGTTTTTTCCCAGGCGTTGCTGAGCAATACCGACTTCACGCAAGCCGCCCTGGCCAACGCCGACTTTACTCGGGCGCATCTGACGGGCGTAAACTTCCATCAAGCGAATCTCACTGGCGCGAATTTCAATTACGCGCTGGTATCAGCATCGGACTTCACCCAAGCGAATCTGTCCGGCGCGAATTTGTCGGTTGCGTCGCTTCAGCATGCAAATCTCGCGCAGGCTAATCTCTCCGGCGCAAATCTATATGTCGCCGATTTGCAGTACTCGTCGCTGGCGGGGGCAAATCTCCACAATGCGGATCTTACCTATGCGAATTTGAACTACGCCGACCTCACAAATGCCGACCTCACGCAAGCCAATCTCTACCTTGCAATGACCTATTACACCAAATTCAAAGGCGCCAATCTCAGCCAGGCAAATCTTGTTTTTGTAGATTTCTACAACACTGATTTGACCGGCACGAACTTCACCGACTCCGTGGTCAACGCCGCATATTTTGCGAGCACCACGTTGCAAGGTTTTACACCCGAGCAACTTTACTCCACGGCAAGTTACAAGACCAAAGATCTCACTTTGATCGACCTTACCAGCAACAACCTGTCTGGATGGAACTTTGCCGGCCAAAAACTCGTCTACGCGTCCTTTGTAAATTCCACGTTAACCGGGGCGGACTTCAGCGGCGCCGATATGCGCGAGTCGGTATATGATCTCGATCTCTCGGGAGCAATCGCCACAAATACGATCCGATCCGATGGTTCCATACGGGGGCTGGATCTTTCCGGCGGACGCACGCTTGTCGTCCGCGACTATTTGGCCGATATACACCAGTACCTTTGGAATCCGACTAACGTCCCCATCCCCATTACGGTGCAAAACAACATGACCATGGGCACAAACGGCACGCTGCAAATAGTCCTTGATCAATACGCATGGTACTCGAAAATATCTTTCGCGCCGGCCATTCCTGTTTCGTTGGGCGGCACGCTGAATTTGACCATTGTCGACGGCGTAGACATTAAAAGCAAGCTCGGCCGGACGGTTGCTTTGTTCGATTGGACGGGCGTCAGTCCAACCGGCACGTTCAGCGTGTCGAGCAATTATGAATGGGACGTGTCGAAGTTATATAGCAGCGGCGAAGTCACTTTACTTGCGCCGCGTCGCGCCGACACTTGCTGGACCGGCGCTAAAAACAGCAAGTGGAACGACCCCGCCAATTGGTCGGCGGGCGTTCCCGCAGCCGGATCGGTTATCAAATTCGACGCCGCTAATCCGTCCCATCAGCCCATCATCCAAAATATTTCCAGCAATTTGTCTTTGCAGGGAATTGTCTTCTCCACGGGCGCCGGAGAACACATGCTTGGCGGACCGCTTTTGCAACTCCAGGGAGCTATTCCCACGGTCGCTTGCGCATCGGCCGACGACCAATACATAAGTAATCCCCTGGAACTGGCCGCCGACACCACCTTTATCGTCACTGGATCAGGCGCGCTTAACCTGGGGGGTGAAATCAGCGGAAGCGGTTCGCTCATAAAACTGGGATCGGGAATATTGATCCTGGAAAACAGCGCGGCACATCAAGGCCAAACAATAATCCAGGACGGCGCATTGGCGCTCGACACCACCGGACAACTCGAGAATTCGACTATTGCCAACGACGCGACCTTCCAAATCCTGGACGGAATCCACACGGTCGGCGCCATCACCGGCGCAGGCGCCATCGAAATCGACTCCGGCGCCTTGACGGCGGACTCCATCTCTCAGAATGTTCTAACGATCGGCGCCGGGGCCACGCTGACCATAGCCCCTCTAGCCGGCGGACCGTTGGGCGGCGGCCTAAAACCCGTGCCCGAACCGCTGACTATCGTATTTTTGTCCACGGGCCTGTTAAGCCTCCTGGCTTGCAGAATTTATGCCCGGAAGCGGCTGCGGAAAGCGGCTTGATTATTCTCCGCGAAATCGCAACTTAGCAAATAAAGTGTTAATTGCCATCTTTGCTTCGTCGCTCAACATCGTCATTCGATTCGGGCTTGTCCTCCAAAGCCGGTTGAGTTGACAAGTTAGCCGCTTCATATTTGGCAAGTTCTTCTTGTATCCGCGAAATCATCTTGCGGATACTGCTAGCAGTAAGACCTTTGAACTTAGTTCCCTTCTCGGTCTCGAGCCGTGTGAGCCAACGATTCAAGTGCTCAATTTCTTCGCGAGCCTTCTGATATTCGTTTTCCGATGAGATCATAATATCACCTCGATCAAACCCTTGCGCCGACCAGATGCCTCACGTGTTCGGCTGAAGAACTCGAACCATCCCCACCAGTCTTCTTCGTCTTCCGCGGCAAATAGTTCGTTTGGTTCACGCGTGAGAAACATTTTCACTAGTTCATGTGCTTCGGGATTGTCACGATTAAGTTGATCGCGAAAGTCTTCCGGTAGCAGAACAACGGCATCAACATCGCCAGGTTCGACCTTTACCGTTACAAAGCTGCCATCCAGAAGAAGACGTCTGGCTTTAACGGCTCTTGCTAATCTGATCCACATACGAACTCTGCCAAGTAGCCTCATCTGCCGATAATCGCCAAATCCGAACCACCGATCGACTTCAGCATCAGTACAGGCTTGTATAGGAGGTATATACCCTTCCTTGTCAAAAACCGGCCCTGCTGCTGATTGGATGAGCTTGTCGAAGCGTTCAGCAACTTGATTTATAGCCTCGTTTAATTTGAGTCCATCAAAATGAAATTTGTAAGACAAACTTTCAAACGCCCCTTCAAAGGCTGCTTGGAGATCAAGGAATCTCTTATTTCTTCGTAATTCCATGCCCTCGAAATTAGACATCGGTTATCAGGCGGCCTTTGTAGTTTGGCGTCGGTAATTAACTATAGCCTGCTCGATCAAATGTGGAAGGTTAGAAAGTTCTTCTTTAAGGAATTCAGATAATGCTTTATCAATGTCTTCCGGTAATATCTTATCCGCTGACCGACTGTCTGCAATTGATCGGGAGCGTTTTTCAATACACCCTTCTAGAACCCCGCCAATTAAAATTACAAGGCATCGAGATTCATGGGTGAGCTTAATTTTTTCCATCATTTCCTCCTTGAATGTTGAAAAAAACGGATTCCAGCGGTGATGCTGTATTCACCGTTAACAAAGTAACTCTTTGGAGGAGTGGGGTCAACGGCAAAAACGAATGCGAATCGGCGGTTATTTCTTATGTCCTGCCCCCATGC
>JBEKZY010000089.1:0-16024 GCA_049509395.1 Thermoguttaceae bacterium | reverse complement strand
ACGCTGGAGCCGATCACGGAATGGTGCCCTACGACCGTTTTGCCGCCCAGGATCGTGGCGTTGGCGTAGACTACCACGCGGTCTTCGATAGTTGGATGGCGTTTCGTGCCCCGGACCAAGTTTCCCTCGGCGTCGGTGGCGAAACTCAATACGCCCAAGGTGACGCCTTGATAGAGTTTCACCCACTGGCCAATATCGGTGGTCTCGCCGACCACCACGCCCGTGCCGTGGTCGATGAAAAAATACTTGCCGATATTCGCGCCGGGATGGATGTCGATGCCGGTTTTGCTGTGGGCCCATTCGGTCATCATCCGCGGGATCAGCGGCACTTTTAGCTCGTGCAGGAGATGGGCCAGGCGGTACACGGTTATGGCCTCCAAGCCGGGATAGCAGAAGATAACTTCGTCCAGCGATTTGCAGGCCGGATCGCCGGCGTAAGCGGCCTCCACGTCCAAGGCCAGGATCTTGCGCACATCGGGCAATTGCTCCAAAAAAGCCACGGCCGTCGTTTGGCCAAGGGCCTCATAATCCTGGCTCGAATGCGGATCACACTGCGGATTCTTTGCCGACTCGTGCCTTAGCGCCCGGGCGATCTGTTGAGTGAGTGTATCGTGCATGCGGTCGATCAACTCGCCCACGTGATATGTTACGTTGCCCAGATGCAGGCCGTCGCGGCGCCGGTAGCCGGGATATAAAATTTCTTTTAGATCCTCGGTCGCGGCGATGACCGTATCGTAATTGGGCAGCGGGCAATGACCCAGGTGATGAATGCTGTTCACCTCGGCATAGGTGTCGACTATGCGTTCGGTCAACAGCGGCAGGTTTTCTTTTAAGCGAACGTCGGTGGCCATGATTTTGAAGATTGTAAATAGTAGGTAGTAGGTAGTATGTTGTTTACTTTTCTCATTCCAACGCTCCGGCGTGGGAAGGCGTAGGCGGTGCATAAAAAGCTTTCCGGTTTGTGTTCCCACGGTGGAAAGTAAGAACAAATGAATGATAAACGCAAAGCGGCACTAGGCAAGAAAGAGATGGGCTGTCCGGTCTTAGGCCGGACAGCGACACGCGCAACGGCGGGTCAAGCAATATATGGCGGCCGAGTGCATCATAGAACTCCGCAGGCTTTTCATGGACACTTTATAATATGCCCGTAAATCCATAAAATCAAGCTGCTTAATACAGTTATCGGCCCCTAATAAGGGGCGGATTGAAGAATTCCGCGCGGATGAATTACCGATGGTAATACGGCGGCGGGGTTGATGTCTTCCACAAGAAGGGAAAGACAAGATTTTTGCATCGATAATGGACGCTTGCAAATATCGGTTTTAAACGGTTAAATTAACCTCTTCGAGGAATGTCGATATTAATTTTTTCTGTTGTGTCTACCCTGGCGCGGCATAAAACCGCAACCAAACCCCCGGTGTATTCACCGGGGGCTAAATAAATATTGAAACACGATGGTACTTTTTTTAGGAATATATTAATGCGAGACGAGCGGAAATATTCGGCCTATCCAAGCGATTTGGACGTTCTTCAATCTTTTATCCAGTTGCAAGATTATTTGATTGAATGCGGATACGAGGAAGATTTAGAATGCTGTGATAAAATTAGTTACGATCTTAGATTAAATGAGTTTCGCAGTTTACATGCGGAAAATTATTCGGAATTCCTGCGCGTGCTCGAGCAATATCCCCATACCAGCTCTATCGGGATGCACACTCACTGGAAAAGAGAAAGTGACGACACGTTCATGTGCAATATTTCATTACGTCCAAGTGAACTGGAAATATCGATTAAATCGGATGATATAAATACGATTGACGCCGTTCATGATAAGGCAAAAGAATTTTTCAGGGCTTACAATCCGCTATAGAATAAATCATCTAAAGCTTCCCTTTATTTACACTCGCCCCAGTTCATACATCCCGTTGCCTACCCGTTTGAGTTTGCCTTGCCTGGCAAGTTCGTCCCAAACTGCCTGGGGAAACTGGTCGGGCGGGGTGATGGCCACGATTCCGGACTGGCGGCCGGAACTCATCGGGCCGACGCCGATCCGCGACTGGTCGTCGAGTTGATTCAGCTTCAATCGCTTCTTGAAGGCCTTGAGGGCCGCCTTGAGTTCCTGCGGGCCGGGGATCGGGGGTTGCGATGGATCGGATGAAGACATGACGTTCCCTTAAAAAAGTGTGTATCGCCGCGACTATAGGGCATCGTAGGCATCCATTTCCGGGCGTTGCCAATCCTCGGTAAAAGTAGCCAGCCGACGGCGCAAATCAGCGGCCTGCTCTTGGCTTATACCATGCGCGGCGAGATCAACTTTTGTGCCGGGCGCAGATACAAAGGTCACAATTACCCGACCCGACGTGCCTTCCGGCACGGGTTCGAGCAACTCAATCTTGCCGTTTCGACATATTCCTTCCACAGAATTTAACATATTACACACGTCTCCCGTTGGAGATCCTCCTCGGTCAGGCGGAAAGTATCGACGCCATACTCCGCCAATTTGGATAAGAAAACCGCCCTTGGAATGCCTGCAAGCGCCGTAGCCGCGCCCGAAGACATCTTGCCCATTTCGAATAACTTCATTGCCGCCGCCAGGCGCAGAGTCTCACCCATTGCCTGGGGCGAAAGCTTCAGGGCTAAAAGGGCTTCATTGGGCACATCTAAGGTGATATGGCTCATATCACTATTATACCCCGGTTAATTGTATTGCAAGATGATGGGTAATTGAATAACCATGATTCTTTGGGGGGGATTTAGTGAAGAGTTTCCCCAAAAAATTCAAGCAGTTATCAAAACATTCGAGTATTGAAATCCGCGTGAATCACTCAATTCTCCGGCCCCTATTCTTCTTCCTCTTCCTTGACCTTCGTCTTGGCGACGATCTCTTGCATGACGTTGCCGGGGACGATGTCGTAGTGGCTCAGTTCGATGGTGTAGCTGCCGCGCCCGCCGGTGATGCTCGATAGGCTGCGGGCGTAGGTGGTAACTTCTGCCAGGGGGACTTCGGCGATGATGGTTTGCAAATCTCCGCCGGCGGAGTCCATCGAGATCACGCGTCCGCGCCGGCCTGACATGTCGCTGTTGATGTCGCCCACGTTGGCCGTGGGCACGGTCACTTCGATGTGGACAATGGGCTCCAAGAGCGCAGGCTTGGCCTGCTGGAACACGTTGCGGAAGGCCATCGACGCGGCCGTCTTGAAGGCCTGTTCGGAACTGTCGACCGGATGATGCTTGCCGAAATAGACTTCCACGCAGACGTTTTGCACTTTGTAACCGGCGATCACGCCGCGTTCGATGCGGTCCTTGAAGCCTTTTTCGATGGCGGGCATGAAATTGCCGGGAATCGTGCCGCCCACGACCGAATCGACCCACAGGAAGTGGTTCGCCTCGTCGTAGTGCGTTTGCTTGAGCGAGGGGAAACGATCCTTGACGGCGTAGTCCTCGACGGCGGCATCCTTTGGGAAGGGGAACATGCGGATGTGGACTTCGCCGAACTGGCCCCGCCCGCCGGTCTGCTTTTTATGCCGGTACATGCCTTCTGCATTGGCCTGGATCGTCTCGCGATAAGGGATTTTGGGTTCGCGGGTTTCGATTTCCACTTTATCGCGGCGTTTCAGACGTTCGCGGAGAATTTGCAGATGCAGTTCGCTCATGCCGGTGACGACCATCTCCTTGGTCTGTGAATCCAGGTCGCGGCGGAAGGTGGAATCTTCCTCGCAGATTTTTTGCAAGGCGCCGGAGAGCTTGCTTTCGTCGCCTCGGCTTTTTGGGCTGACGGCCAGTCCGACCATGGGCGTGGGAAAGGGAATCGGCGGCAAAACGAGTTCGCCCAGGCAACTGCCGGTATGCAATTCCTCGACCTTGGCCACGGCCACGATTGCGCCCGGGCCGGCGTCGTCGACGGGACTGGTTTCCTCGGCCTGCATTTCCATGAGCGCGGCGATTTTCACGCCTTTGCGTGCGCCCACCACCGAAACGGTGCAATCTTTCTTCAGCGTGCCCGAGTAGATGCGGATGAAATTCAATTTTTGCACGAAGGGATCGATGCGGGTTTTGAAGACCTGTGCCACCAGCGGGCCGGCCGGATCGGATTTGATCTCCACGGTTTCGCCCTCCGGGTTTGTTGCGGTCCGTTTGACCAGGGTGGGCGGCAATGCGCAAATGGCCAATGCGTCAAGCAATTCCGGGAATCCGGCGCCCGACTTGCCCGACACGCATATTATCGGAATCAGCGCGCCTTCGGACACTGCTTTGGGGATCAGCCAGGCAAGTTCTTCGTCGGTGGGCGGGGTGCCTTCGAAATACCGCTCAGTGGCGGCCTCGTCAACCTCGATGATCGATTCCAAAAGCGGTTCGCTTAGTTCGCTGGGATCGATAAGCGCGCCGGCCGTGTCGGCAGGGGGTTTTAGCGTGCCGGCCACTCCGCGGAATTCGTGGCCTTGCCCTAACGGCACGTTGAATAACTGACAGGCCTTGCCGAACAACTCTTTAATGTTATCGATCAGTTCGGAAAAATTGATATTGTCGGAGTCCATCCGGTTGATCACGATCATTCGCCCCAGCCCGGCCTTTTTTGCCTCGGTGAACACACGGCGGGTATTTACTTCTATGCCCGATTGGGCGTTGATCACTATTGCAGCCGTATCCACGCCGCGCATGGCGCCGATGGTTTGGCCGATGAAGTCGGGATATCCGGGCGTATCGATGACGTTGAATCGCTTACCGGCGTGTTCGAAATGCACCACGCTGGCTTCGATGGTGTATTTATGCTGTTTTTCCTCTTCGTCGAAATCGCAGACGCTGCTGCCGTCGTCGACGCTGACCAGGCGGTTGACCATGCCCGTGGCAGTGAGCATGCGGTCGACCAGCGTGGTCTTGCCCGATGAGCCGTGCCCGCAAAAGACTATGTTGCGAATATCTTCGACTTTGTAATTAGCCATGAAAAATATCCTCGAATAATCATCAGATAATGTTTATAGGGACTCGTTCCCAGGCTCTGCCTGGGAACTTTATTCTCATTTTTTTAATTTCATATAATCGTTCCCAGGCAGAGCCTGGGAACAAGTAGGGTAAGGCGCGACCAATGGTCGCGGCTTTACAAAATTTGTTAAGTTTTTGTTCCCGCGGCCTCGAGCGCCTCGGGCAGGGTCAAAGTTCCCTCGTATAACGCAAGACCGATAATGCACCCGGCCATACCTGCGGCGGCCAATCGGGCCACGTCTTCTTTCGTGGTCACACCGCCTGAGGCAACCACCGGCAAGTCGATGGCGGCTTGCATTTCGGCCATCGCGGCCACATTTGGACCGGTCAACATCCCGTCGGTGGCGATGTCGGTGTAAATCACTGCCGCAATCGGCTCGCCGACAAATTTTCTGGCCAGGTCGACGGCCTTTATGTCGCTGGTCTTCTGCCAGCCCTCGGCGGCGACAAAACCGTCGCGGGCGTCGATGCCTAAGACCAAGCGGTTGGGAAATTTCCGGCACATCCGCTTGAACCAGTCCGGCTCCTTTACCGCCAACGTGCCGATGATAACCTGCGCGACTCCGACCTTGAGCAATTCCTGGATGCCATAATCGCTGCGGATGCCGCCGCCAAGTTCGCAGGGCACGCCTGAAGCCTTCACAATCGCCTCGACACTGGCAATATTGACCGGCCGACCCTCGCGGGCGCCGTCCAAATCGACCAGGTGCAGGCATCGGGCCCCTAAATCGACCCAATGCCGGGCCATCGCGACCGGATCAGTACTAAATACCGTTTCGCGTTTATAATCCCCCTGTTGGAGGCGTACGCATTTACCTCCACGGATATCTATCGCCGGCCAGATTTCCACGCGTTTTCGGCTCCGCTTGATTAACGTCAACAATAACAAAACACGCAATATGACACAGAAAACCATGAACCACAAGCGGGCCAACTGGATATAAGGATTAGAGATTGGGGATTTGAGATTAGAGATATGGTATTATCTAGAGAGTGATAGTGGGGCTTATCACCCATTTTAATGGGTATTTGCATATTCATCAAAAATATGCAATTTTGGCCTTGTATAATCCGATTATCGTTGTATATTATATATTGTGGATTATAAAAAATCCCGGATTAACCAAACCCGTACACTAACTACTGTCCATGGAGGCCGACATGAACATTTTATTTTTTAATCTATTGCTATTATGGAGATTTTATTGTGCAAAAGAAGGAAATAAAAACAGGCATTTTACGTGGTGATGGTCCATCTCCTGGCTATATTTGGAATGTGTTGATTTTTGATTTGGCGTTTCGCGAAGCAATGTCATTTCTAAATGAAGATCAGTACCAACATCTTGCAATTCAGTTCAAGGAACTAGCCCAAGAAAATGATCCGAGCCATAGTTGTGTTGTAGACGTAAGGCAAATAGATGACTTTTTAGAGTTGAGAGATAAAGGCGGAATACTGGGAAAGATAAACGTCCGAGTTTATTTTGGACTTGAACATAATAAAAAGAATTTGGTCGTTCTCGGGTGCATAAAAAAAGAAAGTGAGGGAAAGACCCCAACAGGAGACAGAATTAGAATGAGTCGGCGATGGCGAAAATATAAGGCTGGAGAATTTACGGTTAACTCATAATTTAATTATCAAAAATAAGAAATATGTTAGATCAACTTGGAATGCACAATACTGTTGACGTACAAGAAGCCGCATTAACGATGGCTATTGCGGTATTGGTAGAACGCATTCGTGCTTTACCAAAGGAAGATAAAAACGACTTATTTGAATTGGCTAAAGCTTTGTTTGTGGCTGAAACAACTGAGGAGGAAGAGAGTGCCGCTAATGCTATTCGCGAAATTTTGGAACAATCTGTAATTAACGTTAAATCGTTAGATCTACAAGATGAAACCGGCCAGGGCTTGAAAAAATGGATCGATTATATTGGTGGGCGTATCAAACAAGCGCGCGAATTTGCCGGTTTAACACAAACAGAACTTTCTACTCGGGCTGGTTTACCGCAGTCTCATATCAGCCGTCTAGAAAACGGGCAACATAGTCCATCATTTGCTACATTAGAAAAGATCGCAAAAGCCCTCAATATCCCCATATCTCAACTAGATCCCTCAGCGGAATCGTAAAGTAGCTAAGGTACAAGTTCCGCGAAATTCTTCAAAATCCGCAGGCCGGCGGATTGGCTTTTTTCGGGGTGGAATTGGGTGGCAAACACGTTTTTGTGCCATACCATCGAGCAGAACGGACCGCCGTAATCGGTATCTGTGGCAACGATGTTGGTGTCTTGCGGCACAACATAGTAAGAATGCACAAAATAGAAATGCGTTCCTTCGGCAATTCCTTCCAAAATCGGCGGACGGTTGTGGACGATCAACTGGTTCCAGCCCATGTGAGGTATGGAATATCCCTTGGGAAGCCGAAAGCGGACCACCTCGCCCGGGAAGACCCCAAAACCCTGGTGTTCGCCGTTTTCATAGCTGGTTTCGAACAATAATTGTAATCCCAGGCAGATTCCCAGGAACGGCTTACCGCCGTGGATGGCCGCAAGCACGGGATCGACCAGGTTTTTGCGGCGGAGTTCTTTTATGGCGTCTTCGAATGCCCCCACGCCGGGCAGGACAATTTTATCGGCGGCGGCCACTTCGGAGGGTTCGCTAGTCACAATTGCCCGATGCCCGACCTTTTCGAAGCCCTTTTGCACGCTGCGAAGATTGCCCATGCCGTAGTCAACAATGGCGATCATGGTTGGGGTAGGGGGGGTAAAGGGCTAGGGACTAGGGATTAGGAACATCGCGAAACCGCAATCGGTTTTATTGAAATTTTTAACCTAAAAAACATTCTTTTAAATAGCCTACCAAAATAGACACTTTTTAGGGAAGATAGGGTACATAAATAATTGCCAGTTTTTTTATCCGGAGGGGGGAATTATGAATCAACAGCGACTTTTAGAGCGTTTTTTGCGTTATGTGCGGATCGAAACCACTGCCCAGGCCGATGCCGGGATTTACCCCAGTTCGCCCGGCCAGATGGAATTAGGGCGGCTGTTGTTGGCCGAACTCAAGGCTATGGGGCTATCCGATGCCCGGCAAGACCGGCACGGCATCGTTCTGGCCACGATTCCATCGACTGTGGATGGCGTTCAACCGGCAATTGCCTTTTGCTCTCATTTGGACACATCGCCGGAAACGTCGGGCAAAAATATCCGGCCGCAGGTGATCGAAAACTATTCCGGCGGCGATTTGGCTTTGCCAGGCGATGTGAACCAGGTGATCCGCGTGGCCGACAATCCGGAATTGCCGGCCTTGCGCGGGCGGACGATAATCACCTCCGACGGCACGACGCTTTTAGGGGCCGACGACAAGGCGGGCGTGGCTATAATCATGGAAACCGCTCAGTGGCTCAACGAGCATGCGGAAATTCGCCACGGACCGATTCGGATTTGCTTTACCTGCGATGAAGAAATCGGCCGGGGCGTGGACAAACTCGATCTGGCCGAGATCGGGGCGGCGGTTTGTTACACGCTCGACGGCCATGCCGCCAACGAGATCGACGTGGAGACTTTTTCCGCCGATCTGGCAGTGGTCACAATTCACGGGGTGAACATTCATCCTTCGATTGCTAAGGGCCGGATGACTAATGCCGTGCGGGCCGCCGCTGCGCTTATCGACCGGTTGCCGCGAGATCAATTGGCTCCCGAAGTCACCGATGGCCGGCAGGGATTTTTACATCCTTATGATGTTGTCGGCGGCGTGGCTGAAGTGCGTTTGAAGATTCTACTCCGCGATTTCGATGCCGCGGCACTGTCCGCTCAGGCCGAGTTGTTGGAGCGAGCGGCCGGGGAGGTAATGCGTGAATTTCCCGGGGCCAGAATCGAGATCGCCATCCAACGGCAATATCGCAACATGGCCGAAGGGCTGGTTCGGGAACCGCGCGCGGTGGCTTATGCCGAGGAGGCGTTAAAAAGATTGGGCCGGGTTGCCAAGCGAACCATAGTCCGCGGGGGCACCGACGGCTCGCGCCTGACCGAACTGGGCCTGCCCACCCCGAATCTATCCTGCGGCGGATACAATCCGCATTCGCCCCTGGAATGGGCCTGCCTGGATGAAATGCTGGAATCGGTCGAGTGGTTGATTTCCCTGGCGGAAGTATGGTGCGGAAAATAACCAACTGCGGTTTTGCCCTCGCCCCCTGCCCCTTGCGCGGCAAAAGCCGCAACCAAAACCCCTGGTGTATTCACCAGGGGCTAAATGAGTGTAAAAACCCCGGGTGTATTCAGCGGACGCTAAATGAGTAGCGGCTGTCCGATGTAAGAGTCCATGCCGGGTTCATCCTGGTGTTCCCGGGCGATGCGGTCGATTTCCTCGAGGATCGACAAGAACAGAGTCAGGAGGAAGGGGTCGAAATGCGTACCCTCGCCTTGGCGCATAATGGTCAAAACCTCATCATCGGGCAAGGCCGGGCGATACACGCGGTCATGGGTGATTGCGTCGTACACGTCGACTATGGCCAGGATGCGGGCGCACTCTGGGATGGCGTCGCCGGCCAGGCCGTTGGGATAACCTTTTCCGTCCCATCGTTCGTGATGATTCAGGGCAATTTCCTTGGCCATAAGGAGCATGGGCTCGTCGGAACCGTCGAGCATCCTTGCGCCGATGACGGTGTGCGATTTCATGATCTCGAATTCTTCGGGGGTCAGTTTATCGGGCTTGCGCAGCACGGCGTCGGGAATGCCGATTTTGCCCACGTCGTGCATGGGTGCAGCCATGCGGATGCGATCGACATTGGCCACCGACCACACGACCGCCTTGGCAAGCGCCTCGCTGAACAGGCCGGTCCTGCGTATGTGCATGCCGGTCTCCTCGTCGCGCCAAAGTGAAGCCGAAATCAGGCGGTGGATGGTCTCCTCCTGGGCGCGGCGGATAACCACGGTCTGTTCGCGAACCCTTTCTTCGAGCCGCTCGGTATATTCGCGTTTGGCGGCGATCAGCGCCTCATGTTCCTCGATTTGCCGGGCCCGGGTTTCGGCCAGGCATTGAATATGCGCGGTGCGATCGTTATTGATCCGTAGATAGGCGGCCAACATTACCGTGAAGATCAGGCCCCCGGACAAAACACCCCAAGGCCACCAGGTTTTCCGCGAGGCAACGAAGCCGTGCGTTGGGGCGCACACGATCGACCATTTATATCCGGCCACGTTTAAATCGGTTTTATACTCCCAGCCCTTTAAATCGCGCAGTGCGCTGCGATCCTCGGGTTCTTCGGGGTGATCCCGGGTGCGCGAGGCATGGAAAAATGCGATGTTCTCGCCGGCGGGCGTCGTAGCATCGCGCAGGCATACATCGATGCCCTGCGGTTGGAGTTGATCGAGCGCCCATTCGAGCAGGTTGCCGGGCCTGAATACTCCTAACACGAAACCGAGGAGATTTTTGCGGCGTTCTTCAACAGTATCGGCGGGGATTTCAACGCGGTACACAGGCAAGGCGACGAAGAAGCCGTATTGGGTCGAGTCCTCGACAAAGGTTATGCGCCCGCTTGAAACTGTTTGGCCGCTGTCGCGGGCCAGGCTCAGCGCAGTGAAACGCATGGGTTCAGAGGCGACGTCCCACCCGGTAACAACGGCGTGGCAGGCGTTCGGTTCGACAAACACAACGGGAAAGTACTCGCTGCACCGCGCGGCGGGCACGAACCGCCCCTGCTTATCCTGTTGGGTGATTTGGAAACCCTCGATTCCCTCGCGCCGGATGGCGGATTCGTACGCGGCCCGGTCGGCGCCTGGAACGCGGGGAACCCATTCTATGTCCTGAATGCCTTCGGCATGGGAGAAGAAAGGGAGGAGGAGTTCGTGGTACTCGCGCTGATTCAGCGGCGCTGTCCTGTCGTTTCGGATTTCGCCGCTCTGGCCAAGAACGGTTGAAATCGCCCGGGCAAGAACGGGGCGAATCAGCTCCAGCATGGTCAGCCTGGTCTCGAATACCCGCTCTACGGCCGTGGATCGGTCCGCGGCGGCGAGGGTGAATTCCTCCTTGATTTCGCGGAGTTCCCAGTAGCGGGCCAAAAAAAAGACTGCCAGCGCCAACGCCGTCCCCAGGCAGAGCGCCAGGAGTGTGGGGAGGTATTTCTTCTGTGGCACGGGCTGAAACGCGACCTGCGATGGTTCTGGAGAAATCATGCTAAAAAAGTATAGGTCGGACTATGCTTTTTGCAGGCAATCCTTCGACATTTGTGATTAGGCCCTCATCATTCTCGATTAAACCTTTGCCACTCCCTACTTATGGTAGGGTGCTTTTGGCATATTGACTCTTTTGACACCGGCCTGATCAAATCGAAATTCGATGGTACAATGGTATAATTCCCTATTTGACAGGCATGAGTTCTCGGGCGAGATTCCATGACACTTATTACATTTCGCGTAATCGACGGGGCCGATCGGGGACATGAGTTCGCCGACGTGCCTACTCCGCTGACCATCGGGCGGGAAGAGGGCAATGCCATCCAACTGAACGACGAGCGCGTGAGCCGTTATCATCTGAAAATCCAGGAAGACCAGAACAAAATCGTGCTCGCCGACCTGGAAAGCACCAACGGAACAAAGGTCAACGGCGAAAGCGTGCAATTGTGGATCCTGCGGCCCGGCGATATTATTTCGGTCGGGCGGAGCGTGCTGGTGTACGGCTCGCGCGAGGAAATCGCCCGTCGCCTGGCGTCCTTGCGCGGCGCCGATATCGCGCAAGGCGTGACCATGCCCACTGAAGATCTGGAAGACGAAGCCAGTTCATATTCCTTGGATTATGAATTGAACCTGGGCGACGATCCAGATGCCCTGGTTTTGCTGCACACGCTGTTGCCGCCCGAACTGCCTACCTCGCTCAGTCCGGGCCAAGTCGCGCAACTGGCCGAGGTGCTGCAATATATTCACATGCGCATTCGCGGATTGATGGAATCGGTTCAGGCAAAAGACAAATCCGATCGTGTGAATCTCGACGCCCGGCAGTGGCAAAATTTGATCGATCTGCAAGATCGGCTGGCGAATTATTTGCGCACAATCGGCGAGCCGTTTTGATTAGGCGGGAGGCTGTAGGCAGGAGGCCTTAGGCGCGAGCACCGCGTGAACATCTTTTGTCTAGTCCAGGCCGTATCTCAATCTTTTCTCTAGCCCAGGCGTTTACGCCTGTGGAATGGGAATGATTATCCTTCGTCCTTTTTCATAAAGACCCTTTAGGGTCGTGCGATCTGGAGACAATTGCGCCCCATAAATGGGGCTAAAAGAAAAAGAAGTTATAAAAAACCATCTTTACCCACAGGCATGAATGCCTGGGCTAGAAAAAAGAGGAGAATGGATGGCTATTTAAAATCTAGGAGCGTTTCACGCACCCTACGAGATCGGCGTTCATTTTAGCGCTGAATCACCACGCGGGAGCCGACGGAAAGGATGCCGTAAATATCGTCGATGTCGCGGTCGCCCAGGCAGATGGTGCCGCGGTTGTCGTCGCGGCCGATGTTTTGCGGGTCCACGGTGCCGTGCAGGCCGATGTTGTTGCTCAGTCCGATCCAGAATTTACCCAGCGGGTTGCGCGGATCGCCGCCGGGGACGGTAATGCCGTCCGGGCCGTGATACTGGGGATTGGCGTTTTTCTCGCGGACAATATATGTGCCTTCCAGTTTCGGCTGGTCGCAGCCCACGCCGATTGGGAATCGTCCGGCATAGCGGCCATCGACCATGAGCGTCAGTTCGTGCTTGTCCAGGCGGATCACGGCATTAAACGGCCCGCGCACGACCTTCAATTCCTGGCCTGGTTCCAGCGGCATTCCCTCGCGGATGCCGTTGATGCGGGCCAAAAGTACGGGCGGCACGTTATACTTATCGGCAACCTGCTCCAGGGTGTCGCCCGGCCGGACAAGGTACGGCTGTTCTAAAAGGTGTTGGCGCGAATAGATCACCGTGCCAGCCAATTGATCGAGAAGTTCTGTAACCTGCCGGGCTTGGGCCTGGGGCAAATCAGGATTGTCGTACAAGGAACTTAACGCCAGATGGGCCTCTGACAGGCGGCCCTCATCCAATTTTTTATGCACAGCCTGCATGAATTCGGCGAACTTGCTCTGGAACATGCCGTCCGCTGAAGTCGCGGCAGGCGAAGAAGAAGGCGCGGCATTAGACGGAGGATAACCAGTCGCCGCCGGTGTCTGAGCGGCCGTAGGGCTGCCAAGAAGTACCGGAGCGGAACCGGCCGCAGAACTGGCTGGCGTGGCGTTCGGTATATTGGTCTGGCCGGGAGGATTTAGCAATGTGACACCGGCGCCTGCCGGAGGGGCATTACTGGAAGCGGGACTTCCGGCTGTCAATCCGCTAGGGCTGAGAAACGGAGATGAATTGGCGGATAACGGCGGCGGACTGCCGGCGCTAAGCAATGTTGCGGGAGCGCTCGCCGGTCCGGTCGGCGTTGCGCCTGCCAATTGCGACGGGGGCGAATTCGGGCCGGGTATCTGCACCGAAGGCGAATTTGGAAATGCCTGGGCATCGGCCGAAGTCGTCTCCGGTTTTTGGCCCATGTACATGTACGTATAATATCCTGCCGCAGCCAGC
Organism: Thermoguttaceae bacterium; assembly: GCA_049509395.1. GTDB lineage: Bacteria > Planctomycetota > Planctomycetia > Pirellulales > Thermoguttaceae > JBEKIK01. The sequence goes on along the minus strand of JBEKZY010000089.1, from coordinate 2,462 downwards.
AGGCCCATGACCACCAGGGTCTTCATTGAGTTCATGTTCGTCCTCCTTGACGAACTTTTTTTGATAGTTATCTAGAAAAGCGGGCGGATCATACGAAAAACAGGCAAATGATGCTATGCCGAAATTATGGGGACTAGAGGCTAGAGACTAGGGGCTAAAGTTGGAGATGGTAGCATTGCTAGCATAATATGAACCGCGACAACGATTATTTCAATCGGATTTCCGATCTTGATTTATTATGGCCAGGGATATCAAACCTGCGGCAAAAAGGATCGCTCCAGTGATTCCAGTAGGAGCCCCAAAAACTCCCAAAACAAGGCCGCTCGTTCCGAAAAACAAAGCCAAGATAGATAGGATAAGTATCATATTGATTTGATCTCCAAAGTTATTCTGTTAGATAGCGGCTGACGTCAATCATTCTTCTTTTTTCTTCCCTTCCCGGAGTTTAGCGCGGATTTTTTCCAGGCGCTCTTGCAGCTCGCGCTCGAAACCGCGATCGGTGGGGCGGTAATATTCCCGGTCCACGCCCAGATAATCCTGTGCAGCGACCGCATCGGGGGAATCGTGGGCGTATTGGTAATCCTGGCCGTGGCCCAGGCGTTTTGCCCCGCCGTAGTGCGAATCGCGGAGATGCACCGGCACGGGCAGCAGGCGGCCTTCGCGGACGTCGGAGCGGGCTTCGCCGATGCCGACGGTCGCCGCGTTCGACTTCGGCGCACAGGCCAGATATGTTACCGCCTGGGCGAGATTCAATTGGCACTCGGGCAGGCCGACTAGTTCGCAGGCATGGGCTGCCGCAACGGCCAGAGGCAAACCGGCGGGATCGGCATTGCCCACGTCTTCGCTGGCCAGAATAACCAGTCGCCGGGCGAGGAAGCGGACGTCTTCGCCGCCTTCGAGCATGCGGGCCAGCCAATACAAGGCCGCGTCCGGATCGCTGCCGCGGATGCTTTTTATAAGCGCGCTTATGGCGTCGTAATGCGCGTCGCCCTGGCGGTCGTATTGCACGGCCTTGCGCTGCACCGATTCCTCGGCCAGTTGGCGGGTGAATTCGATAGGTCCCGTGCCGGCGGAAAGCACGCCCACTTCCAGGGCCGAGAGCGCGCGCCGCGCGTCGCCGTCGCAAACTTCGGCCAGGAATTCCAGGGCGTCGTCGTGCATGCGGATTTGATATTTTCCCAGCCCGCGCTCGCGGTCGGACACTGCACGCAGCAGGAGAGTTTTGATGTCGTCGCTGGATAGCGGCTGGAACTGAAAGATCCGGCTGCGACTGACAAGCGGACTGTTTACCGTGAAAAATGGATTTTCGGTGGTTGCGCCTACCAGGATTACAGTGCCTTCTTCCACGTCGGGCAGGAGCACGTCTTGCTGGGCCTTGTTGAAACGGTGAATTTCATCGACGAAAAGCAGCGTGCGTTTTCCCTCGGCCGACAGCCGGTCGTAGGCGGCCGTAAGGATTTCGCGCAGTTCCTTAACGCCCGAGGCGACAGCGGAGATTTGCTGAAAATGGCTGCGGCTTTCGCCGGCCAAAAGGCGTGCGAGCGTGGTCTTTCCCGTGCCCGGCGGACCGTAAAATATCACCGATCCCAGGCGATCGGCCGCCAGCAAGCGGCGAAGCAGCTTTCCCTCGCCGAGAAAGTGGCGCTGGCCGACGAACTCGTCGAGCGTGGCCGGGCGCATTCGCGCGGCAAGCGGCTGCGCTTCGCAACGGTTGGCAGCTTCACTTTCTTCGAACAAGGACATGGCGGGATGACCCTTAAATTATCAAAAGGAAGACAAATTTAATTTCTCGCAAAGACGCAAAGTTATAATGTCTATTTTGGAATGGTTTTGTTCAATATTTGGCGTTACTATTTTTTATGCTATGCTATTTAGTAATTTTTTAGCGTCTTTACGCCTTGGCGAGAAATATTTTAGTCGGGTTCAAAAGGACCGCCCTCGGGGAGCATCTCCCTAAGCGGACATTCATTGCATTTTGGTTTTGATTTATTACAAAAATGCTTGCCGGCATAAACCAGCAGGGCATGATATTCATTATACATCCGCGCGTCCTCCGGCAGAGAGGACTGGATATAATCCCGAATTTGATGATAATCGGCGTCAAAGCCGATCCAGCCGTGGCGGGCGAAAATGCGATGGGTATAGGCGTCGACCACAAAGGATGGCAATCCGCCGGCGTAGAGTAAGATCGAATCGGCCGTTTCCGGCCCGATGCCGTTTACGGCCAAAAGTTCTTCGCGCAGGGTATGCAAATCGGTTTGAAACATGGCCTCAATCGAGCCGTCGTAGCGATTGATGATAAACTCCAGCAGGCTCCTCAGGCGGCGGGCCTTAACGCGAAAATAGCCCGCCGGGCGCAGGAGCTCTTCAAGTTCTTCGACCGGTGCATTATAAAGGGCGTGCGGCTCCATGAGATCGGCCTGGCGGAGGTTGCGGATGGCTTTTTCCACGTTTTTCCAATT
>JBEKZY010000088.1:0-16118 GCA_049509395.1 Thermoguttaceae bacterium | reverse complement strand
ATTACTTCAGGTTGTTCGATGGACCGGGTGGGGCGATCTTTAAACAATCCGACGGAGACGGCGCTGATCGAGATGCGGGGTCAGAAAAAGATTATCGCGATCTTCTCATCAAGGAGGGGCGCAATAGCCAAGGTTTAATCGTGTGCGCCGATGGAAATGATAGTAATAAGATCGGCGCCTTCTTGACAGGGCTCGACGATGTCATGTATGAAATCGGTCCGCACCTGCCCTTCCGCCGTATAGCATTTATCCTCACTAAAGCCGATAAGTTCTTTGCAGATCATGGACCGCTCGCCGAGAAGAAAGCTGCCGAGACCAGTCCAGTTAAACACCTAAAGGATATTATTGGCGATGTGGCACTACAAATGTTCCTCAACAGGTTCGATGCCAACTCCCAAATAACAGTGGTTTGCGGATGGACTTCGGTTTATGGCTTTGTTCACAACCAGGGATGTCCAAACTATGACTGCGAAAAGGATCAACTCCTTGTTTATGACCCCGCAAACCAGCGTTGTATTGAACACTGGCATCCCTTCCGGGTGCTCGATCCGTTCGTATTCATGGCAACGGGAAATCCAGGAAAAATGGAATGTATTTTTAAACGATAATACAAACGTAACTGGGTATAGGAAATCTGACCATGACCTGGCGGCAGTGTATATTTGGAAAGTTAGTCGGGCCCGACGGCACGGTTTTGGCCGGTTGCGAACACAACTGGACCGGATATACCTCTGAACTGCCCGAAGAGGTCCGACGCTTGAGGCCCAGCCATTTGGGAATCGGCATCGATGATCGCATCGACTGGTCCGATTATCCTTGGCGGGATGCGCGCGGGGCTTTGGCCCTTAGGCCGCTGCGCCTCGGCGATCACTGGCATTTGCTGGCTGCCCGCGTGCGCGGTCGTCAGGAAAAGGGGAACATCGGTCGTTACTACACCCAGGCTTGCTACCTGCTCGCCCCTCTGGAAACGGTCAGAGACATCGACTTGTTTTGTCTGCCGCAGGTCCTTAAAGCCGAACCTATGCATAAACAAGACTTCGCCCTGACGCCTGTGGCTGTTCAGTCTCCTGTCGATCCTCCGCTGCCGGCAGGCTGGTTCGATCAGGTGCGACCGCTGTTGGAACCATTGGTCAGCGGACGTGAAGTCGCGGTGCAAGACTGGGATTCTCAGCCAGATGATTTTTTCCGCGTCATGCTCTGGTGCATGGCCTGTTTGCCGGCGGCAATCCGCTGGCGGGTGCCCCTTGGCGTAGGGCTTTACAAAATCCTGGCTGACTACGCTTTGGGCCATGGAATGACCGCCGTAGACGGCGTCCGCCGAATCCGCGATAAATGGAAAGGAATTGACGATATCGATTTGTCCGCGGGCAAGTGGTATGCCGACTGGATTGCTGGCAAGACAACTAACGTAACAACAGTTTCCCAGCTTCACACTTGCGTAGAAAAATTGATGCCCGAACTTAAGCCGCGCATGGCCTTGGAAGGAAACATCCAATGGCAAGAAGCGGTAAAGGTGCTGCAAGAATTGAGACTGTCTGGCATGCTGGTGCACTGGCTGCAAGCTGATGCGAAACCGGATAAGACGCCGATCTGTCGTCTGCAATACTTCCAGGAGGCGCCGATTGCGGCTGCGGTTCAGGCGCTGCGTCAAGCTCCGCCTGCCGGTGTCGTAGCTTCATTCATATCGGAAACTGTCCAGCGAGATCTGGAAACCCGGCTGGCGCAACGCCATGACTATTTATGGACCATCCGTGGGCGTGGTAGGCATGTTGTTGGGGCAACTACCTGTAGATCCGGAATTGCTTTGCTTCGCTTTCGACCTCTTTCTGCCTGAGAACCTGCACGAAACCATTTCACAAAACTTGTCCCAGGCAATGGAACTCGCTCATGATCAGAAACCATTGCGCGCCTGGGGTGACGTGATAAGCCGATGTGGCGCGGCTAATGTGCCGCGCTGGCTGACAGCATGGCGCGACCGTAACCTTGGCGCTGTTCTTTGGAAAGGATTTGAAATCGATCTTTCCCTACCGGGCAGTGCCTGCCTGCAAAATTGGTGCAATCCACCCCCGCCGCTCCGCGCCTTGCTCATGGTCATGCACGGGCAAGAGCCGCCGTACGCTGAACTAAGAGATTTAGTTCAGACTATTGGACCATCCCAATCTCAAGTGGTGCTTGACTTCGTCAAGGTTGCTGTCGAAAAGCGACTGCTGCCGTTGTGCGCGATCATTCAGGGCAGGTTGGAGAAGTTGGGTATAGCTCCTGCCGCGGGGAAGTTGGTATACTTCGTGGCCGAAAACTTACCCCGTTGGAGCGAGGAACTTCGTCGGAAGCTGGCTTTGGCTTTTGCATCAACCTCAAGTGATTATCGCAAAAACGACACTGTTTTAAAATTGCTTCTGATCCTTTGGAATTACCTCCCCAAAGAATTGGCCCAACAACTTCAATCCGAGATCTGCTTTCTGATCGGTGCGGATATGGCTTTGATCCTATTCGGAGTCAATCAAGGTCCCGCACGAGGTCAGAAGCGCGCGGTGGCTGTCGAGGCGCTACACGTGGCTATGAATTTTTCACAGGCGATTGTCGGCCGCGTGCTGGCAACGTGCCTTGCAAATAGTTCTCCGGAGGCGGAAACCGCCCTGGCGGCATGGCTTGAACAGGCAGATCCTTCTCAAACTACTCCATTTCCCTTTTTGCAGAAAATAATAGCAATGCAACGCGGGACTTGCCGCGAGTGCCCAAGCCTGGAGCTTGCCGAAGCGCTCTTGGCCTCGTGCCTTTGCCTGAATTCCGACTTGACGGGGCGTATGAACCACCCCCTGCATGTTGAAAATATCGGACAACTTCGCGCTGTCGTCAGTACCGGCGCCGTTAATTTGGATAAGCTAAAAATTCCACTGCAAATCCTGGCATCGACCCTAAGCACTGCACTGCGCGACCAGGAAGAACGTCTCTTCTGGACGCATATAGTGCAAAAACGTTCGCTCGCCGATCGCCCCTATTGGCGACTACTGGGGCCGTCTCGGGATTGTAGTGAACTTTGTAAGAATGAACTGCATATAGTTTCTCAACTCTCGGATGAAGATTTGGTACGTTTCGTGTTGGAAGCCTGGCCCATACCGCAATATTTGCTGGGCAAATTGCATTATCTCGCCATGTTCCGTGCGAACCTTTCCTATCCCCAGGCAAGGCGATTGCTGCAAATGATTACGGATGCTCAACTTCCTGAATTGGCTTTCCAACTTGTTCTCTATATTCTTCACCGCGAACATTCAAACGGTGAAAAACGCGAATTGATCGAGGTTCTTACGCAAATGGGCAGCCGCGGCTTTCTGGGATTTCGGCAAGGCAACCCCGCAATAACCGCTCGCGGTTGGGCGCGTATGGCAGCCTGTGCCGTTGAGGCAGCCGGTTTACAAAAACCCCAAATCACCGATCTCCTGGAAGATTTTTCCAATCCTGACCGCGAAATCCGAACGACTTGGTACAAGCTCAAACCTCAATAGCAAACCTCCCGGCTTCTCCACCTATGAAATTAATCACCTTCGCCTGGGCATAGTTGCTTGGCGCTGGCCGAGATTTATCTGCTATCTCCCGCCCGTCGAAGTGGAAGAGCGGCACAGGCGCTGCGTTCGTCACCGCCGCCTTGCGTTAAGAAACGGTTTTGTATGAGGGTTGCCTCTGACGCCCTATGCCGTGGCCACACGTTACGACGACGCCTTTTGTCCGGACCTTGAGGAAGTTAATGAGGCGTTGCATTCGGCCCGCGCGATCCGCCGCTATGTCTAAGAGAGTTTTTTATAAACGAAGACGCATAAGCAGCATGATAAGCGAGTACGCTGGATGTGCAGATTATTCTGCTTTGCCGGATTTACTAAGAACCATTTGAATCAATTCAATACGATTCTGATAATGACTGACTTGGTTGTATAGGAAACTGCGCAAACTATTTACACTCAATAGCAATTTGTGAAAATCTACGGCATTGCCAACCAGTTGCGCCCCTAGAATCCACAAACCAGTATTTGTAAGCGTCGAGCGAACTTTTGCTCTCTCGCTGGCTTTGACAATTACTTCCGCAAAATCCCAATATGACTTTGGACTCATTGATAGAAATCCTGCAAGAGCCGTTGCTCCCCTTTCTGTCCAAACGTCTATAGGTTGAAGACGTTCCTTGTTTCCAATGATATCTTCATCAATTTCAAACGCATTTACAATGTCACGAAGATACAATGAAGCGATTTTGTTTTTGATACCGCGTATTGTTACTAAGCAATTCCAAGGTGTTTTAACATCACCTGATTGTACTAATGAACTAGCCCAGTAAACGATATTAAAACCAAAATCTCCAAGAGAACTAATCAATTGACTTACACAAGAGCATTTAGTATTTGAAGGCGATAGTGGGTTGTTTTTCTTGTTTGCTCCTTTGCCGTCAGGCGGAAATTTACCGCACTTCAAAAAGTTGTTCCATAGCTCCGTTTCAAAGTCCTTGCCAGGAAATTCTTTGTCGTATAGATCTAAAGCGCATCTTGCGAAATTGGAATAGTGTGGCGAACGTCCTTGACGTTCGAAGGCGTATGAAGACAAAAACCACTTGAAAGCCTCGCGCCAATTTCCTGTCAATGAACGGATCTGCTCTTGGCTCTGAAAACCTGTAGGATGCCAATAAAGTGAGGCAAGTCCATTGACAATCTGTATGATGCTCTCCAGTTCTTGTTCCAAAGAAAAACTCCTGGAAATATGATCCACTTTGCGGTGTGCGGCCTAAGTTACCCTATAACACGAATTAAACATTAGTCAGTTTCACGGAGTGCCTGGATTTTGATGATCTCCTCAATGTAGAGAAGTGCCACCGCATGTCAACATATGTTCGTATTAACGGACCCCATTTCCATCGTTGCAAGGTAGGCTGTGACTGCCGAGCACCTATCTTGTGAACTTGTTTTACAAATCAGAATAACTATATAACCTAAAGCCCATAGACTTAAGCCTAAAGCCAAAAATAGCCGAGGCCGGACTCGAACCGGCACGCCCTATTACGGGCACGGGATTTTAAATCCCGAGCGTCTGCCATTCCGCCACTCGGCCACAAGGAAATGACGAAGCACGAATGTCTAATGACAAAAAAATAATTCGTAATTGGGATTTTGGCATTCTTTCGTCATTCGTGCTTCGTCATTCGACATTCATCTATAATCCGTCTTTGTTCCCCATATCCTATTCCCTATCCCTTATTATTCGCCACGGCAAGAACGCGGTTGATGGCGTTGAGGAATGCCTTGGCGCTGGCCTCGACGCTGTCGGTCGAAACGCCGCGCCCGCGGTAGACTTGTCCTTCGTGTTCGATCTGCACCATCACCTCGCCTTGGGCGTCTTTTCCCACCGTAACGCTGTGCACGCTGAAATCCTTGCATACCACCGACATGCCGGTGATCTGCTCGATGGCCAGGAAAATGGCGTCGATCGGTCCGTCGCCCGAGGCCACGGTGGCGCTCAGTTTTTCATCGCCATGGCGCAGGCGGAGCGTGACTTCGGGCACCTGGCCGGTTCCGCAAACTACCTTGTATGAATCCAACGTCCATTTTTCCGCGATAGAGTGGATTTGTTGTTCGACCAGCGAGGCGATATCGGCGTCGTAAATTTCTTTCTTTTTATCGGCCAGGTTTTTAAAGGCCATAAAGATAGTGTCGAGTTGCTCGCTGGTAAGACTATATCCCAGGGCCTTGGCCCGATCGGCCAGCGCCGCTCGGCCGCTGTGCTTGCCCAGCACCAGGTCGGTCATGGCCAGTCCGACGTCTTCTGGTCGCATTATTTCGTATGTGGTGCGTTCCTTGAGCATGCCGTCCTGGTGTATGCCGGCCTCGTGCGCAAATGCATTTTGGCCAACAATGGCCTTGTTGCGCTGCACCTGGATGCCGGTGATATTGGCCACCAGCCGGCTGATGGGGACCAGACGCCGGGTGAGAATTTTCGTGGAAGCATTGTAAAAATCCGCACGGGTCCGCAGGGCCATGACGATCTCTTCCAGCGAGCAGTTGCCAGCTCGTTCGCCCAGGCCGTTGATGGTGCACTCGACCTGCCCTGCCCCGGCCTCTACCGCCGCCAGGCTGTTGGCCACCGCCAGACCGAGGTCGTTGTGGCAATGGACGCTGATTACTGCCTTGTCGACGTTAGGCACCCGATTGCGCAGGTTGCGGATCACCTCGCCCATGTGGTTTGGGGTGGCGTAGCCTACGGTGTCGGGAATGTTAACCGTGGTGGCCCCGGCATCGATGGCCGCTTCCACAACCTTGCAGAGGAAATCGGATTCGGTCCGCGAGGCGTCCTCGGGCGAGAATTCGATGTTAGGGCAGTAGCCCTTGGCCCGCCGCACGCCTTCGACCGCGTTGCGAATGATTTCGTCTTTGTCCATGCGGAGTTTGTGTTCGCGATGGATTGCGCTGGTGGCCAGAAACACGTGAATCCGCGGCTCTTGCGCGTGGCGCACGGCTTCCCAGGCCCGGTCGATGTCGGCCTCGCGGCAGCGGGCCAATCCGCAAACCACCGACCCGCGTACCGATCGGGCGATCTCGCGGACGGCTTCAAAATCGCCCGGCGAAGCAATGGGAAAACCGGCCTCGATAACGTTGACGCCCAACTCGACCAGGGCCTGGGCGACTTCCATCTTTTCCTTCAGGTTCATACTTGCCCCGGGCGATTGCTCGCCGTCGCGGAGCGTAGTGTCGAAAATCACTATATGCCGGGGTTTGGCAGTTGTATTATCAGTCATGAGTTTAGTATCCTTTGTTCGAGGGTAAAGTTTCGGTTGTGCTGATCTATTTGTCTAGTATCTCCGTCTTTGCCGCTTCAAATTTGGCAATGGCAAAGACGTTAAATCTCGTGCCGACCATTGGTCGGCCCGCGCAACACCAACCATACCCTCGAGGGCTTGTGATACCGCATTGTTCCGTCATCTGTTCGCATGCCGCTGAATCCAATCAATAAAAAAACCCCAAGACTTTGTCGGCCTTGAGGTTTTGTTTTGCTAGCTGTGAAAGCAGGTACGCACCCTAAGGCCGGCGGCTGGCAAGTGCCAGTAATAACAACGGCAATAGGCTTAATAGCGTACCCATGTTTATTTTTTCTTTCTATCTATAATTCGACTTGCACTGGGAACATCTTAAATGTACATGACATTATGTGCACAAGTCAAGTTCAGGGGCGATGCCAAATTTCCATTTTAATATAGTTATTTAACCACGGATGAATACATCGGGGACCAGAGCAACGACAAATGCCGGGCGAAAATCTTGATTTTACCAGTGATCCTCAAATTTCCCCATCTAACGCGGCAAATCGCCGATTTATTGGCGTCCATTTTGCCTGTTGTGACGTCTACATAAGGATTTACGTCAATCAAACCGAAACGGCTTATGAAGGCCATTGCCCGAAATGCTGCCGCCCGGTAAAGATTCTCATCGGCCCAGGCGGGACCTCATGCAGGTTTTTCAAGGCATATTGATCCTGGGCCGCATACCCCCCCCGGTATGTTCACCAGGGGCTAAACATACCCACCTGTTTGTTCACCGGGACTCAATATTAGATGGAAGTCCCGCATTGAGTCAAATACCCAATTCGGGTATGCTTTGCGGCCCTTGTCTGGTTTTTTTCATTACGTAGGGTGCGTGAAACGCACCATGACCATAGTGGGCGGTGCGTTTCACGCACCCTACAAAAACTGGAATTTTTCATTGGGAAAGTAGTCCGCACACTCCGTATGCGGAGACGGCACACGGAGTGTGCCTGCTACATTTTGAATACGGAGACGCCTGCTACATTTTGGATTCGGGGGCGGCACACGGCGTGTGCCTGCTACATTGTATGGATTACGAAGTTCAAAACTTCACGCGACGCTGCACGGCGACCGGCCGGGAATTCGCGCCCGGCGAGTGGTACTACTCCGTGCTAGTGTCCGAAGGAGCGAATCTGAAACGTTGCGATTATTCGATCGATGCCTGGCAAGGTCCGCCCGCCGAAGCAATCGGCTATTGGAAATCGCAAGTGCCGGACAAGACCGGTCACCGCAAACAATGGGCCCCAAACGACGTTATTCTCCAGTTTTTCGATGAACTAGTCCAGCAGCCCGACAAACAGGACATGCGCTACGTGCTGACGCTGTTGTTGATCCGTCGCCGCGTGTTCAGGCTGGAAGACCAAAAGCGCGATCAGCAAGGCAACGAAGTGCTGACGGTTTACTGCCCCCGCCGCGATGCAACGTATGCCATCCCGGCGGTCGTGCCCACACAATCGCGAATCGACGAAATCCAGCAACAATTAACCGCACTTTTGGAATGAATGCAGAACGAAGAAGGCAGAATGAAGAATGCAAGATAAATAGTTAAAACCGCTTGCGGTTTCGCGATACTAATCACTAACCACTAACCACCAACCACTAACGATGCACGGATATCGATCTCGGCTATTACTTTTGGCGGTAGTCGGCCTGTTTGCCCTGAGCGGGGCGAGCTGTCCGAACATGTTGCGCCCGCAGGGACCGCCGCTGCCTCGGGCCTTGCCGCCTTCGCCGACGCTCGATCAGTTGATTCAAGTGGTAAACGGCAATAACTCGCGGATCCAATCTTTTTACACTGGTCATGCCACATTATCCGGGCAGGGCATTCCCCCGCTATCGACAAGAATAGCCTTTTGGCGGCCCAGATTTTTCCGCCTTAAATCCACGGATCTGACCGGTCCGGAGATCGACCTGGGCTCAAATCCCGATTTTTTTTGGTATTGGGTCCGCCGCGCCCAGCCGCCGGCGATATATTATTGCCGGCACGATCAATTCGCAAACAGTCCGGCCAGGCATGCCATTCCCGTTCAGCCCGATTGGCTGATCGAGGCCTTGGGCGTAAGCGAAATCGATCCGGGCCTGCCGCATCAAGGCCCGTTTCCCTTGCAAGGCGATCGCTTGGAACTCCGCACAATTCGCGAGACGCCCGACGGGCCGGTAACCAAGGTCACAATTTTCGACGGTGCGCAAGGTTGGATCCTGGAACAGCGTATCCTCAACCCGCAGGGGATTCTCTTGGCCAGCGCCGTTGCCAGCCAGCATCGCCGCGATCCGCTTTCCGGCCTGGTAATGCCGGGCGTGGTGGTCGTCAGTTGCCCATCGGCCCAGTTCGTAATTCGCATCGATTTGGGACCCGTCGAGATCAACCGGCTTGCGGGCAACACGGCCGAACTATGGAACATGCCGCAAATTCCCGGCACCCCGGCGGTGGACCTGGCAAACATCCAGCCCGTGGCATCTCAAGCGCCTGGTGTCATTCCAATGAAACAAGGACGACCTTAAAGTAGGATTTGTTTGGCGAACGATACAATGCCCCGATGTGGACTTGGATGCTTAATCGCCGTATAATAATTTGATAATAAGGAGTTTGGCATGTTCGACCATATAGTTTCCAATCCCGGTATTCTTCACGGCAAGCCTTGCGTTCGCGGAACGCGGATCAGTGTTGAATTCATTCTGGAATTAATGGCCAGCGGCGGCACAAGGGAAATAATCCTCAGAGATTATCCCTATCTTACGGCCGAAGATATTGAAGAGGCCCTTCGTTATGCGGCGCAATTCCTATCGAATGAGGTCGTCATCTCGGCTGTGAAGTCTTTTTAGAACTGGTTTTACAACTATCTCACGACCAAAAATACTACAGTATATAGAGCTTTTCGGTCTTGAATCACACTATATGTAATGGCAGAGGGAGTTGTGAAACAGGTTCTAAACATTCATTTACAAACTACTCGATTGAAGTGGCGTTCCTAGCGAGACTTATGTTCCATATCAACAATGGCTCCTCCTATCTTAATTTATTAAGTGCCTGTTTGGAACTGTGCAAAAAAGTTTAAGTCCACATCATAAGTGGTACGAGGTTTAAGGCCCAATTCCAAGGACTCGAAAAGGCCTATTAGTCGCTCGCCAGCTACTAACTCAATAGGCGGGACTCCGGCTCGTTCTGCTTCCTCCGAGGCAGCGGTTGAGAAAGTGCCGGTAGTCAATATTATACCTTTATCGGCACGCCCTTGCATCGCACCGCGGAAATCTCTAACTTCGGACGCGCTAACAGTCCCAATGTATCTTTTGCATTGAAACAGAACCTTGAAGGAAACGAATGCATTAACCTTGAGAACTCCAATGCCATCAATCCCACCATCCCCTGAACGTCCGGTAACAATGACCTGCTCGAATCCTGATTCTCGGAGAAGACGTTGGCAAAGTTGCTCAAAACCACTTGGTGGTATCTGACGAATAATGGTAAGCAGTTGAGCCTTGTAATTTATTTCTTCGGGTGAGGTTTCTTCAGCATCGTCTTTTTCCTCCTCCTGTTCCTCATCTACATCACATGTTTTTTTAGATTGCCGTTGTATCTCTAATAGCATCTCTTGGATTTCGGAATCGGAAAGTGGCTGAGAATTGCGACCCTTCTCTGTCAAGGTCCATACACCACGTTTGGAGCGATCAATATATCCGGATAGAACGAGATAGAGTCGAACGAAGGCGATTTTATTCTCGAACTTCGAAACGCCATTCTTTAGTGTCTCCTCTAAGATCGGCGATTCTTCGAGACCCATATCCTTGATAACAGCAGCACACACTTCTGATGGTTGACCAGATCCACCAAGACTTTTAAGTGCATGCAGTACAGGATTCACGTATTTTGCGATCTTCTGAGCCATGCCATATTCCTATCTTTGTCATTAAAAAATTATGTAGCATAATAATGCGCTAGACTACTTTTTCTAGTAGTCGAATGATTCTCAATATAGCTTCTCGGATATTTTGTGTAATCTTCAAAGCATCCATGGCTTCATCTTTATCTGCTGTTTCGCCTGGATAACGGAACGCCACGGAGGCGCGGGTGAGGAAACGCAATTCTTCTAACGGCCACGACCATCCATCGCAAACAGGCGTCAGCAATCCATCCAATAAAACGAGATCATGGGTTTTCGGAGGCATGACGCCATAATGAATCAAGAGGGCCTTCAAATATTTTTCCACACATTGCTGGCAGTGAAAACAAACGGCGTCCCAATTTGCTGATTTCCGGACACGGCGTTCCCTACAGGCCACGCTAAAGTCGCCCTCGGCCTTGGCAATCCATTCTTTAATCGTCTCGTTGAGCATATAGAACCTTGCCGTGATTCAAAGCTTCGCGGATCAAAGGATCGCCATCGTTATAACGACGTTGAACATCGTCAGGCCGGCGCGCCAGCAAATCGATTGGCAGACGAGAGTCAAGATGATTGAGTATTTCCAAGGATTTGCGAAAGTTCTTCCCCTCGAATGGCAGAATGACTAGCAAATCCACATCAGAATAATCCTCGGCCGTACCCCTGGCATGGGAACCGAATAGAATTACTCGTTGAGGATGAAAATCTCGGACGATTTTATCGCCTAAATCCTGGATTTCACTCATAGTAACCATGTTTCTAATATACTGTAAAAACTCTTAGCCTAACAGGAACCTTAATCGCTAATGAAGCCAAAGTTATACGGTATGGCAATGTAAAATTGCGTGTTTCAGGCTAAATATAGACGGGTGAATCTGCAAGTTGTCAAACAGCGTAAACTGCGCAATCTCCGCCGTTCAGGCATAGTTTTAACGGTCTTGCCGGATTTTCCAAAGATTCGCGTTGTAACACGCCGACCAATACCCTCAGACAGGTATTCTGCGCGGATTGTTCTTGCGCGGCATGCCGGTAAGTAGCTCCATATTTGGGCGGCAGTTGAACTGCTGCCCCAACATGGCAGTTTTAACATCGAAATATAGTCCACGCTCTTGCCCGACCGGGGCGTTAACCCGGCATAGGCTCGAAGCAGAAGTGAGGGGGGACGCCATGAGGGTTTCTATATTGACGTTATTAGCAGTTGCCGTTGCCACGGCTGGCTGCTGCCACGTGCCTTGCAAGAATAACCTGCCGCCGGCCCAAATGCTGATGCATCCCGGACCCGGCGTCGATGGTCCAGGGCCGGGAGTGATGATGTATCAACCGGGTATACCCACGCCGCAAATATCTTCGCAAATGGCCTTTATCGGACCTGAAGGCATGTCGGTCATCTGGGACGTGATGGAGCCGGGTCAATTCGATTCCGAGCCGCTGATCTGTCCGGCCCGGTATAACTTCCCGCAAGGCGCGATTTACCAGTTAAAGATTACCAATATACCCGGCCGGCCCGGCGTGGAACTGTATCCAACACTGGAAGTCGGCCCCGCCATGCCGCGATCCGAGGCCTTCCTGGCGCACAATGCCATTCCCGTGCAATTCACCGAAGAGGACTTCGATCAGGTGCTAAGCGGCAATTTCGTGACCAAGGTGATTTACCTGCCCGATCCCGAGTTCCAGGAACTGGCCGTTGCCGGAGTGGAGACTTTGGTCAGCACCCGGCTTGATCCGGGCGTGGACCCGATCGTCGAAGCCGATCGCCGCGGGGCGATTTTGGCCATTGTCCGCATAGGCAACAAGGATTTGCAGCTTCCAGCCCCTGCCGACATTCAACAGGGCGATGTCAAGCAGGTTGGATATTCCTGTCCGATGCCCAGCAGTATGATTCCCGGCGGTCAGATGCCCGGCGGATCGGTGCCCATGGGCATGGCCGTGGGCGGGCCTAACACCATGCCCAACAGCAATTACATTTCCGGCGTAACCATGCCGCAATACGGGATGCCGATGTGCGGCACGCCGATAGGATTGCCCGGCCCGCCGCATGTGCCGCTGGGAGTGCCTGCCGGATTGCAAAAGAATACCATAGTCAATCACACCCGCGTGAATCTGCCCGGCCCAACCGAGGCGGTTCGCATCGACGTGAAACAAAAGCCAGGATTGAGTTATCCCAAGCCGGTCGATCACGTGCGAATTGTGGAGCGGGCCGATGCGCCGGCAGGATTGTTCCGTCCGTCCTCCTGCGACCGTCATGAACAGATTAGCGACCCTCCTTGTGTTGAAGGCCAGGCACGCCCGGTCGGCGGAGGTAATTCGGGTGCTTATATGAGCCAAGCCCCGGAAAACTGCACCACAAATTGATAAACCGATAACAGCTTATCCCAAAACCGGATTTCGCACCGGATTAAAATGGTGTGCCGGCAGACTTGGTTGGCACGGCAGTTGAACTGCCACGCCGAGAATTGACTCATCCAAGGGCGGGAGTACAACTCCCGCCCCGACATTTTTTTTTCAGATATCTTCTTACATAATTACAGCGATAACGGTTCAGACATAAAAAATCCTGAACCCCGAACCCTGACCCCTTTTCCATGCAACGAGTTGCCGGCATAGTCGCCCTGATGCTTTTTGGGACCTTGGGTCTGGCCGCCATGTTGTGTGCCCAGCAACCCCCGGTCCATTACTGGCATCAAGGCGCCATGCCGCCGGGAGCGATTGGGGCGAGGCAACTTACGCGTGGAGGGCCATTGCCCGGGTTTTTCCAACCGGTCGAGATCAAGGCCCCGTCGGGGGCCTTGATTTCACTGGCCGCCGACGGCCAATTCGACGAGCCCGGACAAGGATCGCGTAAAGTGGGATTGCTCATCGGCTCCGTATACCGGCTCCGAGTGACCGGCATCCGCCTGGCCGCCGGTTTGGAAGTCTTCCCCACCGTCGAAATCATCGACCGCACTTACGCGCCGATAGGCATGGAACTGCGTTTTCCCCTTCCCATTGAACTTAACCAGGAAGATCTTCGACTGGCTTTGGAAGGAAAGTTCGTCACCAGGGTGATCTACCTGGAAAATCCGCGCAACGCCCTGCCGGTGCGCGAAAATCCGCAGGCACAGGAATGGTTCGATGTCAAACCCGGCCAAGACCCCTTGGCCGTTGCCGATGCCATTGGCCGACCGGTGGCCATTTTGCGCTTGGGCGGCCGATTGCCGGACACGTCGCAGTCGCCCGATCCGAGTTTCCTGTTCGGTTGCCCGCCGTTTGTGAGTTGCCCTTCCCTACCGCAAAAAACGGCCGAAAACGAAAAGCCGTCGCTTCTATCAGCCAACCGGAATAATCCGAGCGCGAAAAATCCCGAAGTCAAGATTTTACCTCCGCCATCGTCTCATGGCGACGCCGTGCCCACAGCCGCCATAAGCGCATACCCCATCGATGAGTCGGATATGCAACAAGGCCCGCCCTTGCCGCTGGCCGCATATCCGCCCTGGGCGCCACCGGGCATTCGCCTGCCCTGGCCCGAAGATGAATACCTCCGCGATGGCGGCGATTGCGGCGTGCCGGTCGGTGCGTCGGGTGGGCCCGCTGGCCTGCAAATGGAAGACACCGTGGCTGTTTACGACACCCTCGACGGCCGTACGCTCGTCACTCCCAGCAACGACGTCTATATTTACAGTCCGCGATTCACCGCCGTGCGCCAGGTAGTGGGCCTTGTCCTGAATGAACAGAGGGATAGGCTTTCGAACGTTTCTCTTAACACATCTTTGGCCGCTCCCACCGTGATCCAAAAAATAGGCGCTACCAAACAACAAGTGCAGCTCGGGGATGAAATCAGCGCACGACCCGCGCACGCATTCCGCATGAAACAGGGCGATGGAGCATTGTCGAGCGAGATCGGTCCCCGCGGCTTTCAAAACGCCTTCAAACCATACGAAAATATCTTGGTCGTTCGTAATGGCACATATGTCAATTCCGAAGGGATGATGTTGGCCCGCGGCCACCAGGCGGCCGTTGCCTGGTCGCACGAACAAGCAGTGCAAGTGATTCTCGACCTCAGAGGGGCCATGGCCGCCGTGCGAGACGAGCAGGTCGGGACTGTGTTTATCGCGGACGTGCCGCCGGGCAATCCCAAATTGCGGATCATCAAGCTGGCATCCACGCCTTATGCCCTGCCCGGCGAAGAAGTATGGTTTACGCTCCGCTTCGACAACATCGGCAACCAGACCATCGGCAACGTGACGATCATCGATAGTCTGACCACCCGCCTGGAATACGTCGAAGGCAGCGCACAATGCAGCCGCGAGTCGAAATTCTTCACCCAGCCCAACGAAGGCGAATCGCTGGTGGTCCGCTGCGAGCTTGCCAAGCCGCTCGAAGTCGGCAAAGGCGGCGTCATCCGCTTCTGCTGCCGCGTACGCTAAATACTTGTAGTCATTGTAGCAGGCACACTCCGTGTGCCATCGCCGCTGCCTTGTTCCCAAGATCCACCGTGAGAACGCACTCCCGCTGCCTCTTGCCACGGCTGCATCTTCCAGAGATAATATTGTCCATCTACTCGATCAAGGAGCTTGCGCAATGCTTTCCGACACCCATCCCGACGCAGAAAAAGTGCAGGTGGAATTGATGCGGCAGGCTAGCGTGGCTGATCGTGTTGCAATCATGCGTTCCTTGACTAACCTGTCTATACGCATGTCACGACAGGCGATTGCCGAGGCTCATCCCGAATTTAATCCCAGGGAAGTAGCCTTGTATTGGGTGGAATTACACTATGGAAAACAACTGGCCGACGAATTAAGGGAATATATAAAATGCAATCCGACCCGCTTTCCGGAGAAGGATTTTCCGCGCTGCGACCCGTTGTAGCGGAACTAGAACGATTGGGCGTCCGGTATTACATCGGCGGATCGGTCGCCGGATCGGCCTACGGCTACTCCAGAATGACGCAGGATGTGGACGTTGTCGCGGATCTGCGGATGGAACATGTCAAACCTCTGGTGGAAGCGCTTCAGCAAGACTATTATGTAAACGCCGGTACCGTGGCCGATGCGGTAGCCCGTCGCTCTTGTTTTAATTTGATACATAATAATACATTTTACAAAATAGACATATTCGCCTCCCAATATCGCGATTACAACCGTGCGGCATTTCAACGCATACGTAAAAAACCGTTGGTAAATGAGGATCCGACCACTGAATTCTTCGTTGCTTCGGCGGAGGACGTAATTTTAAGTAAGTTGGAATGGTATCGCCTGGGCGATGAAGCCTCAGACCGGCAATGGACCGATATCTTGAAAATACTCGAAGTCCAAAAACATCTCGTTGATTGCAATTATATGCAAAAATGGGCCGCGGAATTGGGCGTTGCCGATATTCTGGCCAAGGCCTGGAATGAGATAAATAACATTCAATAAAAATTTTCCATCTAC
>JBEKZY010000087.1:0-16513 GCA_049509395.1 Thermoguttaceae bacterium | reverse complement strand
GACACATCCATATATTTGTCCCCTCTCCCTCTGGGAGAGGGCTTGGGTGAAGGCGAATATCTTTTACGTCCCACCAATATGGCGGAAAAATTGATCTGATGCCAGGGAGGGCCTTTAACATTGTGGTTGCACAAATTCATATCCTGCTCAGCACAACAAACAGCCCATGGCTCTTAACACCACGATTAAGTTTTCAGCATGCCTGGCATAGACTGATCAACAAGACAAGTGAGTTGATTGCTCGATGACGTCTATCACCTATCAATCTCGGCCGCCATAACTCTATTGAGGTAAATAATCAGCACTTTTATACCTCTATTGAGTTGTTTTATTCAAACCTGGCGTACATCTCACCCCAGCATATTGACATCCCTTATATTATTAGTAAACTATCTACCAATTCAAATACAACATGTTGAAATGTCATAATACATAGTAAGTCACTGAAAATCCGGCTATTTCGTTTTTCGTACTTTCGAGTTTTCATGTATATTTAGGTTCTTCTAGGTAATCATCCGCACCCTAACGTAGAGGCAGCGCCCAAATCCAAACGGAAACGTCCCGCTCGTGAGGACTGTTCTCATTTGGGTGCGTTCTAGCGGCCAGCGTGATCAGCGCCAGCCTTCATGCGCGCTCACAGGCGGGAATCCGCTGCCGCTTTTTCAGCTTAGGGAGATTTTTTGCCCATTTGTAACTTATGTAAATTCTGCCAAGAATAATCACAACAGTTCCAAGGTATAAAACAATGTCTATGTCAAAACATATAGTTGGTCTAACACCTGGCTCCACGATGTTCCGTTTAGCGAGTTATGCAGGAATCATTCTAGCCTCTTGTATCCTGGCAACTCCAAGCTTCGCGGAACTCGTTGCCAATGGTGGATTTGAAACCGGAGATTTAACCGGCTGGACTACACTGCCCGCTTCCAGCGGCTCCGACTTTGGCGTTAATGGCAGTTATCCCCACTCTGGCGCCAAAGATGCTTTTTTTGCAGCGACGGGATATTACGATGACAGCATTATGCAGACACTGCCAACTGTTCCGGGCCAATCATACCAAATAGATTTCTGGTTGGCGCACACCAATCCTTATAATCACGCTGATTTCACAGCGAATTGGGACGGGAGCACAATTCTGTCTCTCGTTGACGCCGGTTACTTTACCTACACCAAGTATTCATTCACTTTGCCAGCCACCGATACATCCACAACCCTAAAGTTCTCGGGACGCGAAATTGTCTCCTTTGTCTACCTGGATGACGTGAGCGTGCAACCCGTCCCCGAACCCTCCACTCTCGTCCTATTAAGTGCGGGCCTTTTCAGCTTTCTCGCTTTCGTTTGGCGCAAGCGGAAACAGGCGGCGTGAGGATTCCAAAAAATAAGTGAACAAGAACAAGGGCCATTCGCAAGGGTGGCCCTTTGTTATTGGGCAGGGCGTCTATGCCTATGCTTGTGCCGGTCTTAAGGAATCGAATAATCCAGTGTTACTAGCCAGGCCCCACCTGTGTATGTAATGATACTGCTCCAGAGAGTTGATTTAGTGGTTGAAAGCAATATTATTTTTAGTATCTATTCCTGATTATTGGATACCCATTGACATAATATGATATCATCGTACAATAGTATCATCGTATATTGTATGTGATTTATTATGGAGGTTTTGATCATGAAAGCCAATCCGGGTGGGAAAATCGATGTAAATGATATTCTTGGACGAGACGAACTAATCAAATCGATTTGGCAGATATTAAGTCAGCAAAGCATCATTATTACCGCTGAACGAAGGATTGGAAAAACTTGTGTCATTCAGAAAATGCAAGCTAACCCGCCTCCAGGCTGGTTTGCCGTTTATCAAGATTTAGAACAAATTCACAGCGCCGAAGATTTCGCACAACTTATTTTTGATGAAGTGCAAAAGTTTCTGGGCAAATTCCACAAAGCCGCTAATCGAGCCAAAAAGTTTCTCGAGGAATGGCAGGTCAAAGTCTCTGGGACGGAAATTCAGCGCCGAAAAGATCGCCACTGGAAAAATCTTTTAATCTGTGCGATCGAAGATTTAGTTGAACAGCAGACACCAAATCGCCTGGTGTTTCTCTGGGATGAAATGCCTTACATGCTGGACAATCTTCGACGACATGAAGGGCCAGAAAGCGCCGAAGAATTGCTCGACGTTTTACGCACACTACGGCATACTTTTCCCACCTTCCGCATGGTTTTGACTGGTTCTGTCGGTCTGCACCACGTTATTGAGCGGCTTCGCGAGGCTGAATATGCAAATGAGCCTATCAACGACATGTATCCAGTGGATGTTCCCCCGCTCGCTTCGGAAGATGCCGAAGAATTGGCCCGTCGCCTGATCGAAGGCGAAGCCCTTCCTTGCAACAAATTTCCTTCGGCCGCCGCTTTAATAGCAAATCAAGCCGACTACGTACCATTTTATATCCATCACATTGTGCGTTATTTGCGAATGTCCGGCCAAGAGGCAGAACCGAATCAGGTGGTCGGCGCGGTTAATAAGCAACTAGTCGATCCGAACGATCCCTGGGAATTTGCACATTATCGCGACCGGATTGCCCATTATTATCGTCAGAATGCCGAATTGGTCCTATTGATTCTGGATGCAATTTCTTTTGACGCCGAACCGCTTTCGTCTGATCAGATCTTCGAGGCATTGAAATCTCAAATCGCCTTTAATGACCGGAATTTGATGCTTAAAATGTTGCGTTTAATGGAACGCGACCACTATTTAATTCGAGCAACGGATGGAACCTATACATTCCGATTTCCATTGGTCGAACGTTGGTGGAAATTGGATAGGGGGCTATAAAATGAGTGACCCAAAATTTATCTGGCGCTTTACGCCCAACCGCACTAATCCGGAAACACTTGAGGCAACTTTCGTCCAGCGACAAGCAATGGTCCAAGACACATTGGAACGCATTCAAGAAAGCGCAACAACTGGAAATAAACATCATCTTTTGTTGGTGGGCCCGCGAGGTATTGGCAAAACCCATTTCATAACCATGGTCCAACATCGGGTGACCGAAGATACACAACTCCACAATAGCCTGCGTATCGCATGGCTAAACGAAGACGAAACCGATACTTCGTTTCTGGATTTGCTACTGCGAATCTTGCATGCACTTTCGACAGTGTACTCCGACGAATTTCCTCAGGCAGCCCTGGAGCCGATTTTTGGATTGAAGCCGAACGAAGCCCGTCGGGAGGCATCACGGTTGTTACTCGAACGTCTTGCAGGGCGAACCTTGCTATTAATCGTCGAAAATCTGGATACATTATTTGCCGGCTTGGGCGACGAAGGGCAAAAACAATTGCGGGCATTCCTCCAAGAGCATCCCACAACGGCAATTTTAGCCACTTCTCAACAGTTATTCGAGGGCATTTCGCGACGCACCAGCCCCTTCTTCGGCTTTTTTCAAATCGAACATCTACAACCGCTAAGTCTCACCGAAGCAGTGGAACTCTTGACTAAAATCGCCCAAAACGCCGGTGATGCCGAATTAACCAATTATTTGCATACGCCGGAAGGCCGGTCTCGAGTCCGGGCATTGCATCATCTTTCCGGTGGCAATCACCGCGTCTATATCGTGCTTTCCCAATTCATCGACCGCCAATCGCTAGATGAGTTGATCGGACCGTTTGAAAAAATGCTCGACGAACTAACACCCTATTACCAGGAGCGGCTACGCTGGCTCTCGCCGCAACAGCGAAAAATCATCGAATTCCTTTGCTCTTGCTCATCGCCCCTGCCTGTGAAAATCATCGCCAATCGGCTTTTCATCACTGAGCAAACGGCCGCAAGCCAGTTGAAAATATTACGTGAAATCGGGTATGTACTCAGTCATACAAGAGGGCGAGAATCGCTCTACGAACTCACCGAACCACTGATGAGGTTATCGTACGAGGTTAAACAGAACATTCGCCAACCACTACGATTGATAGTCGATTTCCTCCGTGTCTGGTATCGCCCCGATGAACTCCGCGACCGACTTACTCATCTACCCGCTGATGCACAAAGAGTTCGTGAACACCTAATGGCAGCCATTGAAGCATCGGCAGGCGAAGATTTCATCACTAACTCCATATTGGCAGATTATGAAAAGGCCAAAGAAGAGGGGCATACAGCGGAAGTTGTATCCGCTCTTGAAGAATTGGCACATGTAAGAGGAAAATATAATGATTGGATCGAACTGCTTAAAAGCAAATTTAAAATTAATAACTGCGATGAAGAATTATTGAAAATTTGTGATAATATTTTAAATATTGATCCTAACAACACATCTATAGTATTCTTTCGTGGTTGCCAACTTTTATTGCATGTACGTTTTGAGGATGCTTTAAACTGTTTTGACAAATTCTTAGAGGTTCATGCTAATGATAAAGATGCGTGGTATTTACGTGGGATAGCGTGTTATCATATTCATAGATACAATGATTCTTTATTGTCTTATGATAAAGCATTAGAGTTAAGCTCAGATGATCAATCTATTGCCTTTGCCCGTATTAATCCTCTTTTCGCTGTGAGACGATGGGAAGAAGGATTTGATTTACTTGAAAAAATACCTTTACACAAAAAAACAGAAGATGCGTCTGACACCGTAGTCCATATTGCACATATGATATTATTAATTTTCTCAAATAGCACATTTGATTTAGATATTATGCAAAAATTGGTAGAACGACTTATTAGTATTTATGAGCGGGTAAATAAAACGACTCTGGTGGGTAACGCACTCTTCATCAGTTTAGTAAAAATCAATGCCAAAATATTCAGCCGAGAGGCCCTTGATACATGGCGGCAAATCTGGCTCGATGCGGGGGCTGGTCGACCGGATTTGGCTTTCAGTTTAAAACTTTTCGACGTCGGCATGAAATACTTGATGTCCGGCGATCGGCGCGTCCTGCTCGACCTGCTATCCACCGAACGGCCAATAGTTATGGAAGCGTTGGGACTTGCCGAGGAAAACGAAAGTTAATGCCTTTCTTTTTCCAGTCTACCACTCCCCTTCGGGTCGCGGCTAAACTATGATAGCATGAATGGTATGACCGCCACCCCCATGATGCGACAGTACCAGGACGCCAAACGGGCCTGCCCCGATGCGCTCTTGTTGTTTCGCATGGGCGATTTTTATGAAATGTTCTTTGACGACGCTAAAACCGCGGCCCGCGTGCTCAATCTGGCCCTGACGAGCCGCGAAAAAGGCGAAAACGCCATTCCCATGGCCGGGTTTCCGCATCACCAGTTGGAAAGCTATCTAGGCAAACTGATCTCGGCCGGATTTCGGGCGGCCGTGTGCGAACAAGTCGAAGACCCCAAAAAGGCCAAGGGACTAGTCAAGCGAGAACTGATCCGCATCGTCACCCCCGGCACCGTGACCGACGACGCCCTGCTGGATCCGCGCGAGAGCAATTTTCTGGCGGCTCTGGTATCCGGGGATCCGGCCGGACTGGCCTGGGTGGAACTTTCCACCGGCCGCTTCTGGGCCGCCGGATTTCCGCAACGCCAATTGGCCGACCAGATCGCCCGCATCGCCCCGGCCGAGTGCCTGCTGGCCGAAGACGCCCCAACAACTCTCCCCTCTCCTTTTGGGAGAGGGGCCGGGGGTGAGGGCCTAAACGAGCGGATGATGCTCTCCCGCCGACCGGCCTGGGCATTCTCGCGTCAAACCGCCCGCGAAACCTTGGCAAAACACTTTGGCACTGCCACGCTGGAAGGTTTTGGATTTACCGACAGCCCAGCCGACATTCAAGCCATTCGCGCCGCCGGAGCGATTCTTGATTATCTCAACGAAACGCAAAAAAGCTCGCTGGAACACATCGATCGGCTTGTGCCTTACCGCACCTCGGGCACGCTGGAAATCGACGAGGCCAGCCGCCGCAGCCTGGAAATCACCCGCACCCTGCGCGAAGGCCGGCGCGAAGGCTCGCTCTTGGCTATTTTAGACCGCACGGTCACGGCCATGGGCTCGCGGCTGTTGGCCCAGTGGCTGGCCAATCCGTTGACCGACGCCGCCTTGCTCCGCGCCCGGCACGAGGCCGTGGACGAACTGGTCGCCGACGCCTCGCTTTGCGCCGAGCTCGACGAGACCTTGCGCCGCGTATACGACGTCGAACGGCTCTTGGCCCGCGTGACTACCGGCCGGGCAAGCCCGCGCGATCTCGGTTTCCTCGGACGCACGCTCCGCTCCTTGCCCGGGCTGAAGGCCAAACTTGCCGCCCGAAAAAGCCCGCTTATCAACGAACTGGAAGCCGGCATTGACCTCTGCGTCGAGTTGCGAGGCAAACTGGACGCCGGACTGATCGACGATTGCCCGCTATCCAGCCGGGACGGCGGTTTCATCCGCGAAGGATTTAATCCAGAACTCGACGGACTCCGCGAACTGGCCCACGGCGGCAAACAGTGGATCGCCCGATATCAGGCCCAGGAAACCCAGCGGACCGGCATTGCGAACCTCAAGGTCGGCTTCAACAAGGTCTTCGGGTATTACATCGAGATCACCAACGCACACCGAGATAAAATACCGGCCGAATACATCCGCAAGCAGACCATCAAAAACGCCGAGCGTTACGTCACGCCGGAATTGAAGGAATACGAAGAAAAGGTGCTCACGTCCGACGAAAAGGCCAAGGAACTGGAGTACGAACTGTTCATCGGGCTTCGCGACTCAGTGGCAGCCGAGCGCCGCCGGATTCAATCCACCGCCGCCGTGCTGGCCCAACTCGACGTGCTCGTGGCCCTGGCCGAATTGGCCCGGCAGCGAAACTACTGCCGGCCGGAAATCGTCGAAGAACCGGTGCTAAAAATTATCGACGGCCGCCATCCCGTGCTCGATATCGTCGAACCCGAAGGCACATTTGTCCCCAACGACACAATAGTTCAATGTAGCAGGCACACGCCATGTGCCGTCGGCGAAGACAGTAGCAGGCACACTCCGTGTGCCGTCGGCGAGGCAAATCAAATAATAAATTCAGAAGCGAATTTCCCTGAAGAAAATACAACCAAAACAGACGGCACACGGAGTGTGCCTGCTACATTATCAAGTGTGCCTACTACTTCCACAGGATCTATTCTGCTCATCACCGGTCCCAACATGGCCGGCAAAAGCACATACATCCGCCAAGTGGCCTTGATCACGCTCATGGCCCAGATCGGCAGTTTCGTGCCCGCCCGATCGGCCGTGATCGGCATTGCCGACCGGATTTTCGCCCGGGTAGGGGCCAGCGACGAACTCTCCCGCGGGCAAAGCACGTTCATGGTCGAAATGACCGAAACCGCGCGGATCCTCAACACGGCCACGCCGCGGAGCCTGGTGATCCTCGATGAAATCGGGCGCGGCACAAGCACATACGACGGCATATCGCTGGCCTGGGCGGCGGTCGAATATCTGCACGAACACATCGGCTGCCGCACGCTTTTCGCCACGCATTATCACGAGCTTACCGACCTGGAAAAATCCTTTTCCGGCATGAAAAACCTGAATGTGGCCGTGCGCGAGTGGCAGGATGAAGTGGTGTTCCTGCACAAGATCGTGGAAGGGGCGGCCGATAAGAGCTATGGCATCCACGTCGCCCGCCTGGCCGGCGTGCCGCGCGAAGTGATCGAGCGGAGCAAGGAAATCCTGGCCCAACTCGAGGAAGAACACCTCGACGCCGAAGGCCGCGCCAAAATCGCCCGCCACCCTAAAATCCCCGAACGGCGAGCCCACTTCCAACTCACCCTATTCGGCGGCGATCACCCCATAATCGATGAAATTCGCGATGTTGAATTGAACAACATCACGCCGCTTGCAGCCTTACAAATGTTACAAGAGTGGCAACAGAAGTTGGCAAAGGATAAGAAGTAGACAGCGAGACAATCCCAATTTGTCTTGCAAAGCAGATATTTGTCGCATAAAATGAAATGGAGGTGAAAAATGACCACCAAAGACGCTATCATTCATGCCGTTGAGGAATTGCCGCCGGAATACCTTGACGAGCTGGCCGCTTATGTGCGAAAAATGAAACTTCGTGCGGCCCGTCAAAACGTGCCAACGGCACTGGCCAGCGAAAACGTGCTCGCGCAAGATTGGCTCCGCCCCGAGGAGGATGAGGCGTGGCGAGATTTATAAAGGGGGACGTAGTTGTCCTGCCGTTCCCGTTTTCTGATTTGAGCAACTATAAACGCAGGCCGGCGTTGGTTTTGGCCGATGCCGGAGGCAATACCCTGCTCCTCTGCCAAATAACCAGCCAGGCCGTTCGAGATAATTACGCCGTTCAATTAGACATATCCGATTATCAATCCGGCTCGCTTAAAAAGACGAGTTTTATTCGCCCGAATCGAATTTTTCAGCCGACGAAAACATTATCGAATATCGTGCCGGACACATAAATACAGTCATCATCGAAAAAGTCATTTCAAATCTGATCGGACTGTTACAAGCGTAATTCAAACCTATTATTCCATGCGAACTCACTTTCTTTTTCCACCACAGTCCCCGGCATAATCCCGGTATCGGCCCATGAACTCCCGACAACGCGTTCAATCCGCTTTAAACCACAAGCAGCCCGACCACGTCCCGCTCGACCTGGGCGCTACCACGGTCACCGGCATGCAGGTCAGTTGCGTGTACAAATTGCGCCAGGCGCTAAAACTTGATCCGCCGGGCACGCCGGTCAAAGTCACAGAGCCGTACCAGATGCTGGGCGAAATCGCCCCGGACCTGCTCGACGCCCTGGGCGTGGATGTCATCCCTCTGGGCAGGCCCTCGACCATGTTCGGATTCAAAAACGAGGACTGGAAGCCTTGGACAACGTTCGACGGCACGCCGGTCCTGGTGCCGGGCAAATTCAATACCGATCCGGAACCCAACGGCGATATCCTCATGTATCCCCAGGATGATCGGTCGGTGCCGCCCAGCGGACGCATGCCCAAGGGCGGTTTCTATTTCGATTCCACCAGGCGCCAGGACAAAATCGACGACGCTCATCTGAACGTCGAAGACAACCTGGAGGAATACGGGCCGGTTACCTCTGCCGATCTACAGTATTTCGCCGTCGAGGCCGACCGTTTGCACAAGGAAAGCGATCGGGCGATAGTGGCCAATTTCGGCGGCATGGCCTTCGGCGACATCGCACTTGTGCCCGCCCCGTGGTTGAAGCATCCCAAAGGCATCCGCGACGTGGAAGAGTGGTACGTAAGCACGGTTACCCGCTTCGATTACGTTTACGAGGTTTTCAATCGCCAGTGCGAAATCGCCCTGAAAAATCTGGCCAAATTCTACGAAGCAGTGGGCGACCGCATAACGGTGGTCTTCATGACAGGCGCCGATTTCGGCACGCAGAACGGCCCATTCATCGGTCCGGCAGCTTATCGTAAACTATATCAACCCTTCCATCGCCGCTTGAACGATTTTGTACACCAGCACACCCCCTGGAAGACATTTATCCATTCGTGCGGTTCGATCGTCGCCTTGATGCCCGACATGCTCGACGCCGGTTTCGATATTTTCAACCCGGTGCAATGTTCGGCCGCCGGCATGAACCCCCAACTATTAAAAGAGAAATTCGGCGGCAAAATCACTTTTTGGGGCGGGGGCATCGATACCCAGCGCACATTGCCCTTTGGCACGCCCGAGGAAATCCGCGCGGAAGTGCGCCGGCGCATTGAAACCTTCGGCCGCGGCGGGGGATTTGTCTTCAACACCGTACATAATGTCCAATCCGGCACTCCTATCGAAAACCTACTGGCCCTGTACGATGCCGTACGCGAATTTCGCTAGAAAATAGGGCATAAACATGCAAATTGGTTAATCCAATGAAGGGGGCAGGATCATGTTTTGTACTATCTTGCCGTTTTTGTGGATAAATGCTAAGATAAGTTTAAGAGAGACTTTATATTTAACATAAGGGGTGGGCATATCAGACCCGTCAATAGTGGCGGGTATATGGCGAACTTTCAGGGGGAGTAAATCATGACTAATAGATGGTTGATGACCTGTTTTTTTTCGCCTGTGCTTGTTTTCGGCATTCTTCTTGTCTTATCGAAAAGCTCTCAGGCTTACCAGACTCAGCATAGCCCCGCAACCTCGCCGGCCGATCGAACGCCCGCGAACGCAAAAACCGCCCCGGGCGCTAAAAATGAAACTTATTACGTAGTCCAGATTGGCGAAGATATCAAGGTCGTTTCCAGTTCTGAAAAAACCAACCTCACAAAAAGAGCCGATGAAGACTATAAATTAGATTTGAAAAAATATAATGATGCGAAAAAAGATAAAAACAACCATGACGCCAATACGTTGAAGAAACCGGATAAGATAAAAGATTATACCGTCAAGATCCTGAAGGCGAATTTCAAGACTCAAGATGAAGCCCAAAAATTCGCCGACGATAAAATCAAGGAGCGCGATAAGGGCACAACTAAAAAAACGACAAACACCAACAATTGGTAATCGAGAGTTTAACTGTGGAGATTTCTCCGCGGTTTTTTTATTTTCCCGGGCGGGGGCTTTATTGAGTGTCATGTTAATAATGCCGTTTTCTTCGTTTAGCCTCGGAGCTTGCTCCGGGAGCATTTTTCCCAAATGCATGCTTCTGACACGGCATTATTTATCTGAGCATCAATAAACTCTCGTTCGCATAGTTTGCGTTTACGAGGAGTGGTTGCGATGCCGCAAGGTACAATCAAGAAAATCGTCACCGATCGTGGCTTTGGCTTCATATCGGGAGGCGAAGGCGACGTGTTCTTTCATCATTCATCGGTTATCGATCAAAAATTCGATGAATTGAAAGAAGGGCAAGCAGTCTCGTACGAGTTGATCAGCGGTCCGGATGCTCGCGGTCGCGACAAAGGACCTCGTGCCGAGTCTGTAAAACCCGTCTAATACGCGTTCTCAATTAATTCAGCGCGTCTATAGTCTGTAGCCGAGCGTGTTTTCGCATGGCGCAAACACGCGGCGAGGCGCTGTTTTAATTTGAAATTGGTATAAGAGCGCTTAAAAATGATCCGCCTCGAAAAGGCCGGAAATTGCCGGCATCCCTGACTTGGACGCCGGCATGATCTCATTAAGGGGCTCTAACAAAACCTCCCCTCGCCCTTTGGGAGAGGGGCCGGGGGTGAGGGCTTTCTTAAATGCATAGAAGATTTTGTTAGAGCTCCTAACTCTTATCGCGGCTCCTTGAGTTTATGCTCCTCTCGTTCAGCGGCGCCGATTATCCGCGCCTGCCCCAGTGTCGCCATGCCAACACTTTCTCAGCCAGCCGGGCGGCCGCCGGATCGCAACCGGGCGGATGCGGCGATGGCACGAATTCCACCACGTCGGCCCCAAGCCAGCGAATCCCCCGCGATGTGGCAATCGCGCGGATCACCTCCATCGCCTGCCGCCAGCTCAGACCGCCGGGCTGAGGCGTGCCCGTGCTGGGTATGATAGACGGATCAAGTCCGTCCACGTCGATCGTCAAATAGACCGCGCCCTCAAGATCGTGCAATGTCCGCAGCACCTCGGCCCATTGTTCCTCCAGCCGATGGGCGAAATATGTCGTGATCCGCTCGCCCGAATCCGCCAGTTCGTATTCCGAACTGCTCAGGCTGCGAATACCGATCTGCAACAACCGGCAACCCTCTTCCCAAAGTCGCCGCATTACCGTGCCGTGCGACCATTTTAAACCGTTTAGCTCGTCGATCAAATCGGCATGGGCGTCGATTTGAACTATAGTGACTTCGGCCGGATCGCCTGCCAGACCCTTTACCAGGCCATACGTTACGGTGTGTTCTCCTCCCAGGCCGAGAACAAATCTATCACGCAGCGGAGCAACGTATGTCTCGATTATCCGTAAATAATCCTGAACCGTTTCAGCCCCGCAATCCAACAAGGCGGGCAAAGTGTGGAGTTTGGGCGCTTTTTTGAAATCGACTAGAGTTTCCTCGTCAAATAATTCCAACTGTAAACTGGCATCCAAGATCGCCCGCGGACCGTTGCTCGTGCCGCTGCCATACGATACAGTCTTTTCATAAGGCAACGGCAGAATCAGCGCATCGGCGCCGTCTTTGTCAACCGAATCAACGCCCAAAAATTGTCCGGAAACTATGGGGGACATTTGTTTTTTTAACTCCCTGTGGAATACAGATTATACAAGCAACAATTTAATAATTGAAGCCGACCTTCTATATTCCGCAAGCAAGGGGCATCGCCTGAAGCGTTTGAGATAAAATGGGGCAATGCCGTACAAATCAACGTATACAATGCCGTGGATTAAACAAGAAAAGCCAGCAGGCTCACCTCGGAACGAGTTTTGCACTCAATTTCGCGCGATGAGCCTGGCTGGTGAGGTATGCAAGGCAGAAATTATTCCGCCAAAGCGACTTTCTGATCTAGTAGAATGGACCGTCCCTTTCTGTGACTGGAATACATGAAATATCCCGCTCCGTAGATCCCCCATACGCCGGCGACACCCAGTGCAATGAATGGCTCCAACTTGCTCATGCCCGTTATCACAAATGGTCCTACCAAATAGAAGAGCATGCAAACCAGGTTGGCCGCCACGCCAAACACCGGAATCAACACGTGTTTAAAACCGTTGAAAGAGTGATGTTCGCGGAAGGCCACGATGGCTACAACGCAAGTAAGCATGTAAAGCAGGAACGTGCCGAAGTTGCTGGCCAAAGTCACGATCAGCAGGCTATTGGGCAGGCTCTTCGCGGTTTCGGCCGAAAAAAGCAAAAAGGAAGGATACCAGATGCTGCTCTTTTGGGCGTCGGTCAAGGCCGTGTTCATAGCGTCAGTGGCGGCGGGACCGCAAAGGTACATAAATACCGCGAAAATCCCAGCCACGGCGGAGACGGCGGCCAACGTCCATATCGCCCGGTGCGGCGTCAGGTTTTTGCCGTGCAACATGCCGAAGTGCGAGGACACCTCGTCGTCGCGGCCCATTGCATAAGTCACGCGAGCCCCGGTGCACATGCAGGAAAGCGTGGTGCCGATCAAGGCCAAAAACACCGTAATGGCTTGAATGAACATGAACCACCAACCGGCCTCCGGGCTGCCGAACAACCACGCGCCTACTATCAACATTTGGTCTCCCAGCGGAGCCCCTGACGCGGCGGCCTTGGTTACCGTATAGCCTGGATTAAAGAAATATCCCGCGGCAAAGTATTCGATCAAGTAGCAAACCACGCCTTGAATGAACAACGATAACAACACGGCGCGGGGTATATCTCGTTTCGCGTTCTTTGCCTCTTCGCCCATCGATGTGACGGACTCGAATCCCACCAGGATCAATATGGCGATGCATGCTTGAATAATCACGTAACTCATCGCATGCGGCGCCACTACCGATGCGGCCGACTCATGAAATTGGAAAGTCGCTTGTTTTTCGCCGTCGGGTTTGGCCGCGTCAACGGGATCCTGGGTAATTCCTTTGCCTTTGTAGTTGAGAATAAACGGTTTGTCGGCCCCGTTTTCTTGTACGACCTTGTATTTTCCCGTTGCTTCGTCCTTTATGGGATTTCCATCAGGACCAGTGGCCAATACAACTTGAATCGGATTGCCGTCGGGATCAAGAGTGTACCCCACCGAACCTTCGCCATGGTTTAAACGGTATCCCAAGGCTATAACCGAGAAGATCAACAGTGCGCTAATTTGGATAATATTAATGGCCACGTTAACGCCCGTGGTGCCGGTTACGCCTCGGTATGCGATGTATGCCACGCCAAAGGCGAAAACGACGCAAAATCCAATCATCAATGTCGGACTGAAAATACTGCCGTTGAAGGTGTCGGGAAAGAGTTGGCCCGCCAAGTATCCGACTAAAATCGCCGTCACGCCGACCATTACCCCCGGGTAGAGCCAATAGTATAAGTGGCTTGCCCAGCCGATAATAAACTTCGACAAACGGGCGAATTTATAAGCGTTGGTCTTGGATAAAAACGCTTGCTCGGCAAAAAAGTAAGAAGAACCGGCGCCGGGATACAATTTCGAAAGCTCGGCGTAGGATATAGCGGTGGCAAAGCACAGCAATAGGGCCAGTAAAATGCCAAACCAAACCGCCGAGCCCGCCATCGGGGCGCCATACATCGATTGTTGCGCAAGCGTTAGCCACAAAAATGCCCCCGGGGCAATCAGGGCCATGGCATTCATGGTTAGGCCGGTAATGCCTAACGTTTTTTTCATTTTGGGTTGTTCTGGAGCGGAAGCCATTAGAGTACCTCACCGTTACAATGACCGGAAAAAGTAACCATTACTTTCAACGCTTGGGAAAACCTTTTGGGTAAAGCCAGCGTTAAGGAGCGTGGAAATGCAGGTACCTACGCGCTGCCTCGCACCTTGATAGTCCCAAATGTCTATTCCCAAGAAGGAAAAACAATGAAAAAATTCAAGGCAAATACTATGCCAAGCTTTTGCAATAAGATTGCAGGGATTAGTTAAGACGCTAAACACACTATATTAATGTCAATAAAAAGATAAATGCAAAGTTTAGACAAGACTAATATTACAATATGCCTTATATATAGGCATCTAATGCTTATAATATAAGCATTTAATATGTTATTGCACGTCGATATTGCGACATTTTTGAATTTAACCTAAAACTGTATACGTAATGTGTGTCTGGGTTCGAATCATATCTATCATTCGATAAACATCCCTCTATACCCATTTCAAGCGGTATTAATTAAGAAGACTATGGCACCAAAAATGTATATATCAATTACAATCGTGCCAGCGGAGAGATAAACGACTGTTTGAAAGCTCGGAACTCGATATGGAAATGTCATACGCTTCCCTCTCATCCACGGGACCTGTGCGACCCAAGAATGAAGACTATTTGGGATTTTTCCAACCGTCCGATCTTGAGGAGAAACGCACCCGAGGAACAATCGCTTTAATTGCCGATGGCGTGGGGGGGCAAGGTCATGGAGATGTAGCCAGCAGATTGGCCGTCGAAACGGCCCTGAAAGGCTTTCAAAACAGCAAAGGAGATTTGCCTCCTAAACAAGTGCTTTGGAGAATCTTTACGGCCGCAAATCTGGCGGTTTACGATCAGAGTATGGCCGACCGCGACAAAGGACGCATGGCTACTACTTTGACCGTTTCAATATTACGCAATAACGAAGTTACCATCGGCCATGTCGGCGATTGCCGCGTTTACCTGATCCAAGGAGGGGGAACTAAGCAAGTCACCACCGACCATTCCTATGCCGCCATGCAAGTACGATTAGGATTAATTTCTCCCCAGGAAGCCGCAGCCAGCGACATGCGTTGCATACTGACTCGCTGTTTGGGCAAGGAGCCGACTGTCCAAGTCGATTACCATACGATCCAAGTGAATCGCGGCGATTATCTTGTACAGTGCACCGATGGCATGCATAATTGTATAGCCCTAGAGGAATTGAGCAAAATCGTCATCCATAATTCGCCCGACGACGC
The DNA here is from genome assembly GCA_049509395.1 of Thermoguttaceae bacterium. Taxonomy (GTDB): domain Bacteria; phylum Planctomycetota; class Planctomycetia; order Pirellulales; family Thermoguttaceae; genus JBEKIK01. The sequence continues at coordinate 1,094 of JBEKZY010000087.1, read as the reverse complement.
GTGTCAAGAACTGGTCGCTTTGGCCGAGAAACGGGGCACCGATGATAATCTCTCGGTGCAAATTATTCGTGTCGATCGTGTTGAAGAGGTGGTGCTCTATCGCGGATTGCCCATATATCGCGAGCCGGAAAATTACATGAGCAATGAAATCGAAGTCGGCAAAATTCTAGACAATCGTTTTCGCATTACCGACCTGATCAGCCGCAGCGGTATGGCATCGATCTTCAAAGCGCTGGATCAGCAAACCGGCGAGACCGTGGCCGTAAAAATCCCCTTCATGCAATTCGAGAGCGATCCGGCGTTCTACACCCGTTTTCAGCGTGAAGAATCCATAGGCAAGACCCTAAAGCACCCCTACATACTGCGTATTTTGCCGGTCGAGGAAAAAAGCCGCCCCTATATCGTAATGGAATACTTGCAGGGGCAGACATTGCGAGAAGTGCTTCGCAGCGTGGAACGCATGCCTGTGAAGGACGCTTTGGCCATCGCCTCCCGGATATGCGATGCCCTGGAGTATTTACACGGACAAAACGTCATCCATCGCGATCTGAAGCCGGAAAACATCATGCTCTGCGACGACGGCGGCATTCGGCTGATGGATTTCGGCATAGCCAAGGCCGCCGGTTTGCGACGCTTGACCTTTTCTGGTTTCTCTTCGTCGCTGGGAACGCCGGATTACATGGCGCCGGAGCAAGTAAAAGGCAAACGCGGCGACGCCCGCACCGATATCTATAGCTTGGGCGTGATGCTCTATGAAATGCTAACCGGCGCACTCCCCTTTGAAGGAACCAACCCATACGCCATCATGCATGCCCGCCTGGCCGGCGATCCTATAGCTCCGCGGAAATGGAATCCGGATCTTTCGCCCCAGTTGGAAGAGATTATCCTGCACGCCTTTGAACGGCAGCCGTACGATCGCTATCCATCCGCCGCCGCGTTAAAGATTGAACTGGACAATCCCGACTCCGTGCAGGTTACCGGCCGCGCAGAGCGTCTCCGCCCCCCGGCAACCTGGAATCGCAGTTGGCGTTCGGTTCGATGGATCATCCTGGCCATATTGGCGCCGATCGTGATTTTCGGCCTGATGTATTTAT
>JBEKZY010000086.1:0-16606 GCA_049509395.1 Thermoguttaceae bacterium | reverse complement strand
GCTTCCCAAGCTGGACGTCGCGGGTTCGAGCCCCGTCTCCCGCTCTTGATGTAATCCATTACTTACGTTTGCTTATTACCGCTTCTTTCTGAAGATTCTATTTATATTTACAAAATCGATTCCGTAATTATTCTTCAATACCATGGCAGTGAGCACTCATTGCGGCTATGTGATCATCGAGATTGGAACGACTCGTTTTGACTGATGTTCCTAGGCTCCACGGCATGCTAGAATAAGACCTTCGCCCACACCTGGGATCTACACACCATGCAATAGACGTAGTAGTCATGGTCCACCAAGAACAACTTTCCTTCGATACCACAGGCCACCGGCAGATGGACGATCTCACCGACCGGATAACGGTGATCGTCGGCCGCTCGGGCGTCAAAACAGGCATGGTCCAGGTGTTTTGCGTGGGCAGTACGGCCGCGGTCGGAGCCATGGAGTTCGAGCCGGGCCTCCAGCGCGATCTGCCCGAAACGCTGGATCGCCTGATCCCCCCGGGTCGCGACTACAGTCATGAACAAGCCTGGCACGACGGCAACGGCCATTCGCACTTGCAGGCCACGCTCTTGGGGCCCTCGCTTTCGGTGCCCGTGGCCGATGGCAAACCGGTGCTGGGCACTTGGCAGCAGATTATCCACCTGGAGTGCGACGTCCGCCCGCGAAGACGCACCGTGGTGGTGACGGTCATGGGGGAGTAGTGCAATGGCCATTACCTGTCCGCGTTGTGGATCGGAGTTTGATGCCACGCTGTTCGAGTTCGGTCACCGGGTCCGGTGCCGCTGTGGAATGGAGATCGAATATCCCGGAAAGGATCAACGGGACGGCCACGTCCTGGCCCAAGGCGAAGATAAGGCCCGCGACAACGAAGATCGCTGCATCGATTAAAACATGAAGATCGCCACCTGGAACGTCAATTCGATCAGGTCCCGGCTGGAGCGACTGCTGGCGTGGCTCAAAAAGGCCCAACCGGACATCCTCTGTCTCCAGGAACTGAAAACCACGGATGAAGTTTTCCCTTATGAGCCGATACGGCAAGCCGGCTTCAATGCTGCCGTGTTCGGCCAGAAAAAGTACAACGGCGTGGCAATACTCAGCCGTATTGAACCCTCGCACATCGAGCGGTGCATGGGCGACGATGAGGAAGATTCACAGGCCCGGTTTTTGGCCGCGCAGATTGGTCCCGTTCATATCATCTCGGCATACGTGCCCAACGGGCAGGTCGTCGGCACCGAACCCTACGCCTACAAGCTCCGCTGGCTGGCGCGCTTGCGAACCTTCCTCAAGAGACGATTTACACCTGCTTCATCCATCGTTGTCTGCGGCGACTTCAACGTGGCCCGTGACGAAAAGGACGTGGCCCGGCCGGACGCGTGGGCTAACAGCGTCCTGTTTCACCCCACGAGCCGGGCGGCGATGGAAGAGCTTCTGGCCTGGGGCTTGGTAGACTTGTTCCGGCAGCAGCATCCCGAGGGTGGGCAGTATTCCTGGTGGGACTACCGGATGTTGGCCTTCCCCAAGAACGACGGCCTGCGCCTGGACTATTTACTGGCCACGGAGTCGCTGGCGAAAAGCTGTACAGTCGCGGAGATCGACCGCGACGAACGCAAAGGGACGAAGCCCTCCGACCATGTGCCCGTGATCGCCGTACTCAGGCAAAAAAAGAAATGACGAAGGGAAAGCAACCATGGCAAAGCCTTACGACATTCTGACCGTCTTGGGAGTGCTGGTCTCAGCCCGAGCACCGGCTTGAGCAGCGGGAAGAAGAATCCCCTGATGCACTGACCCGTCGTCGCCTCAAGCGGGCCGCCCGCCGTGCGACCGCCACGGCTGGTTGATGGCCAATTTCCACATCGGCATTCGGTCAGCGGCAGTCCGTCCTGTTCAAGCGGCTAGAGCCTCTGCCCGCGTGTTCAAACATAAATCGCCGGCAAAAGACAAATCGGCATTCAAAACTGGTTGGAAAGGTGCGAATGGGTAATGATAAAGCATCTCTCCATCCTTGTAGATTATTTTATTAATTATGTTGGGGTGGCGAGGGAGGTCGTTATAGAATTGTCTCCCCAACTATGAAGAATGTCTCTTTTAAGACAAGTTGGGGCGACAATTAATTGTCGCCCCAACATAGTTTTTCAATCGATTCTTATCACCTGCTACGCCGGTAAATTCCCAGTCCCATGGCGGCCAGCAAGAGCATCATCCAAGTGGCCGGTTCGGGAACCGGTGATATCGAGCCCATGCCCGCTAACGGTCCGCCCGGGATGGCGGCGATGGTCAGCGTGGCCCCGGCGCCGATGGTGAGGGTGCCTTGTGTGACGGATGTCGCCGTCAAACTGCTGCCGGCTAACAGATTGGTGTTGCCGGTGCCGCTGATCGTACCCACGGTATGCGTGCCGCCGTTGACTTGGAACGTGGCGGTAGTAGCGGACGTGGATATGGCGGAGGCCGTAGCGATCTGGCCCGTGGAAGCCAACTCCAGCAAGCCGTTGCTGATACTGGTGGCGCCGGTGTAGGTATTGATCCCGGAAAGGACCCACTTGCCAGTGCCGGATTTGGTCAGCGAAGTGGCCGATCCTACTGCCGCATCGCCGAGGACTTCGGCGATGGCGTTGTTGCCGGTGTTCGAACCGGTGAGGGTCAAGGTGCGTGCGCCCGAGCCGGTGAAGGCGATCGGGGCGGTATTAGTCCAACTAATGGCCCCGGCGCCGGATGAACCCAGGGTTCCGGCCGATGCGCCCGTGCCCAAGGTGAAGAGGCGATCGGTGCTGCCGCCCGTACCGATGTAACTCAGCGCGCCGCCGTTGAGAATCAGGCTGGAAGCGGCACTGGACGAAGCGCCGATGCCGCTATTGGATCCGCCGGCGGCCAGGGTGTCGACTTCGAGCGTCCCGCCGTTAATCGTCACGCCGCCGGTGAAGCTGTTCTGCGCGCCTAACAGGCTTTGCTTGGCCGCGCCGCCTTTGACCAGCGATAGAACGCCGGCTAATACCGGAGTGCCGGTTTGATTGCGGATGCTGCCATTGTACGAGCAATCGGTGCTGGTATTCAACGTCAAGACGCTGTTGTTGGCCGAGCCGTAGTAGTACAGCTCGACGACGCCGAATGTTGTGGAGTCTTTAATTCCACCGATAGTTTCGTTGTAGCCGTTTAGATCCAGCCAAGGAATGTTGCCGGTGGCGCCTACAAATGTAACGATCCCTGTATCGGCAATTTGTTCAGGCGCTTGCAAGCTCACCGTGGTGCCGAAGGTAGCGGGGGCGATGATTAGATCGTGCGGTATGGCGATTGCGCCCCCGGTCTTGCCCAGATAAAGGAAACTGGTGTTACGAGTAGCGGAAATATTTCCGCCATTGATGATCGTAGAGCCGCTATAGGTGTTGGAGGCCGAACCCGTGAAATAAATGGTTCCGCCGTCGCTGCCTGCGGTGGCCGTTGCGCCTCGAATCACTACAGTCGCCGGTTTGGTCAAATCGCCCGTGCCTGTGATGGCGCCGGTGAAGTAGGTATCAGTGTCGTTTTGAGAGGGTACAGCCGTATTCGACGGCGTGGCGGCGTATATTAATGAGCTGGCAGTCAGATTGATGGGGCCAGCGTAGGTTTGAGGCGCCCAAGTATCGGACTGCGAGCCGCCGATGCCGCCGCCATTTAGCGTAACACTGTTATTAAGGATCGGTCCAGTACCTGCCATGCCCTGACCGCAATTACCTCCCGCATTGGGACGGCCCCACATGGAAAACATGCCACCCGTGTTGACGGTTATCGGGGTTAAAAAGCCGGAGCTATTGCCCAAGACTGTTCCAACCAGGGCGTTGTCCCATTCAATGGTCAGTTCGCCTTGGTTAATGACAAGGGCGCTCAGATCGACATATCCCAGGTTATTAAGCCAAACATTGCTGTTTCCGACCTTAGTCAATTGATGATGGTTTCCATTCAAGTAGCCTAGGGGCACTCCACCCGTAGTCCAACGACCAATCTCCCAACGGCCGGAATCTTGGCTGCCGTTAGAAGTGCCGCCGAAGGTGGCGTCGGCTGTCATCGTGACGTAGTGGAATGCTTCATAAACGGCGCCGCCTGTATTGATGATGGCCCCAACGCCGCCTGCGCCTGAGCCTGCGACGAAAACGGGTTCGTTCGTTAAGCTCTGGTTTCCACTATTACCATTGACGTCGAGGGTGCCGCCGTTGATGGTAGTCGAAGCAGTCATGGTGAGACTGTTGTCGCCAAGGGCCGTGGCATTAGCTATCCTCAACGTGCCGCCGGTGATCGACACCGGGCTGTTAGGCCCGATACTGCCGGAGACAATTAGCGTACCAGAGGTTACCGACGTTGTGCCATAGTAATCATTGGTAGTGGCAAGGGTCACCGTGCCGGTGCCGTTCATGGCAAACCCGGTTGCGCCGCTGATCTTGCCGGCGCCGGTGATGTTGTAAGAACTCGTGCCGCTGACCGTAACAGACATGGGCACTACCGTGGTGCTGAGATTGACTGTTTTATTGGTTGCGGCGTCGGTAAAGCTAACATCATCGGCTGTTTTGAAACTGTCGGTTGGATTTGCACCATTTTGCCATACGGCGGAGGTAGCCCAATTATCGGTTGACACTGTGGAATTCCAAATCAACTGGGCATTTGATCCGCTGACTTGCAAGGTGATAGTATTGGGGTTAACCGCTAGATTGTTTACCGTATATCTAGTGTTGTTAACTATAGCGAGATTGCCGACGGCCCCGACCAACGGATTGGCAGCGCTGGCAACAGTATAAGTGCCGGCAGTCACAGGCGCAGTGGGAATGAAATTGATATTTGTCGTAGCGGTGTTAAAGGTCATAGTGCCGCCGACCGCCAATTTATCGGCTGCGGCGCCGCCGACGTTGAAATCGATGTTATCGCCTCCGACCAGCGTGAGATTGTTGTTCAGTGTCAATGTTCCCACGTTATAAGCGTTGCCCGGGGCAAGAGTGGAATTCGCGGCAGTGGTGATATTTCCACTGACGATTCCGGTGCCGCCCAGGGTTTGGGCCCCGCCTAGGGTCATTCCTGCCCCGGCCGCCATGGCGGAGACATCGAGCTTACCGCCGGCGTTAACAGTAATGACCGGACTGGTGGCAATCGAACCGCCGTTGCCGATGGCCAATGTGCCGCCATTGATTGTGGTATTGCCGGTGTAAGTATTGACCCCGTTGAGGGTCCAAATGCCGTTGCCGGATTTGTTGACATAGATAGCGGTGTTAGTGGTGACCGTGGCTGAGCCGATAATGCCGCTAACCACGCCATTACCGGCGCCTCTCAAATACACATATCGGTTGGCCGTGTTGCCGGTGTTATTTAAGATGGAATTCGCGTTACTTAGAGTAAGCGTGCCTGCCTGGGACTCGATGACATATTGGTTCCCGTTGGTTTGGAGCAAAATAGTATCCGCGATTGTGTTGCTATCGCTGACATTTACCAGACCTGCCGGAAGAGTGGGTTCGGGATTGCGACCGTAATAGTTAAAGGTCGTGTTAACCGGCAAGGTCGAGTTGCCGGCAAACTCTAGATGGGCATAGGAATTAGCGCCGGCAATATTGACACTGCCAAGGGCGCTTACGGCAGCGGAATTCGATATCAACAATGCACCATCGTTCAATAATGGTTGTGTCGTTAATCCGATGGCGGTATAAAACTGACCGTTTACGCCGCCGCCGTCGCCTGCCACGAGTGTTCCGGTGAAGGAGGGATTGTTTCCGTTAAGCGTTATAGTGCCCGCTCCTTGATTGGCAATGCCGCCTGAACCAGATATGGGGGCGTTGGTAATGGCGATATCGTTTGTGGTATTAAAGGCCAACCAGCCGCCTGTGCTAAATGAAATTGCATTGGCCGCGGCAACCGGTAGGCTGCCGAACCCGGCATTGCCGATTTGCAGCGTGCTATGACCTTGATTCGTGCCGTTCCAACCGGTGATGGTTGTAGTACCGGACCAATTGTTGCTGGATCCGGCAAAAATCACAGTGCCATAGTTGTATTGGCCCGATCCAAACGGAGTCGGCAATTGTGCGTTAATTGTAAGATTACCAGTGCCAGTCACGTTGCCGGTGATCATTAAGTCCTTATCCCACCACTGGCATGAGATAGTGCTGTCAGTCATAAGGGTAACGGGGCTTGCCAGTGTCTGATGGCCGTCATCGAGCGCAAGAGTTCCGCCGTTGAGTATTACATTTGACTGAGTAGTGGTCCATGTTCCATACGGGTTGGCCCATATAGCCAATGTCCCGCCGGTATTTATAGTAGTGGTATTAGTGTTGGCTCCAAGGGCGTTAATGGTGTTGACGCTCTGAGGTATGTTATTGGAGCCGCCGTTAAAGGCGTTGTAAATATCCAGCATTCCATTGTTGATTACTGTGCTGCCTGAATAGGTATTGTTGCCGGCAATTCTCCAATATCCCGTGCCGGTTTTATACAGCGACGTGGCCCCGCCGGTTCCGTTGCCGATGATTGCCGTGAGGACATTGGTACCCGTGTTAGTGCCGGTGAGCGTTAAGGTGCGTGCGCCCGAGCCGGTATAGGCCAATGCTCCGGCATTCGATAAAGTAAGTGCTCCTGTGCCGGAGGCATCGAGAGTTCCGGCCGAGGCGCCCGTGCCCAGGGTGAACAAGCGGTCGGATGTGACGGCTGCTCCGGTGTATTGCAGGGTGCCGCCGTTCAAGACAAGGTTGGCCGCGGCGTTGGACGATGCGCCGATGGGGCTGTTCGCAGCGCCGTTGGCCAATGTTGCAACTGATAACGTCCCGCCTAGAAGCGAGGTGGGGCCGGTATAGGTGTTGGTAACGTTCATGATGACCGTATTCGGACCTTGCTGAACAAATGCGCCTGCGCCGCTGATTACGCCCGTATAAGTGTAGGCATCGGGGCGATTGAAGATCAGCGTCCCGTTGTTGGAAAGAGCGATGTTGTCGCTAAGCGGGATGGCGCCGGCGCCGGCGGTGACTCCGTCGCCGATTTGCAGGGTTCCGGAACTAATGGTTATGGCCCCGGTAAAATCGTTGCCCAGCCCACTGGGGTTGAGCGTGGCGGTGTTGGCCAGGGTGACCTTGCCCGAGCCGGTTATCGCCAGTCCGGTGGAGCCGCTTAAGTAACCGGCGCCAACCAACGTGTAACTCTTCGCGGAGTTGCTGAATGTTACGCTGCCCGGCTGGAGTTTCGAAACAAGGTTGATATTCGGCGAGTTCGACCCGGTATCGGTAAAGTTAACCTGGTCGCCTTCGTAATAGTACCAGTCGCCCGGGGTCCAATTTTTCGTGGTGTTGATGTCCCAGGCGTTGCTTGATAGACCGCCCACCCAAGTCAGGTTCAGCGACGTGCCCGATACGTCGAGCACGATTTCATTCGCATAACCCGCGGGGCTATCCATAAGTTTAAACGTTTGCCGGCCAATGGTGATCACATTGGTTCCGGAACCTTGAAGGTTAAGATCCGCGAGAAAGCCAGGGGTGATGGTGCCATACTTAATTAAAGGATATTTACCGGTGTTGATAGTGGGATTCAACAAAGACCAATTTACCGCGACTTTCGCGGCATTAGTGACATTGAGATTTCCTGTGACGTTAAGTAAATCATAGGTGCCCGGCGTTTGGCCGAGATCGAAGTTCAGTTTGTCTCCCGCGCCGGTGTTAAGCAGCAAATTGTTGTTAAAGGTCAAAGTGCCCGTGGTGTTAGTCACGCCATCATAGATTCCCGGGGCGATAGTTACGGCGCCTGAAGCGGTGTCGGTGACAATTCCATTAATATTTCCCAAGCCGGCCAAGGTCTGGCCGGTCGTCCCCCAGGCGGCGCCGCCGGCGTATGCGGAGGAAACGTCGAATATTGCTCCTGAACCGACGGTAATCTGCGGAGATGATGCGATGCTGCCAAATTTCGACACTCCATCGTTCGCCAGTTTAAGGGTGCCTCCGTTGACCGTGGTGGTGCCGGTGTAGGTATTTATACCCGATAGAGTCCAAGTACCGCCGCCCGATTTGACGACGTTGATAGCAGCGGGATTGGTTCCTCCATTGGGATCTACGAGATTTCCGCAGGTAATCGAACCGGTGACTTCTCCAACGCCCGTGCCTTGGAGTACCAGATTCCGCGCGGATGTGAAGGCGCCGCCGGCATTGTTTTGAACGTAGCCGCTAATGGTCAAGGAACTGAGGGCTGCGGCGTCGGACTGAATGATGTATTGGTTGCCGCCTTCAACGAGTGAAATAATGCCGCTTATGGTGTTATTGCCGCTTACATTTTGTATTTGGGCATTAGCGGCCGTATTACGACCGGATAAAGTAAACGGAGATGAAATATTAACAGGCACGCCGCCCGGGGTGCTGTCGATCTTAATTACGCCGGTGTTGGCGCCGCCTCCAACGCCTAAATATAAAGGCGATCCCACGGTATTATTGGAAGTGGTTCCAAATACCAATGCACCGCCGTCAACGTTATACGGGGCCAAAAAACTGTCGTTGGCACCGGTTAAGGTGACCGTGCCGGTATTGGTGCCGGCAAGGTAAAGGCCGCCCGGATTGCTGCCGGCAGTATATGTGGCGACGCCGGAGGCATAATTGGTGGTGGTGGTGGCGGTCATGCCGGTGGAAATGGTGAAGTTTTTGCTGCTGTTGATAACCAGTTGCCCGTTCCAAGCGCCGCCAGTGTAGTTGGTGGAATAAATCTGAATAACTCCGGCGGCGGGAAGACTGCCCGTGGCGGTGCCATCACCGATTTGCACCCTGCCTTCATTGATGATAAGATTGTTCCAGTTATTGGAATTGCCGTTCAGTTGCAGAGTACCGGAATAATACTTGGTCAGATCGCCCGAACCTAAATTGACGTTGCCGGTAACAGTGTGGATGCTGGTTTGAGCGCCGCCCAAATAAAATATAAGGTTTGCATTTGCGGCGGAACCATCGATGCTGTTATTTATATTTACCTGGCCGCCGGCCGCCCCGGCGCCTGCGGTTCCCGCTGAAATAATGCTAGTGCCGTTTAGGACAACCGGTCCGTTGAGGGTAATAACGCAACCGTTGCTCCTAGCTATGATCGAGCTGCCGCCAGTGACTGTGGGGTCGCCGATCGTGACTGTTCCATTGAAGATGGCGGTGCCGCCGTCGACATTCAATGCCGCGTTGCCGTTGGTATCGGTGGGGATGCCAGTTCCGATGAACGTGAAATTGTTGGCCCAGGTTCTGGTACTTCCGTTATTATCGCCCCACCACCACATATAACCCGTGCCAGTTATTGTAACCGCTGCGGTGCCAAAGGCCGTGTCGGTTTGTCCATCCACGTTGCCCGCATTAACGGTGATGCTCCCGGAAAAGGTATTGTTGCCAAAAAGATCAAACCAACCCGAGCCGGTTTTAGTCAAATTGATAGAGGTGCCGGCAATGATCGGATTGAACCTGATCCACTGTTCACAGTCAATCGTAGGGTTAGTCCCGACAAATGTGAGCGTCGAGGTCGCGTCGCCTGCCCCGATAACAAGCTCGTTGGAGTTGAGCGTTGCGGTATTGTTATTGGTTATGTTATGGACGTTGATGTTTGAACTCGCGGGCACAGTGACCGTGTAACCCGTGCTGCCGTCGAATGTCGCGTTATCGCCGGTGACATTGTTGTTTGGCCAGATGATGGTAGGCGACGAAGTTGAGTCGACCGACCACAATTTGTCCGTGGCATTCCAGGCGCCTGTGGTGCCGTTCCAATAGTAATTTGTTTGTGCTTGGACCCCGGATGCACACAAGAACAGGCTTAATGTTGCCAACGATACAGTAAATACACGAAACAAACTTGAACCAAATACACGAGACCACATAGAATTCACCCTTTCGTAGAAGAAGACACGAAGTGCCGTAAGCTTAAATGTACCGTAACCCTGTTTGCCTCTTTATCGCTGCCGTCGCCTCTCTGAAAACGTATTTTTGCAACAAGAAAAGAAATGGCCACAAATTGTTCTAAACTTGCTCCTTACTTATGGCTGTGTGATGCTGAATGCTTTTTAACTAATCTGCCTTTTATTACTAACATAATAACAAAAACAACAAACATTAACAAGCCCCCACGATTAAAAAATCATTTATTTTTATATATTGAATTTTTATTGTGATTGCGGATTGATGAAATACCCGGAGAACAATGATAAAAATTCAATTCTCAATTAACTACGTATCTGCGCAAAAACACCATTATGATGCGCAATAACATCATAATGATCGAAAAAAAGAGACGGATCGATATGCGAGTCGCCAAGGGCACCATGAGACCGTTGTTATTGCGGACTTCGAGGCTGACAATATCCTTGGTCTGGCAGCGGAATTGTTCTTCGGCCTGCACGCGAACTTGGCATGTGCGGCCGAACTTGTTAAAGTCGTTGACCTAAGTCGAGCCCAGGTAAGTTTGCAACGTGTTGAGTAACCGATCCAGATGGATGCCCAACGCTTTGACCTTGGTCCGGTCGATATTAAGATAGATCTGAGGAAAGCTATTGCTAAAGGTGGTGTTCAGCGATCGCAGATCCGATTGGGAGTTGCCCGCCTGGACCATTTCATGCGCGACTTGCGCCAGTTCGCTTAGTGGGATGTTGCCCAGGTCTTGCAGTTCCATTTGGAATCCGCCTGAAACGCCAAGTCCGCTAATGGCAGGCGGCGGGAATAGAATCATTATCGCCCCTGTAATCTTAGCAACCTCCCCGCGCAGATGGCTGAGGATGGCGGACTGACTATCGCCGGAATTTCGGTATCCCTGGAATTTCCAGCAGAACTCCGCCCGAAGCCAAAACCCAAGCCGCGAACAAAGAACTGCAGGAATTAAGTAATGTGTCCCTGGAATTCCTCTGGGATTCCCCTACGGGTCCGCCGAGGCGCTCGTCAATGACGTAACGGCGCACGCAATAGGGCGAGCCGACATTGTTCTCCGCCGAAAAGTCAGGAAGGGCCGGCGGAAATCCTCTAGGAGACTCTTGTTCCTCATGACGATTTGAATCCCGGCAGCGCTCCGCTCCCAGACGCCCATCAGCCACACGGCGTCGATCCCATAAGAGGCAATCGCATCCCACTCCTGCTCAGGCACAGCGGCGAGGTTGTCAGGCCCTCGGTATTATCGGCTCAAATCAGAAAGTCACACCCAAGTGTTGATCTCGTAGATGATGGGATGTTTGGGCCAGGTTCTCATTGTGATTGCTCCCGAGGATTTCAGAGAGTATTGCATTCACTTCATGCTCTGACGAAGGTCCACGAGCACCTGATCAAAGTCATCGATCCGGATCAGCCCAAGCCGCGGATACTCAAGGTCGATAATGACAAAGAATGTAATTGCCAATATGGCAGCGAAGCCCAGAATGTGAACCCAACTGCGGGTCTTGCCGCCGGCCATAGGCACGCCAGCCAAGAGAGAGCCGAGCAGCATCAGTAGGCCGAGCATGACGAATACGATCGTTGGAGGGTGGGTCCGAGCCGCCATGGTCCGGGTGGTGGTGATGTCGATCATTGCGTTTAGCGACGGAAGCAAGATTATCGCGACCGGCTGATTGCCATCGTCGCGCGCGGCAGTGACGGCCCGGTTCCAGATTTGGTTTTGAAGCGTATCCGCCTTGCCAAGTCCTTCGATGACTGCCTGAAGGTCGGGAAGTTTCCGATACGCCTCCAGACGGGCATCCACATATTGGCGAAAAAGGTCCTGCAAGGAAACTCGGTTTTTCGCCGAGAGCAGATCCAGGCGTAGGTAGGCCGTGCCGATGGCGTTTGCCTCCTCGACTATCAACTGCCGCCGGGAGTCAAACCGGCTGGCCGCACCCGAGAAGCTGAACGCCAGGAGCAGGCCGAGTAGGCCGAAGATTGCGCCTTCGATGGCTCCGACACCTGCGCGCGCTCCTTCCGGATCCCGCGCCAAGCGCCGCAGCCCGATCCGTCGGCCCACTTCCATTAAGGCCATCATGCCGAGAAACAATCCACAGGAAATCAGTGCCGTGGTCCATGTGAACAGCGAGTAGTTCATATTCACCTCTCCGGAAGTGGTGTGTGCGTTTCATTCAGCTTACGCTTCGATCATACCACTGCGGGCAGTAGTGACAAGTGCCGGGTAGTCGCGATTGGTCTGGTCCGCATATTTAGGCTTCTTTCTCATTGTCACTGCTCCAGAGCGTCTGCAGCGCCCTTCAAGAACGCGGCCTCCTTGCCCAACTCAAGGGCCCGCTTGCAATCCAGGTAGCCGAAAAGCTGAATGCATTTGGCCACAAGCCCGGTCCAGCCGGTCTGATGGCTCGCGCCAAGGCCCGCACCGTTGTCGCCGTGGAAGTATTCGTAAAAGAGGATGTGGTCGCGCCAGTGGGGATCGGTCTGGAACTTCTCGGTGCCGCCGTAGACGGGCCGCCGGTTATGCTCGTTGCGCAGGAAGATGCGGGTGAGTCGGCCGGCGATCTCCTTGGCCACCTCGAAGAGATTCATCATCTTGCCTGAGCCCGTGGGACATTCAATCTTGAAGTTGTCGCCGTAGTATAGGTAGAACTGCAAAAGGGCCCGGATGATCATGGCGTTTACCGGCATCCAGACCGGACCTCGCCAGTTGGAATTGCCGCCAAACATACCCGTGTTCGACTCTGCCGGCAAGTAATCCACACGGTACTCCTGGCCTTGCACGTGGAAGACGTAGGGATGCTGCTCGTGGAACTTCGAAAGCGAGCGGATGCCGCAGGGGCTGAGGAACTCATTTTCGTCGAGCATCTTCGAGAGAATCCGGCGAAGCCGCTCCGGATTGACAAGGGCAGCGATCCCCCGCTCGGCCACACCGAAGTGCCCCGGGCCCGTGGGATGAATAGTATTCAGAAGCTCGGGTATGCGGCGCATACGCTCGTTTATCTGAGCCATCGCCCGCGGCGCACGCTCCCGCTGCCACTTTTCGATTACCGAGGTGGCGCACAGCGGCAGGAGCCCAACCATCGAGCGGACCTTGAGCCGCGTGGTGCTGCCGTCGGGGAGCACCAGCAGGTCGTAGTAGAAGCCGTCTTCCTCGTCCCACATGCCGCTGGCCCCAGGTTTGTTCATGGCCGCGGCAATGTAGTAGAAGTGCTCGGCGAATTTTACGACCATGTCCTCGTAGGTGTGGTCATGGGCGGCGAGTTCAAACGCGAGTTCGGCCATATTCTGGCTGAACAGCGCCATCCAGGCTGTGCCGTCCGCCTGTTCCAGGCGGCCCCCGGTGGGCAGCGGCGCGCTGCGGTCGAAGACGCCGATGTTGTCCAGTCCGAGGAAACCGCCCTCGAACACGTTCTTGCCGAAGCGGTCCTTGCGGTTCGACCACCAGGTGAAGTTCAGCAGCAGCTTGTTGAAGGCCGACTTGAGGAAATCAACGTCGGACTCGCCGCGCAGGGCCTGCTCGGTGCGATGGAGGAACAGGGTCGCCCAGGCGTGGACCGGCGGGTTCACGTCGCTGAAATTCCACTCGTAGGCGGGGATCTGGCCGCTGGGATGCAGGTACACTCCCTGTAGCATCAGTTCCATCTGCTGCTTGGCGAAGTCGGGGTCCACGATCGCCAGCGGCAGCGTGTGGAAGGCCAGGTCCCAGGCCGCGTACCAAGGGTACTCCCACTTGTCGGGCATGGAGATGATGTCCTTGTTCAGCATGTGGAACCACTCCGAGTTCCGGGAGTTGCGATATCCGGAATGGAGGGGGTTGGAGTGGTGCTCGTCCAGCCAGTTGTCACCATCGAAAAAGAAGAACTGCTTGCTCCAGAGCATGCCGGCCAGCGCCTGGCGCATTACGTTGGCCGCGTCTTCACTCACAGATGGCGGCGTGACCGACTTGTAAAACTCATCGGCTTCACGAAGCCTGTCAGCAAAGACTTCATCAAATAGCTTTCCAAAGGGCTTGCCCCTCTGGTCCGGAGAAGACTTGGAGAGCCGCAGGCGAATCACTCTGGTCTGTCCGGCGCCGACATTGACCTGGTAGTGTGCCGCGACCTTGGTGCCTTGTTTGCCTGGATTCACGGCGCCCTGGTTGCCCTGCACCACGCAGTCGTTAATGCCGTCCTTGACGTATGGGCAATCGTTCTTTTGCCCGGGGAAAAGCCGTTCGTGGTTTGTTTCGTTCTCGGTAAAGAGCAGCGGCGTCTCGCCTTCGCAGGAAAGAATGAATTCACCGAGCACTGGATGCGTTGCCGCGACCGCACTCGCGCCTGCCGGCGCCTTGATCTGCTTGATGTTTGGTTTCTCGGCAACTCGGTTGGATTCGGCTATCCACGACGACCAGTCGTTCCGGAACCACAGCGTGGGCAGGAGATGCAGTTCGGCCGCGTCCGGTCCCCGGTTGGCCGCCGTGATCCGCACCAGGATGTCTTCCGGACCGGCTTTGGCGTACTCCACGAAGACGTCGAAGTATCGATCCTTATTGAAAACGCCGGCGTCAAGGAGTTCATACTCCATGTCGTTGCGGTTGCGGCGGCGATTCATCTCCAGCAGGTCGGCGTAGGGATAAGCCGCCTGCGGATACTTGTAGAGATACTTCATGTAGGAGTGGGTCGGCGTGCTGTCGAGGTAGAAGTAGTACTCCTTCACATCCTCGCCATGGTTGCCCTCGCTGTTGGTCAATCCGAATAGCCTCTCCTTGAGAATCGGATCCTTGCCATTCCATAGGGCCAGGGCGAAGCAGAGATGCTGCTTGTCGTCGGAGATGCCCGCCAGACCATCCTCACCCCAGCGATAGGCCCGAGAGCGAGCCTGATCGTGGGTGAAGAAATTCCAGGCGTCACCATTCTCACTATAGTCCTCGCGGACGGTGCCCCACTGGCGCTCGCTTAGATATGGGCCCCATTTTTTCCACGCAACGCCTTGTTCTCGCGCTGCCTTCAGTCTCAACTGTTCTTGGTTCATTGGACTTACCCCCTCGGATTATGGGTTCTGTGGGCAATGATCTACTGACCGTTGTCCGTGGGATTACTTTTATCTATTGTAAGTTGGCGTTAAGCCAAATGCTACGCAATTTAGCTCGAGCGCAGGCCAAGGCTGGCAGGATGAAAAGGGGACATCATTGATTTTTGGCAGGGAAAGCGCGGTCGCACAATTCCGAGTGGGTAGCCCAGGTTGCGATCTCTTCGAACCTGGGCGGTTATGCCGCAAGAGCCGACTAGGGAATCGCTAAATATTGCTAACATTTTGGGAATTCTTCTCACCGGTTCAAGAACCCGGTCCACCCGCTGTCCAAAAAGAGACGGGCAAGAATGCCTGTCCTCCTGTTCACAAATTCCGACTAAATCCAGCCCTTGCGTATAAGCCACATTTTCACGCCTTGGGTCAGAAGCACGTAACAAGCCAGCGTAAGGACCAAAAGCGGCCAGTAAAGCGAGGGCACGTCATTGGTGAAGCCCAGCCAGTGGCCGATGGGGGAAAAGGGCAGCCACATGCCCACGATCATGACAATTATGCTCATGGTTATCACCGGCCAACTCGCCCGGCTTTGGATGAATGGAATGCGGTTGGTGCGGATGATATGGATGATCAGCGTTTGTGTGAGCAGTGATTCTACGAACCAGCCCGTCTGAAACAACGATGCATTATTCCAGCAGTTAAAGAGATAAAGCATGATAAAATAAGTGGTGTAATCGAATACCGAGCTGCATGGCCCGATGAAAAGGATGAATTTGGCGATTTCGCCCATCTGCCACGGCCTGGGTTTTGCGATTTGTTCGGGATCGACGTCGTCGGTGGGAATGGGGACCTGCGAAAAATCGTAGAGCAGGCTGTTGGTCAAAATTTGCATGGGCTCCATGGGCAAGAACTCCAGAAACGCGCTGGCCCCCATCACGCTGAACATGTTGCCGAAACTGGAACTGGCGCCCATGCGGATGTATTTGAGAATGTTGGCATAAACCTTTCGCCCTTCCAGTACGCCTTCCTCCAGGACCATCAGGCTTTTTTCCAGGAGGATTACGTCGGCTGCTTCCTTGGCAATATCGACGGCGGTATCGACGGAGATTCCAACGTCGGCGGCCCTGAGCGCGGGCGAATCGTTGATCCCGTCGCCCATGAATCCCACCACGTGCTTTTTGCTTTGCAGGGCTTTGATGATCCGCTGTTTGTCCATGGGCGAAAGCCGGGCGAAGAGCAAGGTGTTTTCAGCGGCTTCGGCCAGTTCCACGTCGGACATGGCCTCGACCTGGGATCCCAACAGCACATGCTCGGTCAGCAGGCCCACTTCCTGGCAGATTTTGCGGCTGACCAGCTCATTGTCGCCGGTAAGGATTTTTACCGTGACGCCGTGGTCGCGCAAGGCCAGCACGGCCGGGGCGGAGGTCTGCTTGGGGGGATCGAGAAACGCCACGTAACCCTTCAGCACCAGATTGCTCTCGTCGTCCTTGGAATAGGCCGGCTTGTGCTCCAAGTCCTTGTATCCGATGGCCAGCACGCGGAAACCATCGGCGCTCAGGTCGTCGTATTCCTCTTTTAAATCTTGAATCAGGAGCGGATCGACGGGATAAAGTTTTCCTTCCAACTCGAATTGAGTGCATCGCTGAAAAACCGATTCCGGCGCACCCTTGCAGATCAGCCGGTGGATGCCTTCCGGGGTTTCCACCACCACGGACATTAGCTTGCGGGAGAAATCGAAAGGAATTTCATCG
>JBEKZY010000085.1:0-16618 GCA_049509395.1 Thermoguttaceae bacterium | reverse complement strand
GTCATCAGGCTCATCATGTTGCTGCGCTGCGCCCAGCGGACGAGCGAGTAGATTTTGTTGAACAGTTCGTTTGAACATTCGAACTCGCCTATCGGCTCGGCCGACGAGTGGACTACGACGCCCTCGACGGCATCTACGATCGGCAATTCCACTCTTGGCGCGGCGGCATAGCGCTCGACCTGAAGGTAGCGACAGCCCTGGTAGAAGAACTTTGGAAGGTAATGCTCTTCACCGGTTCCCGCGAGCGAGTATTGCCACCATGCAGGACCGCCGGCGTCCTGCACGCAGGAGGACCGGTCGACAAAACCGTCGGTTCCGAGCAGTTCGGAAGGGATGACTCTAACGTACGATCCGGCCGGCCCGTGAGCCGTCAGACGCGGCATGAAGGAAGCGTTCTGCCCGAGGTCGTAGATGGTGACATTCTGGCTGAGTTTGTTCTCGCTTACCGGGCGTCGCATCTCGATGGCTTGGATCGGCGGCGCCGCGGCGGAGTGGCCGCGCAAAACGCCGCCGGGCCCGTCAACCTCATTCGCACAAGGCCACAATTCAACTGGTGTGAAGCCGGATGCGTCCCAGTCCGCAGATTCGAGTCGACGATCGTAATCTTCGCCGCCGAACACGTTGCTGTACGTGATCGGTCCCGGCGCGACCTGCCATTTATCGTCGGTTGCGACAGTTTGAATAGTTCCATCGGTGTATTCGATTTGCAGCTTTGCGATCGCCTTCAGACTACCGAATGAGTTGGTGAACTTAACATACCGGCCGCGTGTAGGTTCGATGCGATACATCCCGCCGCCCAAAATCAGACCGATAGCGTTCTCGCCGACACGAACAAGGTTGCTGACGTCGAAGGTGTCGTAGAGCACTGTTTTGCGATAATTTGTCCAACCAGGCGCGATCAACTGAACGCCGACCTTCTTGCCGTTTATCGATAGTTCGTATTGCCCCAAGCCGCTGACAAAGACGACTGCTCGCTTAATCAACGGCTTGCAGATGAAATCACGCCGCAAGAGCATCGAGGCGTAGTTATCGGTTACCTCGCCGTGAGCATCGTTTTTTTCCGACGTCGGTGGAGCGACCGCCGTTGCGGCGCTGATCCAGCGAGCCGGTTGCCAGTGTTCCGGATCGAGTAGGCCCATCGTCCAACTGGCGATCTGACTCCACGGGGATGCGTTGCCGGCGTTGTCCCAGATGCGGACCTTCCAGAAGACAAGCTGACCCGATGCCAGCGGTTTTCCGGCGTAGGGAATATACGTCGAATCGCCGGATTCCACTTGGCCGCTGTTCCACAGATCGCCTTCATCGCGGGCCAAGAGTATCGGTGATGTCGCCGCGAGCATTTGATAGCTCGTCTGTCTTATCCCGCGCACGGAATCGTCATTGCTCTCGATGTTCCAACTGAGCCGAGGCTGAGGCGTGTCAATTCCCAGAGGCTCGGTATCGGATTCGCAGCGAAGACGCGTTGGCGTGCATTGAGCTAAGAGGGAGAAATTCACGCCGATTGTCACAGCGAAGGCCGCCAAGAATACCTTGATAAGCCGATTAATCACGAGCTTCCTCCCATACTGGGCGATCTATGGGTGCGCAACAAAAGAACCCGGCTTTGACATATGAATAATACCATTAACATCAGCCGGCCGCCAGATGGCGTTCGACGTGGCGGATGGCCTCGTCCACGGTCCAGGCCCGCTGGGCCAGGTCGATCGAGAGCCCGCAGGCCACCCAGCGGTCGACGCGTTTTTGCGCGGAGACGACGGTGCTGTGGCTGCGGCGTCCGAAGTAGCGGCCGATTTCGCTTAATGCCGCCCGGGTATGCTTTCGCGCCAGCCACATGGCCAGCATTCGCGGATGGCTGATGTTTTTTGATTTGTCGTCGGCCTGCAGGCTTTGCGGTTCCAGGCCGAAAGCCTGGCAGACGGCCTTTTCGATGTCGCCCAGGCGGACCGGGCGGGTGGAGTTGTGAATCATTTCGCGCAGGGCCTCATCGGCCATGGCCAGGGTAATCGGCTTGCCCAGGGCCTCGCTGGTGGCTTGCAAGCGGCACAGGGCGCCGGAGAGTTCGCGGGCGTGGTTGGTCAATCGCGAGGCGACATATTCCTGCACGTCGGCCGGCAGGTGCAATTTCATCCGCCGAGCCAGTTGCGAGACAATGCCCAAGCGCGTGGCATAGTCCGGCGGTTCGATGCGGCAGACCATTCCGCTGGCCAGGCGCGTGGTGAGTTCCGGTCCTAATTCGGCCAGTTCGGCGGGGGAGCGATCGGCCGCAAACACCAATTGCCGCCGTTCGCGCATAAGCGTATCGACGGTGTGCAGCAATTCGACCTGCGTGGCGCGTTTACCTACGAAAAATTGCAGGTCGTCGATGATCAGAAGTCCCACGCCCCGGTATTTGCGGCGGAAGCTGGGCAACCCGCTGCCCCGCAGGGCCTCGAGAAAATGGCTGGTGAATTGCTCGGCGGAAAGATACAAGGCCGATAGATTACGGGAGCTTTTTCGGGCGGCCGACCAAATGCCTTCGAGCAAATGGGTTTTGCCCACGCTGCTGGGCCCGAAAAACAACATGGGCGTGAATTGACCCATTTGGCGGACGACCATTTCGGCCGAGGCCAAGGCCAGCCGGTTTTGATATCCGGCGACAAAACTTTCCAGCGTGGCAAATTTGCGACCGGAGGGAGAGGCGGCGGGTTCGGCCGATTTGGGGGGCGGATTTTCCCGGTGCGCGGCCATGGGGATAATCGCCGGCTCCGGTCCCGTGGCGCGAGCCGTCGAAGTATTGGTTTTGCCGTTTCCGGAATCGGACATTGGTAGACCCTTATGGTCCGCCGCGTTGTCGTCGATGTGGAAGTCGATCGCCGGACAATGTCCCAACACTTCGACGCAGGCTTCCTCGATTTGCCGGCGGAAATTGCCGGATATCCAATCGCGGAAGCATTGGTTGGGCACCCCGATCAGCAGCGACCGACCGTCGTAGTCGATGCGCGTTCCGGCGCCGAACCACAAATCAAAGCGTTTTTGTCCGACCTTGTCGCCCAGTGATTTGCACAAAGCCGACACGATCTCCATATCGTCCCTGGTCACTTCCTACACGTCCCTAGTGCGCACTATCTTCCGGCCGTCCGCAAAAATATATTTATCCAAGCAAACAAATTCGGAGTGATGTCGGAGATAGAGGCGCTTGCTGTAACGGCAGACGCCGCCTTGGTCCCTTTGTTTTGTATCACGCGAGAGACTGATTCTAACCTTGCTAGCAAAGATGTCAAAGGCCCCCCGGCCATCTTGTCGAAAATTTTTTTCCCGGCGGGGCCTTAAGCCTGAATCGCGGGAAAATACCGCTTTATGCGGCAAAAAAATTATAATTGCGATCCTGGATTCGCAACCCCTTGATCGTGGAAAAACTGTTCAAACCGGGCATGCCAAGCGCTCGCCGAAAAGGCGTTTAATAGGCTAAAGGTATTTCCACTTATAGACTTGCCGCCTGCCGCGAATCGGCCGTTGGCAATGCCGAATCCGGAAAAGGCCAGAAAAGCCGCATAGTAGGGAGCGACAGTTGTACTGTCGTCCAGGGGTGGAAGTACAACTTCCACCCCAATCCCCATATTTTTTATGGTGAAAAAATTCGATAATAAATCCGCCGCTGGTCCCAGGTGCGAAACCCCACCGATGCGTACATTTCTATCGCCGGACGATTGGATGCGTCGACCGCCAGCACCAACCTGGGCCTGCCCGCTTGCCGGGCCACCCATTGTGCGCGCCGTGCGATGTCCGCCCCCCAATGTTGCCCCCGATTTTCGGGAATTACTCCCATATACACCAATTCCATGTTCTCGTATCTGGGATGATCGGCCAGAAGCAGGCAACCCACGTCGCGATTTTCATAACGTACGATCAGCCAACGGTCGGGTAAAAATTCCCCAGTCGCCCGATAGCCCGCCAACACGTCGTCCAATTGACGCACATGATTGAGTTTTGGGCAATCCAGAGTTTCCTGATATGTGGCATCAACAATGCGTGCCAATCGATCGTGATTTTGAGAATTATAAACCTCAAATTCCAACGGGCAGGGCAAAACAGCACGAGGAAAATCGTCTTCTAGGCAGACCAGGTAAAGCAAGTCGGTTAGATAATCGAATCCCCCCTCGCTCAAAGTCTTTTCATCTTCCGTAGCGACGGCTTCCAACAAGATTTGTGCCATGCGAACCGGGCCTAGGTCGAGCCGTTCTGCAGTGGCTCGCAACAAGTCAACCGCCGTGCCCGCGGTTTCATCTTGAATCAAACAAGGCAACCAAACTTGGGCATATTTTCCCGGCTGAATTTGTGAAAAAATCGAACCCACCAATTTGCCGCTCCGATAAGCCCCCAACAAACCCTCCCATGGATGCTCAGAGGTTGACGATGCCGATGAAATCGCTTCGATTTGCCGCTGGCGCTCCTCGCCGGACAAATAACCAAATGCCAATTCGAGCGCCGCGGGTCGATCTTCAAGCGAAACCGGACAAATTCGCAGGGAATGAGAATTATCAAAGGCCATGGGAGAAGAATACCTTAAATCGACGAGTAATGTTAGTCAACATTCGCACAAAAAACTGCTATAATTGTATGTATTAAGCTGCAAGAGAAGGAAAAAGGGAAAAGGGGGATAAGGTAAAGGCAATAATTTGGATATATTAATGAAGCATATAAAAAAATATTTCCCCCATTTCTCCTTGTTACACAATCAGGAGATTCGAAAATGAGAGTGCATTCTTCCACACTTACCCGGCTTGTGGTTTTGCCGTTATTTAATTTTATCCTAGCGGACGTGGTTTTGGCCCAGACGACTTTGGACCGGCTCGAGCAGCAGATCCGCCAGCGTGTCAGTCCTTCGCAGGGGGGCACTTCTGTGTATCGTTCTGGGTCCACTGGGCCAGTGTCCTCCGTTCCGTCGCCTCCGCCTGCGCCTTCCCCGGACAATATAACGGATAATCCCGCGCCGGTTTATCTGGGCATGACGGCGGACGATCGAAAGGATCGCGGCCGCGGGGTGCGGATCACCGAAATTCGTCCGGGCGGTCCTGCCGAAAAGGCCGGATTGCTAAAACAAGACCTGGTTACCGCGCTGGCGGGCACGCGAGTGCGGCAATTGAGCGACTTGACCGAAATTCTCGGGGTTTACCAACCGGCCGATGTTGTGGAATTTGACATCCTTCGCGACGGCGCGCCGAAAAAGATAAAAGTCACTCTCGGCCGCCCTCCGGCCGCGCCTGCACCGGTAAGTCAAACGGCCGAGATGATCCCTTTGCCCCCGGGCGAATTAATTCTGCCTGAGCCCGGGCCAGCCAAGACAACGACGCCGCCCGCCAAGACAATCCCTCTGCCCGCCCCCAATAACTCCCCAAGCGACCGTGAAATAATCGAACAATTGCGAAACCACATTTCCGTACTGGAACGCCGCGTGAACGAGTTGGAACGGGAATTGGCCGAGGCGCAGAAAAACAACAAATAAACGAAAACTCAGTTTAAAAAAAATTGCTACTATTTAACGGACTGGGATAAAACAATAACAACTTTGGTAACACAACTATTTTTATCACGAAAACACGAAATAACGAATTCACGAAACAGAAATATAAAGATTTTTCGTTCTTTCGTACTTTGGCCTTTTCGTGGTGAATTTATTTATTTGCGCCCCAAATTGTTAGGAAAATTTGTTCTCTGTTCGTTTTCTTAATCCTGTGGTTTCAACACTCTTTCGATCGCCTGGCGCGGGGCGCCGATATCCAAGACGTGCAGCCGGCCCACGTATTGTTCCGCGCCTGGGGCAAAGAAGCCGGGTTTGGCCGCTACGAAAGTGCACGTCTCGGTAGCGCGGATCGTGTGACGCGCGGCTGTGCCCGTGTCGCAATCCAGTCCGGAGGGCAGATCAACGGCCAACTTGGGCGCGGGAGCCGCGTTTAATTGATCTATTGCCGCGTCCAGCGGCGGGCGTGGCTCGCCTCGGGCGCCGGTGCCTAAAAGGGCGTCGACGATCCATGCGCCATCGGCCAATAGTTCGGCAAGACGCTGCGGATCGTGCCGGTTGCCGAAAATTTCAATCGGCACATTGGTTTTTTTTAAGATCCGGAAGTTAACTTCCGCATCGCCGGTCAATTCCTCCGGTTTGGCCCAAAGCAGCACCCGAACCGCATGGCCCCGCAGGTCCAAATGCCGGGCGACGACAAATCCGTCCCCCGCGTTGTTGCCTTTGCCGCAGCAGATGACCACCGGTCCCGAGATTCCCAGTCCGCAGAGCACGTCGGCGACGCCCCGGCCGGCATTTTCCATTAATACCAGGCCCGACAGGCCGAATTCCTCCGCCGCCACCCGGTCCACCCGCCGCGATTGCTCGCGAGTTAATGTTGTATTATTCATTGGTTTAGCATCTTTGTGATGAGGTTTGTGTATATTTTGCACACACTATTTCTATATTGCAAATTGGACATTGCAAATTTCAAATTGCAAATTGAACAAGATCATATCCTATTCGGCCTATCATCAATTTTTATTTTTGTTAAATTATAGCAGTTCGATTTATTCTTTCCATTCAGGGGACCGCAATGCGACGTTTTGCTTTATTTCTAATTTGTATTTGTATCTTATTACCCTCGGGGTGCGATAATGCTTTTTCTAACCGGCCGTTGCCGCCGATCGAGGTCTACTTTTCGCCCGAGGGCGGTTGCACCGAGGCGGTGGTCCGGGAAATCGATGCCGCACAGTCCAGCATCCTTATCCAGGCTTACAGTTTAACATCCACGCCGATCGCCAAGGCCGTTGTCGCAGCATATAATCGTGGCGTGCACGTGGAAGTGATTCTCGACCGCAGCGATAAGACCGAGAAATACTCGGAGGCCGACTATTTGCACAACCACCGCGTGCCGGTGCTTATCGACAGCCAACACGCCATCGCCCACAACAAAGTCATTATTATCGACGGGCAAGTGGTGATTACCGGATCGTTCAATTTCACCAAGCAGGCCGAAGAACACAACGCCGAAAATCTCCTGGTCATCCGCGATAAGATCCTCGCCGACCAGTATACGGCCAACTGGAAACTCCACGCCGATCATTCGGAGGAATATGCCGGTAGAAAAGAGGAGTAATCAGTTGTCAGTTGATGGTTTTCAGTTCGTTTATCTCGCGAAACCGCAAAAGGAATTGTTCACTCATTCTTTTTACAACTCTATCACTGCCGCGACGAGTTTATAGCAGAGTTCCGGCTTGCCGTATTCCTTGAATTCTTTTGGCTCGGTTAGGCTGACCGTCAACAGGCAATCGGGTTTGATTCTTAGTTTTTTATTCAGGCGGAGCGTCGCCTCCGGGTCGGTAATGCTCAGGCAATAAGCCGGAGCGGCGGAGCCTGGCGAAAACCTGGCTTGCCAGCGGATTGGCATGCGCGGATCGGGCTCGAAAGTCACGTTTGCGGAATGGATCAGTTCCAAAGAGGTCCATTTTTCCGGAGGCAGGCGCTGGAGATCGGAGGGCTGGACGGTTTTGCCCGTACCGTGCAGGACGGATTTTTCCCGGGTGCAATACTTGCGAATATCGCCCGCATTGACCCGCCCGGCCAGACGCCAATTCCAATTTTGCATCAAGCGGTTTTCGCATTGAAAGCGGGTGGCAAAGGCCGGCGGATCGAGTTCGAGTTCGATTATGTCCAAGGGCGTGAATAACCGGCCGCTTAGAAATGTTTTTTCTTCCGGGATCGCGCCTCCCCGGGGCGGAATGGGACGAATCCACAGGCCCGAATCGATGTCGATTCCGGCCACGCATCGGCCGCCGTCACGGCGCGAGTTTGCCAGGCAGATCAAGCGGGTCATTTGCCCTTCCCGGTATTACAGATGCACTATTGTTACGTTTCCCCAGGCTTCATTGAGATATTCGGCCGCCAGGCGGCGATGGCAGTGTTCCGCCGTAGGCTCGCTGCAAAGCAGGCATGCGCGATCAAAATCTTCAGGCTTTAGGCCCTTGGCGGGCTGGCGCTCCTCAATAAGGCGCCGATATCGGTTTTCATACTCGTTCCAGTCGATCCGTTTTTTCTTGTAGTCGTCGAGTATTTCCTTTGTCGGTGCAAGGTCTCGCTCGTGTACGTAGTTAATATCCGCAATGACGCGCAAGAAGTACTCCAAATCGCGCTTCTTGGTGAAACCGGCCAATTGCGAGACATTATTCAGGCGGATATCGACCACGCGCCGCACGCCGGATAGTTTTAACGTCTCAAAAAAATCCTTGGCCGTCTTTCCCGTGAATCCGACTGTGAACAGCGTGATACAGGGCGACGGATTCGGGGTTGCCGGGTCAGTCGTCATTGCGTCATTTCCTCGTAGTTGTAGCGAAAAGCGGTCTCTTGCCCGCGCTTGTCATAGGCGCGGCGGATGATTTCTTCTTCGCTCAAGTCGGGTTCGAATAGGGTTCGCTCGATGCCCATCTTTTTAACAAGGCGTTTTTCGGTGCGTGCATGATCTTCCAGAGCGCCGTCGGCCAAAATGTGTTTGATCTGAAGCCCCGAATCGCGCAGGTGACGGCAGATTAGAATCGTGCGGTGGCAATCCAGTGGTTCTTTTTCCGCGCACATTACCGTCAAAGGAGACTTCAAAGCAAGTTGGTGCAACCGCGAAAGGCCTTCTTGAAACGCCGGCAGATTGGCGATCTTCTCGTAAACCGCCATGCCGTTCTCATAGCATTCTTGCTCTTCGCGTCGGGCGCCCAATTCCCGGCCCATGAATATGTATTCAATACCAGCCGCCTTTAGCGCGGCCGCGATGATTTCCCGGTTGAAATGCTCCAGCCGGCCATAGGGTGACGAACGCACGTCGGCCAGTGTTGCGATATTATGTTGATTTATGAGAGCTAAAAAATCCTCAAGCGAATGATTAGAGTGACCAATAGTGAAAATGGTCGGCTTTTCGCTTGACAGTATACTATCTCTCATTATGCCCTCACCCCCTGCCCCTCTCCCAAAGGTAGAGGGGAGATTTTAACTTTTTCCCGCATATAGTTCGGCGAATTCCAGGGCCCAGTGGTCGATCATCTCGGTGAACGAAGTCAGATCGGCTTCGGTAAGGCCGTGATATTGGGAGCGGTTGAAGACCTCGCGGTTCAGGATCGCGGCCTTGCCGATCAGTTCCAAGATGTGAGAGGAAGAGTACGGGCGGATGACCATTTCCAGGCGGCTGAAGGCGGTTGTGCGGCCCGACGGGCCCAGGCGCAGATCGTCGCGGCTGATGGCCCCGCCCCAGCCTCGTTCATCCACGATGTCTTCATAATTGAAACCGGGAAACTGATCGGCCACGTTTTTCAGGCAGCGTTCGATGCGTTCGGACAATTCCAAGCGATACTGGGCGTGGAGCCGTTGGAGTTCTTTTTCGTTTACCGCCTGATCGAGTTCGGCCTGTGCCCGGGCGACGCTTGCCCGTTGACCGCGTTCGATCGCCTTTTGCAGCCGCTGTTGAAATTCCATGATAGACAATGCAGAAGTTAAAAGTCAGATAGTAGAATACGGAAGTAAAAACAAGGTATGTGATTTATTATCAACCTGAGTTTTGTTTATGAATTTGTCTATCGCCTCGGAGGGGCTTTAGTCTTTATATATTGCCCTGGAGGGGCTTAATCGTGTAGCCAGGGACGTGAGTCCCTGGAACAAGTCAAAACGGCGGGTTAAGCCCTGAAAGGGCGGCATTGATGGATGTTTTCCACATCCATGTCGCCCTTTCAGGGCTTTTGCATTTGCGAATCCTATTTTCCGGCGGCTAACGCCGCCGGCTATACGACTAAGCCCCTCCGGGGCAAAATATTACCACACTTTATCCAAAACTCAGGTTATTAAACTCCTTCCCCAGGTTGATCGGGCTGGGGATTTTGCACGGTCGTTTCATCGCTCTGGCGACTTATTTCCGCGTTCGGTGCGGCAACTGGTCCTTGTTCATTCGCCACAGGAGCTTGCTCTATGGTTTCTATAACTTGGTCGGCGGCCGGCGGCGTTTCGGCCGAGGCGGCAGGTGGTTCACCTTTCGCTTCCAGCGTTTGTGGGGCGGGTTTTTGCGGTGACTCCGGCTGTTTTTTTTGTTGGTAGAATTGCGCCAGGTCGGCGAAGGTCCGCATGGGTTCCTTGCCTTCCTTCATGGCGTCGGTGATGGGTATGAAAGGTTTTGGCTTGGATCTGGGTTGATTTTGCCCATGCGGCCTGGGGCGCGACGACTGGGGCCGTCGCTGGTAGGAACGACCATCGGACGTTTGTTGGCCTTGTTCGCGCGGCGGCCTATCGGTTTGGGGCGGCCTGTCGCCGCGCGGCGGCCGGTTTTGTGGCCCCCGATCGCGACGGGTGAATTTATCGCGATTTTGGTCGCGTCGATTCGCCCCGCCCACTGGTTTTGCGGCTTGCGATTTTGTTCCATCGGCGTTTGCGGTTGCGGCGCCGGCGCCTTCCGGTGTTGAGCCGTGCTCAGGCTTATGGCTGTGCCGCGGGGGCCGAGGCCGCTCGGTGCCCGGTTGGACCATGGTCAACGACACGCGCCGCCGCTCCTTGTCGACGGCAAGGACCCAAACCTTGACCACGTCGCCCACTGTGGCCACCTCGTGGGGGTCGCGGATGAAACGGTCGGCCATGTGGCTGACGTGCACCAGTCCGCTGTCGTGCATGCCGATATCGACAAAGCAGCCGAAATCGACCACGTTGAGGACCGTGCCGGTCAATTCCATGCCTTCGGTGAGGTCCTCGAGTTTGAGCACGCCGTGTTTGAAAACGGGCGGAGGCAGATCTTCGCGGGGATCGCGTCCGGGCCGGGCAAGATGGGCCAAGATGTCTTTCAAGCTCAGCGCGCCCACCTCCAGTTCCTTGGCCATGGCGTCCAAATCGACCTTTGTCATCCGTTCGGCCAGGGCGGCGGTGGAGGTTTTATCGGTCAGATCGTTGGGCGTGCATTCCAGGCGCTGCAATATACGGTTGGCAACCGGGTAGCTTTCGGGATGGATCCAGGTGGTGTCCAGGGGATTATCGCCGGCGGCAATTTTCAAAAAGCCGGCGGCCTGCACGAAAGTCGCCTCGCCCAGGCCCGGCACCTGGCGTAATTGATCGCGATTCATAAACGGCCCGTGCTCGCGCCGATATTCGTACAGGCGGTGCGCGGTCAACTGGTTCAATCCGGAGACGTAGCGCAACAGGGCCGGGCTGGCGGTGTTCACGTCTACGCCCACGTAGTTGACGCACGATTCGACCACGTCGTCCAGCGATGTGCGCAGGTGCTTGGCTTTGACATCGTGTTGATAAAGGCCGACGCCGATATTGGCCGGATCGATTTTGACCAGTTCGCTCAAGGGGTCCTGTAAGCGCCGTCCAATGGAAATCGCCCCGCGCAGGGTGGCGTCGTAGTCGGGAAATTCCTCGCGTCCCAGGCGGCTGGTGGAGTACACGCTGGCCCCGGCTTCGTTGACGATCACATAAGCAGGGCCCTGCTCTTTGAGCTCGCTGCCCAGCACGTCGGACACGAATTTCTCAGCCTCGCGGCAGGCCGTGCCGTTGCCGATGCACACTACTGTAAGCTGGTGTTTTTTCACCAGTTCGATGAGCTTTTGCCGGGCGCTGTCGCGGAGTTCGGGTTTGCCGATCAGGTAGATAACCGCGTGTTCCAGGAGGTTGCCGAACTGATCGAGCGCCGCCAGTTTGCATCCGCTTTTATAACCGGGATCCAAGGCCAAAACCCGATGATTGTGCACCGGCGGATGCAACAGCAGATTGCGGAGATTCTTGGCGAAGACGCCCACCGCGTGGGCCTCCGCCCGATCGGTCAATTCGCGGCGGGCTTCGCGCTCCAGGCTGGAAAGGATCAAACGCGAGAGGGAATCCCGGGCGCAGCCGCGAAGATAATCGGCATGCGGATGGTTCGGCGGGACGAGTAATTCTTCCATGGCGTTGACCATGGCCTGCAAGTTGGTCTCGATCTTGACCCGCAAAACCCTGGCTCGCTCGCCCCGATTGATTGCCAATACGCGATGGGGCGGAATTTTCTTGATTTCCTCGCGGTAATCGAAATAATCGCGGAAGGATTTAATCCGCTTTTCTTCCAGTTTTTTCTTCATCTGCTCCCGTTTTGCCGCCTGAGCCTGCTTGGCCTTTTGCCGGGCAAGCTGTTTTCGCTGGGCGGCCGTCAGCGCGGGACCTTGCTGATCGGCGGTCGACGCCGTGGGCAGGACCGATCCCGAGGGCGCTGCGGGCGATGATATAATCAAACTTACCTGTGCCGTGGAACCGGACGGTATTTTATCCTTTTCCCCGACTGCCAGGATTGTGATGGAATCATGCGGCGGAACCGCAAGCGGTTCCGCACTTTCCGCTCTCCCGGAATGTTCCAACAAAACTATCGAATCGACTGTGCTAACCACCTCGTTTGCGGCCGCCGCTGCGACCGACGGGGCCTCGCCGCGCGGGGTTGTTACATGTATGGACGAAATCGTTTCCGGCGCCGAAGCGGCATCGGCCGGCGGCGACGCCGCGCTGGTCGAATCGGCGGTATGCCTATATTGATCCGAAGACAGGGCCTCGATCGCCGATGATTGAAAATGATGCTCTTCCAGGCGCGCGGGCGGTTCGGTATGAGCGGATTCGACCGGTTCGATGCCGGCCGCTTGCGATGAGGCTTCAGTCACGGCCGAGTGCACCGTCCCGGGCGGATGATGAGCCGGCGCCGCGAATGTTGCGGCCGCGGCAGCGGCTACCCGCTCGGGCTTTTCGGTTTTTTCCGGTTGAGTTTTGGGCTCGGGCGCGATCCGCGTGGTAACGATCACTCCGGTGCGCTGCATGATTTCCCGCAGGCGCTGGCGTAATTCGGCCTGCTCGCTGAATAATTCGGCAATTATGTGCCCGGCGCCCAGCAAGGCGTCGGCCGCGGTGGGAACCTGCCGATCGGCGTTGGCATAGTCTTTCGCACGCGCGTCCAAGTCGGCGCACAGCGGGTTGGCCTCGATAATTTCCTGGGCGAGTCCTTCCAGGCCGCGGATGCGGGCATTGGTGGCCAGCGTTTGCTTCTTGGGCTTATACGGCAGATACAGGTCTTCCATCCGTTTGGTCGTTGTCGCCGCCAGGATCTGCTTGGTGAGTTTTTCCGTGAGCTTTCCCTGCGACTCGATCGACCGCAAAATGGTCTGCTTGCGTTCGGCCAAGAGACGCATTTTAGCGAGCCGGTCCTGAATCAGCCGAACTTGTTCCTCGTCCAACCCTCCGGTTTGATCCTTGCGATATCGGGTGATAAAAGGAACGGTATTCCCCTCATCCAATAATTCCACTGTTGCTTGTATTTGCCGCAGAGGAATATCCAAACCGCGAGCTACCTGGCGCAAATCGATTGTTACCATGCCGGTCATATGCAATCCACATTGTTGGAGGCATGCGGCGATTTTGCAAAAACGGAATCTGGAATTACGGAAATAGTTCCAGCCGCCGACAGGTCCAGAGATAGCCCCCTACCAGGAGCCGACCCCCCGGAGCGGAGCCGTCTTCGACGAGAAATCCCGAAATG
This sequence comes from Thermoguttaceae bacterium, assembly GCA_049509395.1. Classification (GTDB taxonomy): domain Bacteria; phylum Planctomycetota; class Planctomycetia; order Pirellulales; family Thermoguttaceae; genus JBEKIK01. Next base: position 3,095 of record JBEKZY010000085.1, on the reverse strand, counting down.
TCTCGCTTGTCTCGAAAAACCGCATTTTGATGATGATCGGTTTTCCATGTACCATCGCGCCAACACGGTTGGCGTGCAAAAACGGTATTTTCCTCCAAAAAGATCAAACCCGCAAGACACCTCCTGCCGATATAACGCGAACAGACAGGGTGGGCATACCATGGAAGGAAATTGTGACATGAACGCATGCCATCTCCGTGTATATTACGGTCCGCAGGAAGAAACCGCGAATAATAATGCTGTCGATACCCATCGCGAGACTGTAACTGTCCCCCTAATGGAAGTTATGCCGCTGCTGACAGACGCCCTTCAATCTCAACGTACTTGGCTAAGAGACTTTGCCGACGATGAAGTAAGAATATCAATGGATCTATACGAAGTTCTCCTAGCTTACCAGCATTACCGCCGCCCGTCTGCCTGATTTTCGGCTAAAATCCATTACGATTTTCCGGCTTTCTCTATTTTCCAGCCCGGTCCCCAGCCCCGGGCTGTTTTGCTTTCTTGAGGCAATGGTTTGGAATTAGTTCGCCATAGTTCGACACAAAACAAAGTTGTTAAACTGGAGAATATACGATATAATTTAATTAGGGGATGAATGTTAAGGAAATTTAAACATATTGATTAGCTTGTGAACGAAGGAATACCCACGGATAATAATTTGCCAGCCAAGGATGACAAAAATCACCCTGCTATTCACGCTATAAACGATGCCGCCCTGGCGTCGCAACGGGTGGCCGAACTGATCCAACGGATCAAGGAATCTACCGATAAGCTTGCCACCGACCATCCCAGCCGCGGCGATTTGAAAATTCTTAGCCGCACGCTCAAGGAATTGCGCTACGCCTTCAAGGTTTTTGCACCATATCGTCGGATGCGGAAGGTGACCGTATTTGGTTCGGCCCGCACGGCGGCGGACCATCCCGCCTATCGCCAGGCCGTGGCCTTTGGACAGGCAATGTCCGGGCAAGGTTGGTTTGTCATTACCGGGGCTTCCAGCGGAATAATGGAGGCCGCGCACATCGGCTCGGGCCGCGATCATGCCATGGGCTTGAATATCTTATTGCCTTTCGAGCAAGTGGCCAATTCGGTGATTGCCGGCGATCCGAAACTTGTCCACATGAAATACTTTTTCACGCGGAAATTGATGTTTGTCAAAGAAACCGACGCCATTTGCCTGTTGCCGGGCGGTTTCGGCACGCTGGACGAGGGTTTGGAAGTGCTCACGCTTTTGCAGACCGGCAAGCGCGATATCATGCCCATGGTTCTGCTGGACCAACGGGGCGGCGATTATTGGGCCGGTTTTCAAGCGTTTGTGGAAAAGCAACTTCTCGCCAAGGAAATGGTCAGCCCGGAGGATCTTTCGCTCTATAAACTTACCGACAACGCCGACCAGGCCGTTGCCGAAATCCTGCAATTCTACCGCGTTTATCACAGTTTGCGCTATGTTCGTTCGAACTTGGTGATGCGGCTTCACCGCCGGCCCGGCGAGGCCTTGCTGGAATCGATCAATACGAAATTCGCCGACATCCTTGTTGCAGGCCGTTTCCAGGTCGGCGAAGCCCTGGCAGAGGAACACGACGACCCCGACCTGGCCGATCTTCCGCGGCTGATCTTCCAATTCAACCGCCGCAATTACGGCAGGCTGCGGCAGTTGATCGATTGCATCAATTGCGAACCGGGGCTGTAGGTTTTCAGTTATCAGTTCTAAGTTTTTCGATGCAAGCAATCGGTTATCAGCCATCGGCTTTCAGCCTATAGAGGTCGTTTATGCCGTTCCTCGGATACACTCCGGGTGTCTGACCGATTTTTTCATCCTGCCGGAGTATATACACCTCCACTCGTAGGGTGTGAAAATCCGGACAAAATCCCAGATGTTTTCTATTGTCCGCCGCCTCGACAGATTATAATTATAGTGTTACAATATTAAAAATAGTATTATCATAAGAACAGAACCATATTTGTCATTCCCCTGACCTCTAAAACCAATGCATATTTACGAAGGCATTTTGTCGGTCACGCCACATGGGCAAGAGTTGCTCGCCGCCGGGGCACTGGTTGCGGCCGCGGGTACGGCCATCGGCTTGCGCAAGCTCGATCCGCAGCGCCTGCCTCAGGCCGGCTTGCTTAGCGCCGTGTTTTTCGTGGCCTCCTTGGTTCAAGTGCCTCTTGGCCCCAGCTCGGTGCATTTAGTGTTAAGCGGTCTTTTGGGATTGGTCCTCGGCTGGGTTGCATTTCCCGCCATTTTGATTGCCTTGACTCTACAGGCGGTATTTTTTTCCATCGGCGGACCGACGACCCTGGGCCTGAACACGGTAATCATGGCCCTGCCCGCGGTGGTTTGCCATTACCTGTTTCGCCGGGCCGTTGCTGTCAATAGCGAGTGGATGGTCTTTGGCGTGGGTTTTGCCGCCGGGGCGACTGCCATGATCCTGGGCGCCTTGATTAGCACGGGTGTCTTGATTCTTGCCGGCAAGGAATTCACAGCGCTCGTGCCGCTGATTCTGGCCGTTCACCTGCCCTCGGCAGCGATCGAAGGCATGGTAACGGGCAGCGTTGTGGTATTTATCAGAAAAGTCCGCCCCGAACTGCTCGATGCCCCGCGGCTGGTCCCCGCTTATGAATCTGGAACACAACATGCTGAAGGATGAGTGATAAGGGATGAGAGATGAGTATTCATGTGAACCGCTTGCGGTTTCGCGATCACAACCATAGCACAATCAACGGTAAAATATCAATGAACAAGCGCAACAATTTGCAATATGCAATTTGCAATTTTAAATTTGCAATCTTTTTTTTACTCTTTCTTTCGCCGTCAATTGCACTCGCTCATAACATGGAGGTTTTTGCCACGGTCGAAGGCAAAACCATCCAGGGCAAGGCGAGTTTTCACGACGGCACGCCTGCCCGAAATGCCGACGTAAAGGCCTTTGATGCCGCGGGCGAGGAAATCGGCCGGACCAAGACCGACGACCAAGGGAAATTCTCACTGGAAATCCGTTTTCTCTGCGACCATCGCCTGCTGGTCGATACCAACGACGGCCACGGGGCCGAATATACGATTTTAGCCAAAAACCTGCCGGCCGATTTGCCCTTGC